>JAAUTE010000121.1 GCA_012031815.1 Chloroflexaceae bacterium
TCGGTGTGGTAGGCGCGAACAATGCTGCTGCCGGAGCCTTCGATCTTCTGGATGACGGGCTTGGAACCGCCATTGCTCCAAGACCAGGTGTTGCGGAACCACAGCGTTGGTAACAGATGGAGGGGAGCCGCTTCGGGGCCACGATTGACGGCGCTAATCTTGATGGTGATGTCTGTCGGCGAAGATTTGGCGTATTCGACGAAAATATCAAAGTAACGGTCTTCGTCAAAGACTCCCGTGTCCAGCAGCTCGTATTCTAATTCCTCGCGAGAACGGCGGCGGTTAGTTTTGACAAGATCATCGTAGGGAAAGGCCGCCTGGGCATATTTGTAGAGATACTTCATGTAGGAGTGGGTCGGCGTGCTGTCCAGGTAAAAGTAGTATTCCTTGACATCTTCGCCGTGGTTGCCTTCGCTATTGGTGAGGCCAAACAGCCGCTCCTTGAGAATGGGGTCGTTGCCGTTCCAGAGGACGAGGGCAAAACACAGGAATTGATGATCGTCGGAGATGCCGCCCAATCCATCTTCTCCCCATCGATAGGCTCGCGATCGCGCCTGGTCGTGGGAGAAATAATTCCAAGCATCGCCGTTATCGCTGTAGTCTTCCCGTACTGTACCCCACTGGCGCTCGCTCAAATAAGGGCCCCACAGTTTCCAGGGCTGGCCTTGGCGGGCTTCTTGGAGTCGTCGTGTTTCTGAATTCATAGCAGTAAAAGTTAGGAAACATAGGTTATCCAGAATCGTATCAGGTTACGCCTATGATTTTGCAGGACTATGCTTGCGATTAATGATTGTTATGCCAACAGGGAAAATTCCGTTAATTTATCCCTGTGGTTTCAAGGTTAGGCAATTAAAAACTCCGGCTTCCTTTGCCAACTTAAACCAAGGCGATCGCAGGGACATTTCCCAAATATCGCGATCGCCGCTAACTTTAGCCGTTAATTTTTCATGGAAGACATATGTATGGCGGCAAGATTATGGCAACTCAATAAAATTGAGCTGGTAACTAAAGGTAGGCAGTCAATAGGCTCATGATTTGTGGCGTTATTTTTAGTAAAAAAAGCGATCACCCATGTCCTGAGTGAGCCAAGCGTTAAATTTAACTTTTGCTATTTTCAACCCTGAGCAATTCTGTCTAGCTAGAAGCGCTGGTGTAGAATCGCAGGGCATAGCGCCAAAAGCCAATGGAAACGCCCAAAGTTAGCACCGCCAGCAATCCCCCTATCCCCAACCAGGGCAGGGAGGTGCGGCCCAGCATCGCCTCCGCCGGAATCGTAGTCAGGAAGGCCACGGGGACAATGAAGGTAAAAAAGACCCGGTAAAGGGCAGGATAGGCCGCCATTGGATAACGTCCCGCTTCCAATAGCCCCCGCAGCACTTCGGTAACGTTATAGATTTTCACAAACCAAATGCTCGTGGCTCCCAGGATAAACCACAGGCTGTAGAGAATCCCAAACCCAAACAGCAGGGGCACCAAGCCCAGCAAATAGTCGCCTAGCCCCAAACCCAAGTCCGTCCCCGCGTAGAGAATGATCGCTCCCCCAAAAACCAGGTCGGGAAAGCCCCAGGGGGAGAGACTGCGAAACGACAGCCAAAACTGACTGCTAATGGGTTTAAGCAGCACAAAATCCAGCGTTCCTTCCTCCACCTGCCGGACAATGCGGTTCAGATTGGGAACGAGAAATGCCGCCGAAAACCCCTGAAATAGGGTAAACAATCCCAAAACTATCATGGCTTCCGGCCAGCTCCACCCCGCAAAATTGTAGCCCGTTCGATAAAACAAAAACAAGCTAAACAGGCTGCCCGCCAAACTCACCAAACTACTCAAGGCGGCGATCGCAAAGTTGAGGCGATATTCCAATTCAGCCAGGAGAGAAGTCTGCCAAAACAGGGCGATTAAGTGCCAGTAGCGACCCATAATGTTAATTATTGCCAGAAATATTCCTAAAGATCGTCCAGAAGCCATTCCGCCGCGCGATCGCCAGGATCGATGGAAATGCTCACTGCCTTACCGAGACGGGGCCGGTCTCTGGTGTTGAGAATGTAGCTGGTTACCTGAGCGGCGCTGTTCCAGGCATTGAGATAGTAGGAGACTGCCTCCAGGTGCTGGCTATATTCTGCTGCCGACAGGGGAAAGGACGCCTGCTCCAGATACTTCCACATCACTTGCACAAAAATTTTGCCCTTAGTGCGGCGAAGCTGAATATCGTAAGAGCGTCCCCACTTGGTTAACAGCAGTTGATGCAGCTCTTCTCCTGTCATGACCTTAAAACGCGAATTTCCCGCTAGTCTAGCCTATTTTCCCAACCGTTCATCCCCCGCCCTCTCGGCGATCGCCCATGCCTTGCTTGTCTGGAAGGCGGGCTATGGCGGCAACAAAATGATAAACTGAATCCTTGTAATAATTTAAAACAGACCTTGTAAACCTTTCTTAAGGAAACCGAGGTTTTCCTGCGTAACGGGTTGGTCTCTTCGGGCAATCTAGCCGATCCCACGGCAAAACTTGAGGATTTTTTACAAAAAGTCTAGGGGAAGCGATAGATTATGGCACAACTTTCTAGCTCTGCGGATGTCCCCGATATGGGCCGCCGCCAATTTATGAACCTGCTGACCTTTGGTTCGATTACTGGCGTGGCCTTGGGTGCGCTCTATCCGGTGGTGAAATATTTTATTCCTCCCTCTAGTGGCGGAACGGGCGGCGGCGTCACCGCCAAGGATGCCCTAGGCAATGACGTGATTATCAGCCGTTTTCTGGAAGAACATAAGCCAGGCGATCGCGTGCTGGCCCAAGGTCTCAAGGGCGATCCGACCTACATTGTGGTGACAGAAGAGCGGGCGATCGCAGAATATGGTCTCAACGCGGTTTGCACCCACTTGGGCTGCGTTGTTCCCTGGAATGGCAGCGAAAACAAGTTTATGTGCCCCTGTCACGGCTCCCAGTACGATAGCACCGGCAAAGTAGTGCGCGGCCCGGCTCCCCAGTCTCTGGCTCTGGTTCATGCCGACACCACAGAAGACGACAAGCTAGTCTTTACCAACTGGGAAGAAACCGACTTCCGCACGGGTGAAAAACCCTGGTGGGCGTAAGTCCCTCTTTTCCCAAGCGATCGCCACTGAAGTTGGCGTCGATTGAGCCATTAGGAATCATTTATTTTCTCATCCAGACAGCGATAGCGATGAAAACCTTAACTCTGGTTCGGGGGCTGGTCAAGTCCCTTGCCGTCAAGGCCCTGGTACTGGGTTGCCTGACGGTGTGCCTATTTTTCCTGAGCGATTGGGCCCTGCCGCGATCGGCGTCCGCTTATCCGTTTTGGGCCCAGGAAACTGCGCCGGAAACCCCTCGCGAAGCTACGGGACGCATTGTTTGCGCCAACTGCCACTTAGCTCAAAAACCCGCAGAAGTGGAAGTGCCGCAATCGGTGCTGCCGGATACGGTCTTCAAGGCAGTGGTAAAAATTCCCTACGACCTGAACAGCCAGCAGGTGCTGGGCGATGGCTCTAGAGGGGGTCTGAATGTCGGTGCAGTCCTGATGCTGCCGGAGGGCTTTAAAATTGCGCCGCCGGAGCGCATTTCCGAGGAACTCCAAGAGGAAATCGGCGATGTTTACTTCATGCCCTACCGCGAGGGCCAAGAAAATGTGGTGCTAGTCGGCCCGCTGCCCGGAGAAGATTACCAGGAAATCGTTTTCCCGGTGTTATCTCCCGATCCCAAGCAGGATAAGAGCATTCATTTTGGTAAGTACTCGGTACACTTAGGAGCGAACCGGGGCCGCGGTCAAGTTTATCCCACGGGCCTGGCTAGCAACAATACGGTGTCTAATGCTACCAAAGCTGGAACGATCGCCAAAATTGTTAAAGACGAAGATCTGGGCGGCTATACCGTGACCGTTACCACAGAAGCTGGCAGCCAGGTGGAGGAAACCATTCCCCCCGGCCCGGAATTAGTGGTTGCCGAAGGACAGGTCGTGGCTGCGGGTCAAGCCCTCACAACTAATCCCAATGTTGGCGGTTTTGGCCAGAAGGATACGGAAATCGTGCTGCAAAGCCCGGCTCGGATTACGGGTTTGTTGGCGTTTTTGGCCGGCATCATGATCGCTCAAGTATTGCTGGTGATCAAAAAGAAACAGGTCGAGCGCGTTCAAGCAGCGGAAATGAATTTCTAGAAACAATTGTGTCGCGACGTGTTTGTGGGCAGGGTTTTCCTGCCTTTTATTTTGGGAAGTTTAGGCAGGCAAGGCAGGTAATGGCGCCTTGAAATATAACGATCTCAACGGTTAAAATTTAGAATCTTATCAAGATAAATAAAAAAATTTAAATTCTCAATTGTTTAGCCCAAGCTTTATTTTGACTACGGGTTAACTTAATCACGCGGTTTCCCTAGCCCCTGCTTACGGGACAAAACAGCGCTCTTTAGAGACAACCCAGACTTATTTCTGTGGGGGGAAGCATCTCTAGGAACCTTATTTCACACTTAGACCAACAAAGCAAATAAAAGGTTAACAAACGACTATGCCTGACATCGAAGACGCTATTCTTAACGCCAAAGACCAGCTTCCTGAGATTACGCCGACTCCCGCTCCTCAGCAGCGTCCCACCTCCAGCGCCAAAGCCCTTAAAAACCGCCTGGAATGGGGAGAACCCGCCCTAACCATTATTGATGTTCGCGATCGCGATGCCTTTAACGATCAGCGCATTATGGGTGCAATTACCATGCCCATAGCCGATCTTCCCCAGCGAGTTTTAGATGCCCTGGAACTGCGTCGGGAAATTTACGTTTACGGCAACGACGACCAGCAAACCGCCGAAGCCGCTCAACTTCTCCGGGACGCTGGCTTTGAATCGGTGTCGGAATTACTGGGTGGCCTCGAAGGTTGGAAGGCCATTGATGGCCCAACCGAAGGCCACGCTTATTTTCCCACTCGCCTTCCCTAAAAACCACGCTTCACCAGACTTTTTTCCGTTACCCCAGCAGCTTGGCCGGCTACCCAGGCTGCTTTTTTTGTCACGGTTAGCGATCGCCAGAAAAGAGTGATAGGATCTGGGACTAATTGTGTTTAGCCCTGTTGGTTTTGCGCTAAAAACCCGGTTAGCTGAGCTACAATTTCCCTAACTCCCGATATTAACCTGGGCTGGCGTCTCTTTCATGGAAAATCTTAACGCTATCATTGCTGGACTAACCTTTCTTGGAGTCATCTTAGCGATCGTATTCGAGACGCTGCATCTTACCGTGGCAGCATTTCTTGGCGCTCTGATCCTAGTATTTGCCCACATCATGACCCTTGGAGAGGCAGTTCAATACATCAGCCAGAGCTATTCAACGCTAGCGTTATTTTTGGCGTAATGGTACTGGTTCGTTCTTTTGAACCCACCAACATCTTTGCCTACTTAGCCACCCAAATGGTTTTACTTGCCAAAGGTCGAGGCAAGCTGCTGTTGCTAGGGATTGTTTTGATTACCACTCCCATTTGCGCTGTTCTCCCCAATGCGACTACTGTATTACTCCTGGCTCCTTTGATTCCCACCATCGCCCAAGAAATCGGCGTTGACTTTGTCCCCTTGTTGATTCTGATGGTTTTTGTCGCCAATAGTGCTGGCTTATTAACTCTTGTGGGCGATCCCGCTACATTTATTGTTGGCGATGCTGTCAATATTAGCTTCACTGATTACCTCCAGCGTTTAAGTCTGGGGGGCGTTCTTGCCGTGGCTGCGGTTGTTGTCGCCATTCCTTTTTTATTTCCAAGAACCTGGAACACCAATTTTGAGCATTTAGAAGAACTCCCCCATCCTCAAATTAATCACCCACGGGTGTTAATGCTCGGAGGCGCGATCGCAGCCTTGGTGCTGGTATTTTTTGTGATTGGAGAATCCTTGCCCACGCCAATTTCCCCTGCCGCTGTTGCTCTGCTTGGTGCTGCCTTGGCCCTGCTGCTAGCCAACCAAAGCAAAATTGATACTGTCAACAATATTTTGAGGGACGTTGACTGGACAACACTCATATTTTTTATGTGTACTTTCGTCCTAATCGGCGGGCTAGAAAAAACCGGTGTTGTTAGCAGCCTATCGAATATATTGGCGATTGTTCTCGGCAGAAATATTGCCCTTGGCTCCCTAGTTTTGCTATTTCTAGTGGGGATTTTATCCAGTGTAATTCCCAATATTCCCTTGGTTGTGGCGATGGTTCCTTTGCTCAAACAATACCTCTTCAACGTAGGACTAGTTAGTGCCGATGTCTTGGCGTCAGACTACCAAGGCCAATTTCCCCCAGAAGTTCTGCCCTTGTTTTATGCCATGATGTTTGGCGCAACCTTAGGCGGAAACGGCACCCTAGTCGGAGCATCGTCCAATATTGTGGCCGCCGGGGTAGCCGAGCAGCATGGACAGCCAATTTCTTTCCACACGTTTCTCAAGTTTGGCATCCCGATCATGGTCTTACAGTTAGTCGCCGCGGCAGCCTACATGCTCTTCTTTTTCCTCCTCTAGCCAATGGCGATCGCAAAAAAACCGCCTTAGGGTCAGGCGGTCATACTTAAGCAGGATTAGCGGAAAAAATCAAGGCTACATGCCAGAACCGAGACCAACATAAGAACCGTAAAAGAAAAGTCCGACAATGAAAATCACGCCCATGCCAGCAATGGTGCCCACGAGCCATAGGGGAAGTCTGCCTTCAGATAACATTGGTTTATCCTCTTTCTCAGATTAGTTGAAGAAATAGCTCGAAAACAAAATACCGAGTACAGCAACAAGCAATAAACCCAGATACAAAGAAGTCCGGTTCAGCTCAACGGGTTGCTTATTGGGGTTCTGATTTCTGTCCATGGTGGCTCCTAACGTTGAATAAACTGCATCGCGGCGATCGCACCGAGAAAGAAAACGGTAGGGACAGCCAGGGTATGTACCGCCAGCCATCTAACCGTAAAAATGGGGTAAGAAACAGGTTCGTTAACGCTTCTGTTGGTCATTGGAGTTTTCCTTTTCTGGGTTTGACTATCTATTTATTAAACTGTTGGATTTGCTGGGTCGCTTCGTAGCGATCGCTAACGATAGGTATCTCCTGACGAGTTTGGGTATAGTACTCATCAGGACGGGGCGTACCAAAAGCATCATAGGCCAGGCCTGTGCTAACAAAAAGCCAACCAGCAATGAACAACATGGGAATCGTGATGCTGTGAATTACCCAATACCGAATGCTCGTAACAATGTCGGCAAAGGGACGCTCTCCAGTTGAACCAGCCATTAGTGTCCTCCCAAAATTAATAAACGGATCTTCAACTTACATCTTATGCAACCAACGGGTGGCATAACAAGTCAAACTTTTTATGCGGCTGCGGAATCGGGTTCGTATTTGAGAATTGTTCCCCGTTGTCCTAAGATAAATCCCTTCTGTGTTCCCAAAAAAACAATTTTGTAGAAATTAGAAGCGACACTTTCAACAGCGCGATCTTTCTCCCAGGTTTTACCCCCGTCTCGACTGATCAACAAATTGCCACTGCCCCCGGCAACCCAAATCTCTTCCGGCGTGCGATAGGCCAAATCTAGCAGCCCCCAACTGGCCGACAATTCAGGATAAATCACCTCATCCCAACTGTCCTCCGCTAGAGAATCACTAAACTGAATCTGTCCACCCCGGGCCAGCAGCCAAAGATTGCCATCCTTACCAAACCCCATCGTCTGTAGGCGACGGGAAGAGGTGCGCTGGTGAGGCGTCCATTCCGTTTGACCCGGCTCCCAAGTAGAGTAAAAATTTCCGCGGGCCGAAACGGCGACGTAGCGACCATCCTGTCCACGGCTAATGGTTCGGGCTACCCCGACTGCGCCTTCCACCAAGGCTTTCCAGGTCAGTCCTCCATCGGCGGTTTTGTAAATCGCCCCTAAATCCGTTACCATCTCAGCGGATTGCCGCCCCAAGGCCACAATATCGTAGGGGGCACCCGGAAGCTTGTCGCTTAGAGCAATGCGCGTCCACTGAGCGCCACCATCATCGGTGTGCAGCAAAATCGACGGCTTGCCAACGATCCAACCCTCCTGCCCGGCAAAAGCAACCCCGGTAAAGGTCACTTTTTCCTCTCCTAGCTCTAGGGGACGTTCCTGCCACGTGTCGCCACCGTCAAAGGTTTCCAACAGGGCGGCCCGGCTGCCGACCAACCAGCCATGCTGCCCATCCTCTGTAAAAGCAATGTCCGAAAAAGCGGCTTCTGTGGGTAAACGCAGGACTCTCCAGGGATTTTCTCCTGTAGATGGAACCTGACTACAGCTTAAGCACAGGAGAGCAATGGCGAGTAAGGTAACAATTTGTTTCAGCTTTGTGAGCAATTTCATAGATAGTTGCAGACTGCGTGAGGCTAAAAACAGGCGAGTTTAATCAGCCAGTAACGGCGGTGAAATGGCATGACAAATTTGCCATTTAATGCGGCTATTTCAGCCCGTAGAGACTGAGGAAAAATAAGACTGCCAAGCCCAATGCGCCAAAAATTAGCAGGTTTTTCTGAGCGGGAGTGAGAGTGTTGACGCCTAGACCGTATTTTAGGTTTTCTTGAAACCCAGAGGCGCACCAGAAGCGCCAACGTTTTGAAAAACGCCGCGTCGGGCCCCGCAAACGGGACAGCGCCAGTCGAGGGGCAGTTCCTCAAAGCGAGTTCCGGCGGGGATGTCAGTTTTGCTGTCGCCCTTGGTTGGTTCGTAGACATAGCCGCAACTGCGGCATTCGTATCGTGCTGGGGCTAACTCGGCAAGAGTTTGTTCTTTGGGTCGCTCGCTCATCACCCTCCTCGGCAAATCTAAACGGCTGTTAATGATTATCTCATAAAAGTTAATATTCTCAGAAATGGCTCTCTGGCTCCTCTGGCTTGATTAATAACCAAAAAAGTTCCCCTAGGTGGGGAACCGCGCTTTAAGCCGGCGTTACATTGCTGGGTGGAGCTTGGACGCGCTCTATTTTGGCTCCCAGTTGTCTGAGCTTACCTTCCAGGTTGTCGTAGCCGCGATCGAGGTGCTGTAGTCCTCCGACTTCGGTTTTGCCCTCTGCGGCCAATCCAGCGACGACTAGGGCTGCGGCTGCCCGTAAATCTGTTCCCTGTACGGGTGCGCCGGATAGTCGCGGTACTCCCGTAACAAAAGCGTGGTTGCCTTTGACCCGAATATCAGCTCCCATTCGCTTGAGTTCAGCAACGTGGTGCAACCGATTTTCAAAGACGGTTTCGCTCACAACGCTATTGCCTTCACTAATCGCTAGTAATGCCATGAACTGCGCCTGCATATCGGTGGGAAAGCCGGGAAAGGGACGGGTTTCAATGTCAGTGGCTCTGAGTTCTCCGGGCAAAATACGGAGACAATCGGGAGTTTCTAAGCGAATTTGCAGTCCGATTTCGCGCAGTTTGGCGATCGCGGGAGCCAGGTGTTCGGGAATGACCGGGGAGAGGAGCAGTTCCGAGCCAGTAATGGCAGCCGCCACCAGGAACGTTCCCGCCTCAATGCGATCGGGAATCACGGAATATTCTACGGAATGGAGGTGATCGACCCCAGACACGGCGATGGTTTTAGTTCCAGCGCCCTGGATGTTAGCTCCCATTGCCCGGCAGAAGTTGGCAAGATCAACAATTTCAGGTTCTTGAGCCGCGTTTTCGATGAGTGTTTCTCCGTCAGCCAGGGTTGCGGCCATTAAAATGGTTTCGGTCGCGCCAACGCTGGGATAGTCCAAGTAGATCTTGGCTCCCTTGAGGCGACCGCGACGCTCATTGATACAGGCATGGACGAGGCCATGTTCGATGCGAACCTCGGCTCCTAGGGCTTGGAGTCCTCGGACGTGGAGATCTACGGGTCGAGCTCCGATGGCGCAACCGCCGGGCAAGGGAACACTCGCCATGCCCAAGCGAGCCACCAGCGGCCCGATGACGAAAAAACTGGCCCGCATTTGAGAAACTAGTTCGTAGGGGGCTTGGGAAGTGGAGAGGCTGCTGCTGTCAATATCGAGAACGTCCCCTTGGCGATTCAGCTTCAATCCCAGAGCGGCCAAGAGTTGGATCATGCGATTTATATCGACCAACCAGGGAAGATTGTGGAGGCGACAGTCTTGAGGACAGAGCAATGCACCCGCCATGATCGCCAGGGCTGAGTTTTTCGCGCCGCTGATAGCTACGTGACCTTGCAGCGGCGTCCGTCCCCAGATATGCAGCACTGACGGCTGTTCCTCGGTGGCGGAAGCAGGGTTTGAAACAATGGGAGAGTTAATAATCGTAGGCTCCAACATCGGCATCGGGCAAAAATTTTGGTTAGATTCTACCCATAAACAGAGTGCAGGTACAGCCATTTTGTTGCACAGATTTTTGTTAGACTAGTTAAGCTTTTGTAGGGGATTGACAAACCGTTGACCTTGGATAACAATGGTTGATTGTGTGTAAAATAAGTAAAGCAAGCGGAACTGGCGGAATTGGTAGACGCGCATGATTCAGGTTCATGTGGTGCAAGCTTTCCGGGTTCAAGTCCCGGGTTCCGCATCAGCTAAGGTTGGGGGCGTTGGAAAACTGCCCCTTTCTGTTGTTGGGGTCAGGGTTTGTTCATGATTTCGAGCTGGCAAAATCCCCTGGTAAAGCAATTGCGGAAACTCCAGGAGCCGAAAGGACGGCGGGAGCAAAATTGCTGCTTGCTGGAAGGGACGCATCTCCTCCAAGCTGCCTGGGAAACGAGTTATCCCTTGACGATTTTTGCCATACTCTCCAATGGCAAGCGGCTCATCCGCAACTTTGGCAAGCGATCGCCGAGCGGGCGCAACGGACTGAAGCAGTGACCCCAGAAGTACTGGCCCGCATGGCAACCACGGTCAATCCCGATGGGGCGATCGCCGTCGTGCCGCGACGACAAGCGGAACTGTCAACCAGAGAGCCTTTGAGTTTGGGTCTAGGGGTGGAACGCTTGCAAGACCCCGGCAATTTAGGGACGATTATGCGGACAGCGGTGGCAGCTGGAGCCGATGGGTTGTGGCTCAGCGCCGATAGCGTCGATTTAGATCACCCCAAGGTAATTCGGGCTTCGGCGGGGGAGTGGTTGCGGCTGCGGGTGGCCGTGGCTGAGGATTTAACCCAAATTATCTGCGCCTATCGCGATCGCGGGATTCAGATTGTCGCGACCCTGCCGCGATCGCCACTGACTTATTGGGAGATTGATTTTAAGCAGCCGACGCTGGTATTGCTGGGCAATGAAGGCGCTGGCTTATCCCAAGAATTAGCGGCTTTAGCGGATTTTGGGGTACAGATTCCGCTGGCAGGCGGCGTAGAATCTCTCAATGTCGGTGTTTCAGCGGCTCTGTTGCTCTACGAAGCTCAACGGCAGCGGCGCAACCAGGAGCAGACGTAACTGAGTTGTAGATCTAAAGTAGAAACAGAAGACCTGAGGATTGAGCGGCAAATGAGCGAAACAACTACTGATGTTGTGCAGTTTTAGTCGAGCAATTAGCGTCCTTTGCCGATGGGGAACGCGCTGGTAGATTTAGAATTGGCTGAGGCGGTAGGGTTAATTGAGCAGGTTTACGAGTCTGGGAATAGCGAACCGATCAAGCTCAAAAAGAGCAAAAATAAGCGCCAAAAATAGCGATTTCTTGCCAAAACAGAACTTGGTGAGAGTTTGCCCCAGCAGTTAGTTCAGGTTTGGGGAATAATAGAAAGTCTACAGATGGGATTTTAAGGGACGAGGGCGATGTTCGATTACGATTTGGTCATCATCGGCGCTGGCGTTGGCGGTCACGGGGCAGCGCTACACGCGGTTAAATGTGGCTTGAAGGTTGCTATTATTGAAGCCCAGGATATGGGCGGAACTTGCGTCAATCGGGGCTGCATTCCGTCAAAAGCCCTGCTAGCGGCTTCGGGCCGGGTTCGGGAGTTGCGGGACAGCCAGCATCTCCAAGCCCTGGGGATTCAAGTGGGGGGGCGTACAGTTCGATCGCAGCCAAATCGCCAACCACGCCCTGAATCTGGTCGATAAAATTCGCTCTGACTTGACCAACTCCCTCAAGCGCTCAAGGTTGAGGTTATCCAGGGCTGGGGCAAGCTGG
>JAAUTE010000122.1 GCA_012031815.1 Chloroflexaceae bacterium
GACCTTGATAAACCAACTAATCCAAGTAAACACCTGGATTAAATCTTCGTCAGCAATTGCGTCAGTCAAACCATTGGCGATTTCCTGGAGGTGAGGAATTGCCTCGCTCACTTGCCCGATCTGCTCCGGTGTCGGAGATTGAGGGATTTGTCTTGCTACTTTTGCCAAGGTGCGGCAGAGAGCTTGTACATATTCATGAGTGTCTGCCTCATCCTGTTCCTGGCGCTTGGCTTGCAGAAATTCTCGGATCAAGGGATGCAGCAAATAGTTTTTTGTCTTTGTTATCTGGAGCAATGACCAATTGACCAGCGCCTGTCTGCGAGCTTCTAGAGCTTCTTGTTCATCGTCATCCGCCGTTTCCCCTAACAGCCACGCTTCGACTAAATCCCATCCAAACTCAGCCCCAGCTAGCAAACTCAATTGGCATCCTAACCGCTGTACCTCTGCCGATAAATCCTCCCAGGATAATTCAATCGCCGCCGCTACCCCTTCATGCTGAGTCGTCATGTCTCCCGCATCTTCATCCCGTTTCAGTGCAGGCGCAGCCAACCGTTTTCGCTCTAATCGTTTCTGAACTTCTGCGATAGAAATAGCTTTAATGTCAACATACCGTCCCACCAACTCCAACGCCAGCGGCAATCGCCCCAACCATTCGGCTAAATCCTTGGTTCCCTGCTCATCCGCCTCTACCTGCTTTCCGGCTAGGGATTTCAGTAACTCAAAGGCCGCCTCCGGTAAGAGAACCGCCAAATCCAGCCGCCGCACATTTTGACCCCAGTTTGCGGTTGCGGCTTGTCAGCAATACCTTGAAGTGAGACTCTACGGGCGGTTGAAACTCCTGAATCGCCTCCCACTTCGCCACATCATCAAACACGATCAAGGTCAGTTCTTCGGGCCATTGCGTCCAGACGAAGCGCACCTGCTCCCGCAACTCCAACCCATCAGGAACCCGAATTCCCAAGCGCCGCCCAAAGTTAACAATCTCCAGACCCAGATTGCCGCCCCGCACCGACAGCCAACACCGTCCCCCCGGATAAGCCACCGCTGACCTGAGCGCGTATTGCAGAACCAGTTCCGTTTTCCCGACCCCGCCCATCCCCGCGACCACACACACAGCCCGCGATTTTTCCGTCATCAATAAACTGTGCAATTCCCAGAGCGTTTCTTCTCGCCCCACAAAATGCTCCGAGCCTCGCAGTTCAATGTTTGTCGGGCTTTGTTTAACCGGCTTCCCCTCCGGCGGCTCCAGTCAGAAGTGAAACTCTTGTTTTTCAATCTTGACGTTACTGTTGATGTACTGATTGCCCAGATTTGTAATGACCTGGTTAATCTGAGCGTCACTCTTAGCCAGTTGTCCCAGTTTCTTGAGTTCGTCCCCAATCTCCCCGTCCTCCTCAGCCGCCTCCACAATCTCGGCTACCAAAACCTGTTGCTGCTGCGGTTCGGCTGATTCCAGTTTCGCTGCCAACTCCGGCCGCTTGCGCTTGAACAGATCCAATAGTTTCGGCGCACGCTCCACCACAAACCCCGCTAGTTGCTCCTGACTCTTCTCCCCAATCTTGACTCCCACCGCCGTCAGAAAGGCGATCGCCCCCACTGTCAAAGGTTCCATAAGACTCGATTACGCGCTACGTTCCCAGAATACCCCAGGAATTCCCTTTAAGTTACCAGGCTGCTAAAAATTGCGCGGCGGTAGAAATTTTGATGTTGCGAAACGGGTTAAGCACGAGCAAATCCAAATCCCCTGTCACAATACAATCCGCATTGCAACTCACGGCTAGCTCTAAATAGCGATTATCTTTTTCGTCTCTACAATCTGCGATCGCACCTGGGGCTGGATTAATTGAGCCGTTGGCACTAAATCCACAATAAAAGTTTTTCTTAAAGACAAACTCAAATAGCGATCGAATTTGGGTCTAGCGAGAACAGCTTCTAACTCGTTTAAAACAGAAGTTGACAACAGTAAATCTCCTAACTCTTGCGCCCGATCTAATGCTTGTCGGGGAACACTTTTCGGAAACAGGGCAGCGCTGATGAGAACGTTGGCATCAAAAACGAAACAAGGTTTAGTCTTCACCGGCCAAGATTTCCTGCAAAATCTCTGGGGTTAGTCCCTTGGCTTGGGCCTCGTCACTCATTCGTTGCATTGTGTCCTTTAACTTTTGCAAGGCTCGCTGGGAAGCCGTCTCTAAATGTTGAGAACCAGAAAGATTGGTTTGAGTTCTGTAGTAGTGAGTGCCGCCGATAAGGGCTGTACCGCCTCCCACTTTAGCCTGTTGAAAAACCTGGGGATTATTTTGGGCTGCCTTGCCGAGGGCTTCCAACTCCTGTTTAATCTCCGCATCCCGATTAGCCGCCTCCACAATCTCGGCCACCAAAACCTGTTGCTGCTGCGGTTCGGCTGATTCCAGTTTCGCTGCCAACTCCGGCCGCTTGCGCTTGAACAGCTCCAACAGTTTCGGCGCACGCTCCACCACAAACCCCGCCAGTTGCTCCTGACTCTTCTCTCCAATCTTGACTCCCACCGCCGTCAGAAAGGCGATCGCCCCTGCTGTCAATGCCGAAATCGGTTCCATAGGTGCGCTTACAAACTATGTTTACAGAATACCCAAACCCAGGCGATAAAACTAAACTGCTGTGTTTTGAAGTAAAACTATGCCGTTGTCTCGTCGAAGCCGACTTTGTGGTAAATCTCTTTGAGGGCAAGTTCAACGGGCAGATGATGCAAGCAAACTGTGCGATCGCGATTTTCATAAAAGGAGTACGTCCAGCGATCGCCATCTTGTTTGCTGAAATGTTCGATGAAGGTGCGAGACTGCTCGATGAGGAGATATTCCTGAAAACTGGATAGCGTTCGGTAAGCCTCAAACTTCTGGACGCGATCGTAATTGGCAGTACTTGGCGATAAAACTTCGGCAATAAATCGGGGATTGGTGATAGTGTCTTGACGATTGGGAGCGAACTGTAACTCTTCCGCCACAACCATGACATCGGGATAAGTGTAAATCGTTTTTGAGGAATGTGCAGGCGCAGATCAGTCGCAAACACCGAAAAATTCTGCTCTTGCAGTGCCAAACGCAACTGGAAAATCAGGTTCATCACAATATAAGCATGATTAACACTTCCCCCAGTCATTGGGACGATTTCTCCGATAATATATTCGTGCCGTAGTTGGGTGGCATCTTCTAACTGAAAATATTCTGTTTCAGTAAAGTCTCGCCGTTCTCGTTGGGCAATCATCTCTGGCTCCTTCTATTTATCCCCAGTCTAGTTGCGATCGCCGGGCCATTGTCCACTACTGACCCCACCCCATTGCACGCAGACATCCAGAGCGGCTTCCTTGCCCGTGGTACTAGGGATTTCCTGGGTAGGAGGAACTCCGGCGCGATCGCAGGCGGCGGCCAATTCGTTGAGCCAATCGGCAGTTAGTCCAAACTGGCTGAGGGACGCCAGGTACTAAACATGTTCGAGTAGTGGGAGAAAAATTTTGCCCGTTGCCAACTTGGAGCTTACAGTTCTTACTTCTCCAGCGGATCTGTCAGAATATGGGGTGAGGTAAGACATGCAGGGAGAGAAGTTCGTGGATTCCCAATACAACCCAGCGGCGATCGAGCAAAAATGGCAGCAGATTTGGACGGAAACCGCAGCCAACACCACCGTAGAAACCCCCAATAAACCTAAATTCTACGCTCTGTCCATGTTTCCTTATCCGTCGGGGCGGCTGCACATGGGTCACGTCCGGGTCTACACCATCACCGATGTCATTGCTCGCCTGAAGCGGATGCAAGGGTTTCGCGTTCTAAACCCAATGGGCTGGGATGCTTTCGGCCTGCCTGCGGAAAATGCGGCGATCGATCGCGGTGTGGCTCCTGCCCAGTGGACTTACCAAAATATTGCGCAGATGAAGCAGCAGCTCCAGCAATTGGGGCTATCCCTGGATTGGGAGCGGCAGGTGACCACCTGCTCGCCGGATTATTACCGCTGGACGCAGTGGATTTTCCTGGAATTTCTGGCGGCGGGACTGGCCTATCAACGGGAAGCGGCGGTTAACTGGGACCCTATCGATCAGACGGTGCTGGCCAACGAACAGGTGGATAGTGAAGGCCGTTCCTGGCGTTCCGGTGCCAAGGTAGAGCGAAAATTGTTGCGCCAGTGGTTTCTCAAAATTACCGACTATGCCGAACAACTCCTCAACGACCTCGATCGCCTAACGGGCTGGCCAGAACGGGTGAAATTGATGCAGGCCAACTGGATTGGCAAGTCGATGGGCGCTTATCTGGAATTTCCCATTGTGGGTCGGCAAGAAAAAATCGCGGTCTTTACCACCCGCCCCGATACGGTTTATGGCGTAACTTATGTGGTGCTTGCCCCGGAACATCCCCTGACGCCGCTGGTTACCACGGAAGACCAAAAAGCTGCGGTAGAAGCCTTCATCCAAGAAGTAGCCGGGGAAAGCGAAATCGAACGCACCGCCGAAGATAAACCCAAGCGCGGCATCCTCACGGGCGGCACGGCCATTAATCCCTTCAACGGCGAGGAAATTCCAATTTTGATCGCCGATTACGTGCTGTACGAATACGGAACCGGGGCAGTGATGGGCGTTCCGGCTCACGACACCAGGGACTTCAAGTTCGCCAAGGAAAACGGCCTGCCGATCAAAAGGGTCATCGTTCCCGCCGATGGGGCCAACCAAACCAGCCCCCAAGCCGCCTACACCGAGCCGGGAATGGTGGTCAACTCCGACATCTTTTAACGGCAGGAATTCGGTTGCGGCTAAAACGGCGATCGTGGAGTATGCCCAAGAAAAAGGTTACGGCCAGGCTCGCATTCAGTACCGCCTCCGGGATTGGCTGATCTCCCGCCAGCGCTATTGGGGAGCGCCGATTCCCGTGATTCACTGCCCCCGGTGCGGCATAGTTCCGGTTCCTGCGGCTGATTTGCCCGTGTTGCTCCCGGAAAATGTGGAATTCAGCGGTCGCGGCCCCTCGCCCCTAGCCCACCAAGAGGACTGGATTAACGTTCCCTGTCCGAACTGCCACGAACCTGCCCAGCGGGAAACGGACACGATGGACACTTTTATCGATTCCTCCTGGTATTTTCTGCGCTACAGCGATGCCGACAACGACCAAGAAGCCTTCAACCTCCAGAAAGTCAACGATTGGCTGCCGGTCGATCAATACGTCGGCGGCATTGAACATGCGATTTTGCACCTGCTTTATTCCCGCTTCTTCACCAAGGTTCTGCGCGATCGCCAATTGTTGAATTTTGACGAACCCTTCCAGCGGTTGCTGACCCAGGGCATGGTGCAGGGATTAACCTACAAAAATCCCACGACGGGTAAATACATCCCGGCCAGCCAGGTCAATGCCGAAAATCCCCAAGACCCGGAAACGGGAGAGCGACTGGAAGTTTTCTACGAGAAAATGTCCAAATCCAAGTACAACGGCGTCGATCCGCAACAGGTTTTATCTCGCTATGGAGCCGATACGGCGCGGATGTTTATCTTGTTTAAAGCCCCGCCGGAAAAAGATCTAGAGTGGGACGATGCCGATGTGGAGGGACAATTCCGGTTTCTCAATCGCGTCTGGCGTTTAGTCAATGACTAATGGCAATTCCCCGACAAAATCTACCAAATCCATTGCTCAATCGGAGTTAAGCAAACCCGAAAAAGAATTGCGCCGAGCCATTCACATTGCCATTAAGGAAGTCACCGAAGACCTGAGCGGCGACTATCAGTTTAATACTGCCGTTTCCGAACTGATGAAACTCAGCAATGCTCTCAGCGATTTCCCGGTTAAAGGCTCTCCGGTTTATACAGAAGGCATTGTAACTTTGCTGAAACTTTTAGCGCCCCTGGCTCCCCACATCGCCGAAGAATTATGGCAAAAACTCGGCAACCATCAATCCATCCACCACCAACCCTGGCCCCAACTGGATGAGGCGGCCCTGGTGGTAGAGGAAATCACCCTCGTCATTCAAGTTATGGGCAAAACCCGAGGAACCATTCAAGTTCCCGCCAACTTGGACAAACAGGAATTAGAACAATCTGCCCGGGAATCAGAGGTTGCCCAGCGCTACCTCGAAGGCAAGCCCATCAAAAAAGCCATCGTCGTTCCTAACAAACTTGTCAACTTCGTCGTTTAATTGCCCGTTTATCATGGAAACCCAGGAATTGAGCGAAGATCTCATTGGCGATCGCCCCTTGAGCAATCCCAGCAAAGATCGTTTAGGCCATGCTGGCTTTGCCGAAAAATTAGCGGAATCGTTGTGCCAGATGCCCCTGTCGGCAAGTCTTACCATCGGACTGTATGGAAGCTGGGGATCGGGAAAGACCACTTTGGTTAATTTTCTCGAATATTACCTGCAAGAGCAAACCCAGGGTAAAACTCTATCGGTAATGCACTTCAATCCCTGGCTATTTTCCGGCGCACAGGACTTGACCCAGCAGTTTTTCGAGCAATTGTTGCAGCAATTAGAAACGCGATCGAAAACGTCCAAGGATTTAAGGGAGAAAATCTACAACTTTGCCGAATCCCTAGGAGATGCCTCCTTTCCGCTGGCCTCCGGCAGTAAAGTTTTTGCCAATCTCTTCAAACCGCCCCTGGATGTCAATGAACTCAAAGCGGAAATCGAAACCGGACTCAAGGAACAGCAAAAGCCGATTTTAGTAATTATCGACGACATCGATCGCCTCGCGCCCCAAGAAACGGCCCAACTGTTTCGCGTCATTGCCGCCGTCGCTAATTTTCCCAAATTAATCTATCTTTTGCTGCTCGACCGAGAAGTCGTCATCAACGGTTTAACCCAAATTCTGCACATTCCCGGCCAGGCTTACCTGGAAAAAATTATTCAAGTTCCCCTCACCATGCCAATCTGCGATCGCGATTCTCTGCGGCAGCTTTTGCAGGAGAACTTAGACTTTATCTTTGCTGAGGAATCAGCCGAAATCAAACAGGACTGGAACCAGGTTTTAAGGGAAAGCATTGCCTATTTCCTCAAAAATCCCCGCGACATTGGCCGCCTTGCCAGTACTTTACGAATTACCTATACTTTTGTCCAAGCTCAGGTTAATCCCGTGGATTTTGTCGCTTTGGAAGCGCTGCGCCTCTTCTGTTTGCCCATTTACGACCTCATTCGCCGCCATCCCGACGCCTTCCTCAAACCCAGTCCCTACAACCTCGATCGCCAATTCTATGAAACGAGTTTAGACACCATCCCGCGATCGCAACAAGAACCGACCCAAAAACTATTAGTTTATTTATTTCCCAAACTGAAAGGACTCTGGCAGTCTCCCCTGACCCGTCACGCTAACGAGCCTGGGATTGGGTTAGGCGATCGCGAAGCCTTTTCCCGGTATTTTCAACTCGCCGCGCCCCGGACTGAAAAAGGCATGGCCGCACCATGCCCCCCAGGGATTACGGAACAATCAAAACCGGACAAGGCGACAAATTAATCACGCGGTTAGTCACGCTTTCATTGACCCCCTGTTCCGTCAAACCCAGACCCCGACAGCCATGATGATTAATGGGCATCAATTTCATCGGCCACATCACAAATCACAAACGGCGGCATCCCTTCTCGCTCAAGGGCCTCCGTCTCGATTCCCTCCTTAGCAAACAATCCCTGGACTTCCGCTAACAGTTCGGCCACCGCACTGGCCGAGGCCATGACATCCGCCGGGGATTCAATCGCCGCTGGCGATTCCACCACAGATAGCAGCACCAGGCGGCTATTGTAGCGCTTGACAACATCAACAACCACTGTTACGGCTTCCCGTGCCTCGCGGCTGCGATCGATGGGAAACAAAACGGTCTTAAACATTACCCTTATCTCCTGTGCGCTCGCTCCGGTACAATCGGCATGAGAGCGATCCCACTCCCAATTATCAAGGGGATCGGCCTTAAACGGGACGGGGTAGCTGGCAGCAAAACCGAGATGAAAGCTGGCATAAATAATTAGACGACAATTGGAGGTATTGGTTGTGCCCAAGAAAACTGTAGCAAATCTCTCCGCAGCCGAGTTAGCCGGAAAGCGGGTTTTAGTCCGAGTTGATTTTAACGTACCGCTCAATGACGACGGTACGATCGCAGACGATACCCGAATTCGGGCGGCACTGCCAACGATTCAGGATTTGATCGGTAAAGAGGCCAAGGTAATTCTCTGTAGCCACATGGGCCGCCCCAAGGGCAAAGTTAACGAATCCCTGCGCTTAACTCCAGCTGCACGGCGTTTATCGGAATTGCTGGGTAAAGAAGTGGTCATGGGCAGCGATTGCATTGGCGAAGAAGTGGCAGCCCAAATTGCAACCCTGCCCAATGGCGGCGTCGCTCTCCTGGAAAACCTGCGCTTCCACAATGAAGAAGAAGCCAACGATCCGGAATTCGCGCAAAAACTGGCAGCCAATGCCGATCTTTACGTTAACGATGCCTTTGGAACGGCTCACCGCGCCCATGCTTCCACCGAAGGCGTCACCAAATACCTCAGCCCCAACGTTGCTGGCTACCTCATTGAAAAAGAACTGACCTACCTCAAAGGGGCGATCGAGCAGCCTCAGCGGCCCTTAGCCGCGATTATTGGCGGCTCTAAAGTTTCGAGCAAGATTGGCGTCATCGAAACGCTCCTAGAAAAGTGCGACAAGCTGCTCATCGGCGGCGGCATGATCTTTACCTTCTACAAGGCTCGTGGTTTAAGCGTCGGCAAATCCCTGGTGGAAGAGGACAAGATCGATCTGGCGAAATCTCTGGAAGCCAAGGCTAAGGAAAAAGGCGTAGCGCTGCTGCTGCCCAGTGATGTGGTGGTGGCCGACAATTTTGCGGCTGATGCCAATGCTCAAACGGTGAGCGTCGAAAATATTCCCGATGGCTGGATGGGATTAGACATTGGCCCCGAATCGGTCAAGGATTTCCAAGAAGCGTTGGCTGACTGCAAGGCTGTTATTTGGAATGGCCCGATGGGGGTTTTTGAATTTGATCAATTTGCGGCGGGCACCGAGGCGATCGCCCGCACCCTGGCTGAGTTGACCCCGAAAGGTACGACCACGATTATTGGTGGCGGTGATTCGGTGGCAGCGGTGGAAAAAGTCGGCGTTGCGAACGAAATGAGCCACATCTCCACAGGGGGCGGCGCTAGTCTGGAATTGCTGGAGGGCAAGGAACTCCCCGGCATCACGGCTTTAGACGAGGCTTAATTGAAGCGCCCCGCTGGGCAAATAGAGCGTATTTTTCCGAGAGCGGCCCTTGGGTTCGCTCTCATCTATTTTTAGATGAAGTGCTAGAACTGGATGTAGAGATTATCTAGCTTACGATCGAGAATCCATGTCAGCGTCCCAGGTCTTTGAGCAATCGATTCAAATTAATGCCAGTGCCACTATTGTTGAGCGTTGCCTTATTCATCGGGAGTTAATGCATCGCTGGCTTAATCCGCTGCTGCGGTGCGATCCCGTGGGGGAGTGGAGTACCCAAATCGGCAGCCGCAGTCGCTTTATTATTCAAGTTCCCTTGATTATGCCCACCCTTAAAAGTATTGTTCTCGAACGGGAGCCGGGTTTGATTGTCTGGGGTTTTGACGGTTTTTTTCAAGGACGCGATCGCTGGGAGTGTCGGCCCAATTCTGAGGGAACCCAACTGCTCAATCGCTTTGAGTTTAAAATTCCCAATCCTCTGGTCGGTTGGGGTTTTAGTACCTTTGCTGCGGGTTGGACACGCACTGACATGAAAGCCCAGCTCCAGCGACTCAAGCGGGTAGCCGAGGAAATTCATTGCCAGGAAGGGTCGCAATAATCCACCGCTTCTGACAAGGCGATCGCCAAAATGAACTAGAGATTTAGGCTCAGCCGCTTCGAGATAACCAGTATCACCTCCGGCACAACCTCAAGCCCATCCCGCAAGTCCTCAAGCTCCTCGTGCAGTGACTCAAGCGTTTCCGCCACCGACTCAAGCACATTTCGCAAACCCTAAAGCGTCTCCGCCATCGACTCAAGCACATTTCGCAAGCTCTAAAGCGTTTCCGCCATCGACTCAAGCACATTTCGCAAGCCCTCAAGCGTTTCCGCCGCCGACTCAAGCATATCCGGCAAGTCCTCAAGCGTTTCTGCCACTTGCAAAATGACCAACCGCCTCTCCCCTAGCTGGAGAAGACAACATTTTCTATCGACTCGCAGCAAATACCTGTGCCGCTGTTAGGGTCAATGCTGGAAACGCAGCAGAAATAATGCGATCGCCATCACAAAACTGCTGAACCTGATACTCTCCGTCGATTAACTGATAAACCGAGAGGGCTGGTTGTTTGGGTGAGCCAATGTAGCGCCGGCCGCCCAATCCCAAATAATCGACGATCCAATATTCTGAAATCTGCAACGCCTCGTAATCAATAAACTTGTGCCCATAGTCGTCTCGCCAATTAGTACTCACCACCTCAATGACAAGCCTTACCGATTTTCCTTGGGTAATCGTAGAGCGCTTTTTCCATAGCGGTTCCTCATTCAAGGCAAGCTGATCTAAAACAATCAAGTCAGGATTATAGCCCGACCTATCCGTATCTATCGGTTTGACAACCGCCTGCCGGGGAATGATATAAGGTAGTGCTAAACGATCGATTTCTACCCCTAATTTAACGCCTAGAAATCCAACAACTTGCTCATGAGTCCCCGTCGGTTGCATCTCAATAACTACCCCATTCCACAATTCATAGCGACCGTAGCCATCGGGATACCAGTCCAGAAACTCCTCTAAGGTCATCCGTTGAGGAACCGTTTGAATCATTTGCCGTTAAGCTCCTATGTCTGCATCACTTTTTAGTATAGAGGTGTGTTATTAACTACTCCTGTCAAACGGATATTGTTGTTTCATTGACGTTTCCGCAGGTAGAAACCAAAGATCTTAGTTTTTGGGAATGACTAACGGGTGATGGTGATAAGCGTAACTGGATTGAGGGGGCCAGGCGAGTCAAGTCGGCGATCGCAACAGAGCGGGCAATTTGTAATTGTAGCAAGCGAAAATCCCAACGGTGTTGCTTGAACCAGGCGATCGCCTCACTGAGATGTTCCAGGGTTGCCAGAGCCAATACCAATGTCTTGCCGGGCTGCAACTGGCGATCGCAAACATCGAGGATGGGGATTAACTGCCCACCACTACCACCGATGAAAATCCGATCTGGAGTGGGAAGATTCGCTAAAATCTCTGGAGCAGCCCCTTTTATAGCCATAACATTGTTGACTCGCAGGCGATCGCAGTTTTTTGAATCAGGGTGAAGCCGATGGCTGTTTTTTCGATGGCATAAACCTGGGAAGTGGGCGAGAGACGGGCAATTTCAATGGAGACGGAACCCGTTCCTGCACCGATATCCCAGACGATTTGCTGGGGCTGCAAGGATAATTCCCCCAAAATTGCCAGACGAATTTCTCGTTTGGTGATTAATCCCGGTCGGTCAGCAAAACTTAAAAACACGTCATCGGGTAATCCTAGCAGCGGCAGGTTGGACGGCACGGGCTGATCACCTGATTCCCGCCGGAGAATGACCACATTAAGCGGAGAAAATGGTCTCTCCAAGAGGCTAGCCAAATTCACAGCCGGAAAATAACTGATTTTTTCCTGGGAATCTCCTAAATCCTCGCACACCCACAATTGGTAGGGACTCGGTAAATCTAATGCCAAGATGTAGCGCGCAATAGCAGCAGGTGTGTTGAGGTTGTCGGTCAGCAGGGCAAGGGTTTCGACGCCTTGTTGAAGAAGTTCGCCCAAGGGAGTCAGGGGACGGCCATGAACGCTGAGGAGCTGTGCAGTTTGCCAGGGCAGCTTCACGCGATTAAAGGCAAGCTGAACTGAACTAACATGGGGATGAAATCTCAGCCGTTCT
>JAAUTE010000123.1 GCA_012031815.1 Chloroflexaceae bacterium
GAGTACCAACAGTTACTGGAAACTATCCCCTCACCGATCGCGAACTGGAGGTGCTGGAGTTAATCGTTGCGGGCTGTAACAACCGCGCAGATCGCGAAAAACTTTATATTACGGTGGGAACGGTCAAAACCCACGTCCGCAACATTCTTAACAAGCTGTGCGCCGATGATCGCACCCAGGCGGCGGTCAGGGCACTGCGGTCTGGTTTAGTGGAGTAAATCTCGGTCGAGGGCGTTTTTTGAAGACACAGGGCGATCGCTCCGGTCAGGCTGTGGTGATCGTCAGGTTTGTTGGGAGATGAAAAAGCGATTTTAGCGGGTTTAGGAGGGAAGTAGGCGGCGAATCTGTTCGATGGCGCGGGGAACGTCAACGCGGAAATTAACATGCAATTCGGACGCATCGCCGCAAAGGAGGTAGTGGATATTGTGCCTGAGCTGCGGGTGTTTTGATAGAAAATAAAAATGAGGATAAATTGTCTGTGTCGGATAAAAACAAACAATGTCAATCGCTTCAGAAAATAAGATGTGGCTCAATCCCGATCCCTCAGCAGCTACAACGATCTCGGCATCATAGAAAAGCTCGATCTTCTCCTCAATTGATATAGTCTCTAGTGTATAGTTTCTGAAGCCTAGTTTTTCTAAACTTTCTATCAGTTCTTCCTCATTAAAAATGTGTCTCTTAGTCGGGCGTTTAGATTGAGCCGCTCTAGAGATATAAATACGATTTTTTTGTTACGTGATCGCTTGGGTAGGAGATCGGCTCTGAGCTTTTCTAGAATGGTTTCGGGCAGATAAAATGAGCCATGATAGTTGAGATGGGCGGGGAAAATCAGGGTTTTTATACGGTACAAGTGATTGGCATCTAGCGGAAAAAGTTTAATATTGGCAGGGGCTATTTTCTCAACCAGAGACCTTTCCAGGCTAGAAACGGGGGAAGTGCATAACAGCTTAATCTCATTGAGGTAGGCGCAGTCAAATTGCTCAAGCAAATAAATTCGGGAAATTTGTTCGCACAAAGATGCCCATAATTTTGATGCCTTTATAAACAGCACAATATCCTGCAAGGGTTTCTCGCGGAGCCTGAGCTAGATAATTCCAGTCGTGGTCTTGCAGAAGTTCTTTAAATATGCGCCCATCATCGGGGGGATAGGAATCAGAAAAATAGTTCTCTTAAAGTGTTTTTGGAGGACATAATCAGATTGTCTTTGGGCGCATAGATTACGTCCTTGAGTTCGGCAATATAGACAGGAGGAGTTGTATAAGTGTTTTTTTGTAAATACTGAAAATTGGCCGAGAAAGTCGGCTGTGGGCTATCTCCTAAAGTAAGCGTCTCGCAGGGAATCAACGGTTTCTTTTGAAGCCTTTCCCCGAAAAAAGTGATCAAAGCTATCAATTCTGGCGAGAAATTGGCGGAAAAGTTTTTCTCTCAGGGTTTTGCCAGGAAACTCTGCTAAATCGACAAATCTTCCGGCCAGACTATAAATCAGTGAACTCAGGATTTTGGAAGGCGTGAGGGAAACGCTAGCCGGGTTTGGCATGGTCTCAAATCCTTGATAACCGCTAGGCACTGTTGGGCTATACAGCCTTGATGTCTGTATTTTAAGTGTTTTTTTAGGGATAGAACTTGAGCTTGCCAAACTTGCGCCCGGCGAGAACGAGGGTCAAAACGCTTTATAGCAACGAATTCACGACGGAAAATAGGCTAGTTCTACTGCCCACGGATAATTTGCCGTGTTTTGGCGCGATCGCCAAGGGGTTAGGAAATTGCCAGGGATGGCGGTGTCATCAAGGCACTGTGGCGATCGCTCTGCCAAGCCTGACCGTCCAAGGCCATTTGTTCGATTAAACTTGCCAGCCGTAAAGCCTTGAGGGCTTGTTCGCCGCCGACGGAGGGTTGGTTGCCGCCGCGCACGCACTGCACAAAATGCTCCAGTTCCGCATGCAGCGGTTCCATGCTACTGGTATAAACTTTTTCAATTAAGCCATCTTGACGGTAGAGTACCTGGCCATACTCAGTGGTGTAGTTTGCAATGGTTTGCCGATGAATCAAAATTTCATTGTTGAGAAAATCGGCTTCGGTGAGAGAATTCTTGCAATGGGCCGCAAGGCGGCGAATCTTGCGATGGGTGACTTTGCTAGCAATGAGAGTAGCAATAATGCCATTGGCAAAGCCCAGAGTAGCCGTAACATAGTCTAAATAGCCAGAGTTGACAGCGCGGCTGCCGCTGGCCGTTAGCTTGATCGCCGGTGAGTTCACTAGCTCCAAGAGTAGATCGATGTCGTGGATCATCAAATCTAAAACCACAGAAACGTCATTTGGCCCGCTGAGAATAGGGACTCATGCGATAGGCTTCAATGGCCAAGACTTCCTCGGTTTGCAAAACCTTGTTTAATTCTTGGAAAGCTGGGTTAAAGCGCTCAATATGTCCGACTTGCAAGATGCAATTGGTTTCAGCGGCGGCATTCACCAGGGACTCGGCTTCCGCAATGCTGGCGGCGATCGGCTTTTCGATGAGAACGTGGGTTCCAGCCTGGAGGCAGTCCATGCCCACTGGATAGTGGAGCCGCGTCGGAACGGCAATGCAGACAGCATCAACTTGAGACAGCAAATCCAGATAATTTTCAAAAAAGCGGACGCGGTACTGGCTGGCGATGCTTAAGCCCCGCTCGATATTGATGTCGGCGACGCCATACAGCTCCACATCTTTAAGCAGGCTGAGGACGCGGGTATGATGTTGTCCCATGTTGCCAACGCCGATTACCCCCACGCGAATCGGTTGGGGATCGAGGCGCTGTTGCTTGGACGCTGAGCAATTGCTGTCTGCGGTTGACATCTACGGTTCTACTCCTAATCCGACACCACACTCCCATTGACACATTAGCGACGGCTAGCGCGCTGTTTGCCAAATCATCAAGATGCTACCACAACTCGCCCCATTGTTAAAAAAACTCAATTTTATTGACGTTCCTTTAACAAATAGGTTTGTCAGAGAGGCATCCAAGTACCGAATCTTAAAAAAAACAGAAGAAGATAACGGGATTTTGTGGCAGTTCGGCGATTGTCACCAGCTATTTTCACCCAAATCCTGTTTTTGGGCTGATGACAATCGGGTTATTTCTCCCTAAAGGTTTAGAACCACGCGGGGGGTCTTAGGCTTGCCGACACAGATTAACACTGACCCAGGGTCTGGCTCGCCAATCGGTGGCTCCTCGTAGGCAACTTCTCCTGCGGCGATCGCGCACATACAGGTCAAGCAAATCCCTTGACGGCAACTGTAGGGGGGATTGAGTCCGTTAGCTTCGGCTAGCTCTAAAATTGTGCCAGCTTCGGGATGCCAGGACAGGGTTTTGCCAGATTGGCTGAAGACCACTTCGGCGGTTGGGGCAGTGCCATCGGAGCTAACGGGAGCGGTTGGGGCCGGTTTGGCGGCAGGGCCGAAGGATTCAAAGAAAATGCGGCTCTCGCTGACGCCCCACTCTCGCAGTCCCGCTAGCAGAGATTCGGTAAAGGTGGGCGACCCACATAAAAAATATTCGGCGTCCGGCACTCCCTGGACGCTTTCAATTTCTGGGGCAATGACGGTTTTAATAAAGTCGATGTCGGCGTAGCCCTGGCTGTGGTATTGTCCCTCATCCTGCGATCGCGGCTGAGAGTAGCGATAGTAAACGCGCATTTGAGGATTTTGCTGGGCCAGGGCCAGGACATCGGTGCGAAAAGCATGGTATTCGCCATTTCTGACCCCGTGGACAAACCAGAGGGGACGGGACGCGCCGTGGAGCAAACAGGCTTTTGCCATAGCCATCATCGGGGTAATGCCGACGCCATTGCTAATCAACACGGCAGGAAGCGGTTGGCTGATATTCAGGAAGAAACGACCGCTGGGCGGTTTAACCGGTAAAATTGCCCCTTCGGCTACGCGATCGTGGAGGAAATTGGAGGCCAAGCCGGGGGGATGCTCGGAACCCTTGGGCGAGCCTTCCCGCTTAATGGAAAGGCGATAGTACTCTGAGGGATTGCCGTAGTCAGAGAGGGAATAGGTGCGGATGACGGCACGACCTTGTTCGGGAATATTAAGTTTAATGGTTAAAAACTGCCCCGGTTGAAAATTGGCCAGCGGGCCGCCATCGACGGGTTTTAAATAGAATGACGTAATTTCTTGACTTTCAATATCCTTTCGTACAACAACGAAGTCGCGCCAATCTTGTTTGGGAGAGTCTTGACAACCGGGGGGGATTCTAGTTTGGTTTCAGCGTCTGACGATCGCTCTGACACACCCCTTGAATAAGATAAACCCAACAAAGCTCCGCCCCCCGCACTCAGGAGAGAAGCTAGCACGGCAACTCGGTGGGCAGTTTCGTTTTTCGGCGTGCCCCATCCCAAAATCAAAGCCGCAATCGTGCTTGTAGTGGCGAAGGCAACCCCGGCCGCTGCTGCACCTCGCCCCAGGGGATGTTGAATTTTTTCTAAGCTTGCCAGCATTATTTATCTCCCAATCAGCTCATCATCTTGCTGCTCTCAAGTTTAATTAGCCTTGTTTAATTTCTGCTGAATCAAATGATGGCCGGCGAGGAATCAAGCCAGGGAGACCGGTTGGTGGCGATGGCTCAGGTTAGGAAATCTTTATGGAGCGGTTTCAATTTCCACAATACTTCCCGCTGGAAACCCGTATTCGCTAAATACCGGTGCACTCGTTTGACCGGGGGATAAGTTGGTAATCGTTGGTTTCACTAAAACCGAGCCTTCGCGATCGCGATTCCCATAAACTGGATCGGCTGCTCCCACTCCATCATCAAAGCGGGGATTGTCAGAATCGGATCGCTTCGCTCTCACCCCATCATCGAAGCGGGGGTTCCGGTAAGCGGGATCGACGACCCTAACGCCGTCGCCGTCATTAAAGGAGGGGTTAACCAAAATGGGAAGGACAACTCGGCGATCGCGAAAACCACGGTCATAGTCGGAGAATCGGCGATCGAAGCGAGAATCCCGGTGGCAGTTGAAGCAACGGCCGCGGAAGGAGCGAGACGGCGGGATAATTATTCCGGGATTGCGCCGACGGACAAACACGGGCCCCGACTGGACACCAATTCTAATCCCAGGAGAAACGAAGCCACGGCGGAAGCCCCGCCCATTTTGAATAAAAACTTGTCCGGCTGCGGCTGGCAAACTCGCGGTCATTGCCATCACGCTAAGGACACAAATGCCTAAGATTGTCTTTGGTTTCATAATAGATAAAGCCTCAGAAAATCGATATTTTTAGGGGTTTTAGTGAGTGACTTTCAGGCGTTAATTAATTTGACTAGGGACAGGGTTAACCGGAAAAGCTAAACCAACCTTGGTCGGCGATCGCACTATAAGTATTATTATTTTTAGTATAGGTGAAAAATTTGAGGAACGACGGTGGGTTCAAAGAATTTGAGCGAGTTCCAACGGGACTATGAGGCGGGACAGGAAGCGTTAGAGCGGGGCAGATATCGCGAGAGCGTGCAACACCTGGAAAAAGCCCTGAAATTGGTGTCTCCCCTCACTCGTTACAGCGCAGAAGCGCAGATTTTGCTAGTGACGGCTTATCAAGGGTTGGGGGAAACGGCAGCGGCGATCGCCCTATGTCAGAAGCTGACCGCCCATTCAGTTCCTGAAATTCGCCGACAAAGCCAGGAAATTCTCTATATTCTGCAAGCACCCCGGCTCCAGCGCCCCCCGGAATGGCTCAGTAAAATTCCGGATCTGAGTAGGGTTCCCGAAAGCGATCGCACTTACCAGCAGGGCAGCAACCCGGTGAAATCGGCTCCTAGGGTTGAAGCTGTCCCGGTTAATTCTAGGCAAATAGACGGCGAAAACCGCAAATTTATTTGGATTACGTTGGTTGCTTTGCTGTTGAGCCTGGCGGGTTTAGTGTGGTTGGGTCGGTAGTTTTCTGCAAGCGAAAAACTGACCGCTTTTTCTGCTTAAGATAGAGGACTAAGCCCAAAGCTTGAGGTTGATTGTGTGGAAATTCCTCGGCTACATCCTGAGACCATTGAAGAAGTTCGAGACCGAGTTGATATTGTTGAAATTATCTCGGAACAGGTTGTTTTAAAAAAACGCGGCAAGGACTATTTGGGGTTATGTCCGTTTCATACTGAAAAATCTCCCAGCTTTTCGGTGAGTCCCAGCAAGCAGCTCTATTACTGTTTTGGCTGTGGTGCCGGGGGAAATGCCTTTAAGTTTCTCATGGAAACGGGTCAGCGTTCCTTCAGCGAAGTCGTCCTCGATCTGGCTCGCCGCTACCAGGTTCCCCTCAAAACCCTCGCTCCCCAGCAGCGCCAAGAACTCCAGCAGCAGCTCACCCTGCGGGAACAACTCTACGAAATTCTGGCGATCGCCAACAGTTTTTTCCAGCACGCCCTACGGCAGCCTTTGGGAGAAAAAGCCTTAAATTACCTCAAAGACAAGCGCTTGCTTAGGGAAGAAACCATTCAGCAATTTGGGCTGGGCTATGCCCCTGCTGGCTGGGAAACCCTCTATCGCTATCTCATCGAACAAAAGCGCTACCCGCTCACCTTGGTCGAGCAGGGCGGTTTGATCCGCCAGCGTCAGTCCGGCAGTGGCTACTACGATCAGTTTCGCGATCGCCTGATCATTCCCATTGGCGATGCTCAGGGTCGCATTATTGGCTTTGGCAGCCGCAGCTTAGCTGGGGAGGAGCCTAAATATTTAAATTCGCCGGAAACGGAGCTATTTGATAAGAGTAAAACGCTTTTTGCCCTAAATTGCGCTCGCCAAAGTATTTCTCGTCAGGATGAAGCCCTGGTGGTGGAAGGCTATTTTGACGCCATTTCTCTACACGAAGCCGGGATTACCAACGCTGTAGCCTCCCTAGGAACGGCTTTCACTCAATATCAACTGCGGGCGTTGTTGCGCTACACCGAATCAAAACGGGTGATTTTTAACTTTGATGCCGATCGCGCTGGCATTCAGGCGACGCAACGAGCCATTAGCGAAATTGAACCCTTGGTCTATTCGGGTCAGGTGCAATTGCGGATTCTCAACCTGCCCGGCGGTAAAGATGCCGATGAATTTCTCAAATCCTCCGAGGCATCAGTGGAACAATACCGGCAACAATTGCAGGCCGCGCCCCTCTGGATCGACTGGCAAATTGAGCAATTTTTAAAAGACCGGGATTTAACCCAGGCGGATCAATTGCAGCAGGTCATGCAAAATCTGGTGAACTTATTGAGCAAAATTGAGCATCCCAGCACGCGGGATAGTTACATTGCTCGCTGCGCCGAATGGCTGAGCCGTGATAAAAGTGCATATTTTAAGTTAAATACCCAAGAATTTAAATTACTTAGTGAAAACCTCCACGCCGAAATTAAAAAGCGCCGCCGCGCCAGTCAAAAATCGCAAACGCCTCTTCCCATAACCGTGCCCAGCGAAACGAGTTTACTGGAAGAAGCCGAAGCCTTGCTATTGCGGATTTATCTCCACTGTCCTCAATTTCGCGAGCAAATTAGCGCCGCTTTCGATGAAAAGGATTTGTTATTCAGTTTGTCCTACCATCGATTTTTGTGGCAGCAAATTGTTGAGATCGCCGACGAAACCCCCGATATTGGCGATCGCCTCCTGGCCCAGTTGCAAACCCGCAGCCTGATCTATCCCGACAGGATGGAGAAAGTTACCCACCTCCTGCAACTCACGGAAAAAAGCGCTGAAGATATTTTTCGGGCCGAGATCCGCATCAGAGAAGCGATCGCCTCCTTAGAACGGGTGACTTGTGAAAAATATCGGCGTTATTGTTTGCAGCAGTGGCAGTCTCTTGATCCCAATCGGGAAGAAGAGCAGCGGCAATATTATTTCCAAGAGTTTCAACGGGCGCAACAGCGACTCAAGGAACTCGAACAACAGCGCTTGACCCCAATGGTTTAAACTTTACTCGCACTCAACAGTGGTGACCCAATGTTGATACCGGGGTTCGCGATTTTCCAAGGTAGCGATCAAGATTTGGCGAAGGCTTTCCGTGATCGGTCGTTCTAGGGGAAGATGATAATTTTCAATTTTTTTCACGGGAGCAATTTTCGCCGCCGTGCCACAGAGAAACACCTCATCGGCAATGTAAAGCTCCGATTTATCAATGGGTCTTTCCACGGTGGGAATGCCTAAATCCTGGGCAATTGTGAGAACGCTATCCCGGTTAATCCCTTCCAAAATATCTTGATCGAAGCTAGGAGAAATTAACTGACCATTGCGGACTAAAAAGATATTCATGCCTGTGGCTTCACAAACTTTGCCCTGGGAATTGAGTAAAATCGCTTCATCAAATCCCGATTCAACCGCTTCGGTTTTAGCCAGAGATGAGGTAATGTAAGCCGCACTAATCTTCCCGCGCAAGGGAAAGCTGCGGTCTTCTTGCCGCGCCCAGGAACTAATCCGGCAACTAATCCCCTCCGGCGACAGGTAATCTCCCATCACCAGGCCATAGACCAGAAAATCTTTTTCCACATTATGCAGCCGGGGTGCAATTCCAACCCCGACGTATACACAAAAGGTCGAATGATAAAACGACTGGGTTGGTTGATTTTTCTTGACGAAATCAATGAGAGTCTGGGCAATTTTATCGGGCGGCAACTCAAAATGCAAAAACTTAGCGCTCTGGCTCAGTCGCTGACAGTGGCGATCCAGGCGAAATAAATAAATCTTTTGGGGATTTTGTCCATCGAGAATGCCCCGCAAGCCCCCGAAAGCCCCTGTCCCGTAGTGGAGCGCGTGGGTGGCAACGGACATCTTAGCGTCAGCAAAGGGAATAAATTGATTTTGAAAGTAAGCGATCGGCAGAAAACCTTCCATAATTCTCTAATACAAATGGGCGGACAGGGGCAGGAAACCTCCCCAGACTTAAATTTAACCTAGCCAACGCTGAAGATTGCGCTGTTGCTGCGCTGAGGGCTGCTCAAGGGGCAGGATCTCGTAACGGCTCGGCTGGGGTTCTGACAATTGTATCGAAACGGTGCGCAATTGGTCTTGGTGAAAGACGCTTACCCACACCGAGTCGCCCGCCTGATAGTCCCGCAAGCGCTCCGCCCAATCCTCGGCTGTAACGCGGATGTGATCGATGGCTAGCAATTCATCCTCTGGGTCAATGGCCGCCGCCCTGGCCGGAGACCCCGCTGCCACAAATTTAACCATCGCCCGACCGTTTTCCCCTTGAACTTTGATGCCTAAATCGGGAACGGATGGCTGTCAAAGAGGGGTTTCAAGCGCAGTCCAAAGGGTTCTAAGTATTCGTCGTAGGGCAATTCTTCGGTGCCATCCACGTAGCGGCTCAAGAAATACGGCTAACGTCTTCCCCGGCAATTTCTGCGATCGCCTCCCGCAATTGTGGCTCTGTGTAGCCAATTTCCCCCTGGCCAAACCGCTGCCAGAGCAGGCGCAGCACATCATCCAGGGAACGATCCGGGTTGCGATCGCGAATTCGCAGATCCAGCAGCAGGGAGACCAACTCGCCTTTGAGGTAGTAGGAAACCTGGGAGTTGTCGCTGTTGGCATCGCGGCGGTAGAGCTTGATCCAGGCATCAAAACTGGCTTCGCTCAAGGGCTGCACCCACCGGCCCGGAATCGATTGCAAGCGGGAAATATCTTTGCTTAAGCTGGCGAGAAACCCCTTTGGCTCCAGAATTCCGGCTCGCAACAGCATTAGCGTATCGTAATAGCTAGTTGTCCCCTCACAAAACCAGAGAGAAGTCGTGTAGTTTTCCTGGTCGTAATCAAAGGTTTCTAGTTCCTTGGGTCGCAGGCGCTTGACGTTCCAGAGGTGGAAAAATTCGTGGGCCACCAGTTGCAGGAAACGCTGGTATTTCTCTGGGTCGCGAAACCCAAAGCGAGGATAGTTGAGAGAGCAGGAATTTTTATGTTCCAGGCCGCCGTAGCCGCTCCCAGACAGATGCAGCAAAAACAAATAGCGATCGTAGGGCAGTCCGCCAAACAGTTGGGCTTCCGCCTGGATAATTTTTTGGGTATCGGCGATTAAGCGCTGGGGATCGAGGTTGCCCTGACCCCAAATGGCCAGCTCGTGGGGTTTGTCCAACACCTGAAACGCGTAGTGGCCGTGGGTGCCAATCTCAAAGGGACTGTCGGCCAGGGTGTCAAAATTCTGGGCCACAAAGGTTCGGCGATCGCCTTTCAGGGTTGGCAAGCTGGTGGCCACCTGCCATTCAGGATAAGGCGGCACAATTTCCACGGCGATCGCCGCTTGTTCCCAGCCGGGGAGGTAGAAAAACAGCGCCGCCCCGTTGAAATAACCGTGGGTGGCATCCAGATGATTAGTGCGTACCGTCAATTCGTGGGCAAAGACTTCATAGCGAACCGTTACTGCCGTTACCCCTGCGGTGGTCACCTGCCAGTGATTTTTAGCCAGTTTGCAACTCCCTAGCGGCTCGCCAGTAATAGGGTTATGGGCAGAAAAGCGCTGAATTTGCCTGGCATATTCCCGCACTAAGTAGGAACCGGGCGTCCAGACGGGCATTTTCAGATCCAGGGTGGGGGCTTGCCAGCCATCGAGGTGTAGCGTTACCTCAAACACATGGGAGGCGGGCTGGGGCATGGCGACCCGGTAATGAATCGTCGGCTGAGTGGGACGGGTCGGGCGCGATCGCGTGGCAGTGGCTTCGGTCATAGGCCAAGTTGAAGAAATGAATCGTTGGTGCGTTCTCGTGGGGTAGTAACAATCTTAGTCCTGTTTGCCTATCCCAGCGCTCCGGCCAGCACCCAGGACGCCGATTTAGTCATGCTCGCTGCCTGGGACGGCGATCGCACCCTCAACCCAACGGGGAGAGTTAGGCCCGTTTTCCGTAATTTCCCAGCCGCAGCCCGATCATTCACCGGAAAAAGACCCCGAAGTCCCGCTAAACCCAGGGCGATCGTGCTTGTGGCAAAATGAAACGGGAAAGCTCAAAGCCTAAATTTTAGGTTTAAATTACAATGACTAAATTTGTATTTATTACCGGCGGCGTCGTCTCTAGTATTGGTAAGGGCATTGTCGCGGCCAGCCTGGGACGGCTGCTCAAATCTCGCAACTATTCTGTTTCTATTCTCAAACTCGACCCCTACATCAACGTCGATCCGGGAACCATGAGTCCCTTCCAGCACGGCGAGGTTTTTGTCACCGATGACGGCGCTGAGACAGACTTAGACCTGGGACACTACGAACGTTTCACCGACACGGCCATGTCTCGCCTCAACAGCGTCACCACTGGCTCCATTTACCAGGCGGTTATTAACAAAGAGCGGCGGGGCGACTATCAAGGCGGTACGGTACAGGTTATTCCCCACATTACCAATGAAATCAAAGAACGCATCCATCGGGTTGCCAAAGACACTAATCCCGATGTGGTCATTATTGAAATTGGCGGCACCGTCGGTGATATTGAATCGCTGCCATTTATGGAGGCCATCCGTCAGTTTCGCAAAGATGTGGGCCGCGATCAAGCTATCTATATGCACGTCACCCTGATTCCCTGGATTCAGGCCGCTGGCGAGATGAAAACCAAACCCACCCAGCACTCCGTTAAAGAACTCCGCTCCATTGGCATTCAACCGGATATCATTATCTGTCGCTGCGATCGCCCTTTACAACCCAACCTCAAAGAAAAGCTCTCTGCTTTTTGTGATGTGCCCGTGGCTGGGGTCATTACCTGTCAGGATGCCAGCAGCATCTATGCCGTCCCGATTATTCTCGAACAGGAAGGCTTGGCGCAACAGGTGCTAGATTTGCTGCATTTGGAGCCGAGGG
>JAAUTE010000124.1 GCA_012031815.1 Chloroflexaceae bacterium
CATCTATAACAAAACCATTGCCGATGCTCTTGCCGCGTTCTAGCAGCTTTGAGGCGGAATTTAGCCGAACAGCTCCTTGGCGATCGCGCTAATTTTGGCGGGATTTTTTTGGCAGGTTTAGCCCTAAATTCCCTGGAAATCCTGCCATTCCCCTGGAATTCCTGCGGTCATTGCCAGGTAATCAGACAAAATAAAGTTCGGTTCTAACCACACCCACTGGCGATCGCCCTTGTTACACTTGCCAGTATCAGACTCTTCCTTCGCGGCCAAGCTAGCCCCGAGAGAGTTACAGGAGGAACCCGAGTGAATCAAGACAAACGCCCCCAACATTTTTTTGAAGGCGGAGCAGAAGCAGGATTGTGGCAGTACGTTCAATCCCTCAGCCCCGATACAGTGGCCCAATTGTCCCGTCCTGAATCAACGGAAGTCTTTCAAGTTATGGAGCGCAACATTATCGGGTTGCTGGGTAACTTACCTTCCGAACATTTTGGCGTGACCATTAGTACCAATAGAGAACAACTGGGACGTCTGCTGGCTTCAGCAATGATGAGTGGTTACTTTCTCCGCAATGCCGAGCAGCGCCTAAATTTTGAAAAATCGCTGTTGGGCCCAGATAGCCCTCTGTTGGCACCAGAAGAATAGCCCTTGGTGATTTCCTCTCCAGAAATCTCAAAGATTAACTCACTGCAACGCTCGCTCCTCGCCTGGTACTGGCAGCAGGGGCGAGATTTGCCTTGGCGAAAAACCCACGACCCCTATGCTATCTGGGTTTCCGAGATCATGCTCCAGCAAACCCAGGTCAAAACCGTCATCCCTTACTACGAACGCTGGCTAAAAACCTTTCCTGATGTAGAAACCCTCGCCACCGCCGAGCTGCAAGCGGTTCTTAAACAGTGGGAAGGATTGGGCTATTACGCCCGCGCTCGCAATCTTCATCGGGCAGCCCAGATGCTTGTCCAGCAATACCAAGGCAAATTCCCCGAAACCCTGGCCGAAGTCTTGGCTCTACCGGGAATTGGCCGTACCACCGCCGGGGGCATTCTCAGCGCCGCCTTCGACCGGCCTCTGTCAATCCTTGATGGTAACGTCAAACGGGTTCTGTCTCGCTTAATCGCCTTGCCCGTACCGCCCTCCCAAGCCAGCGATCGCCTGTGGGAACTTTCCGAGCGCCTCCTTGACTTAACCCATCCGAGAGACTTTAATCAAGGATTAATGGACTTGGGGGCCACGGTTTGTACCCGCCAGCAGCCCACTTGCCTGCTTTGTCCCTGGCAAACAGACTGCCAAGCTTACCGCCAAAACCTGCAAGCACAGCTTCCTATGCGAGAAACCACCGCCCCCCTGCCCCACAAACGCATTGGCGTTGCCGTTATCGTCAATGGCCCACAGATTTTAATCGATCGCCGACGGGCAGAAGGACTGCTGGGAGGACTGTGGGAGTTTCCCGGCGGCAAAATCGAAGCGGGGGAAACGGTTGAAGCCTGTATTTTGCGAGAAATCCGCGAAGAGTTGGCGATCGACATCGAAGTCGGTGCGTCCCTGATCACCATCGACCACGCCTACACCCACTTTCGCGTGACCCTGATCGTGCATCTGTGCCGCTATCTGGGTGGTGACCCCCAACCCTTAGCCTGCGACGAGATTCGCTGGGTCACTCTGGACGAGATCGAGCAATATCCCTTTCCCAAGGCCAATACTAAGATTATTGCTGCCCTTAAGGAACTGGCTCCTGACGGGATTTTAACGGTTTGAGCAATTGTGAAATTTCTAACGGTCACAAGTTCCCTGGAGTTTGACTCTAGGGCTTGCTTGTGACTGCCTTTGTCGCTTTACGGTGATTCCCTTTCATGCGTTCATCTCTTAAGCTTTCCAGATTGTCTGGATCTCCATGAACACACCAGAAAGAAACTTGGTTGACTGAGCAGCCGACGAAATCTGCAATATCCTTCTGTGTTTTCCCGTCATTAAGCAACAACAGGATGAGGATTTTTTCTCTAATATCTCCATTCTCCTCCCGTTTTAAGGCTTTTTGCAGTACTTCTTTTTGTTCTGGACGCAAGTAATCTTTTGCCGGTATCTTTATACATTTTTTGGGGTTTCGATCTTGGACTATACCCAATTAAGGTGCAAGACAGCTTATTTCCCGTTTGTTGCTTCGCGAGTTGCTGGTGAGTTTAGTAGAAAAGCGTTTTCGGACAGAGTAAAAATGTTTAGCCATCGCAAACACGAAAAAGCAAACATCCATATATCCAATAAGTTTCCTTGCGAAAATGTACACTTTTGTGATTTTTTCTTGTCGTAATTTTCTAAAGTGTTCTCGACTGGAATAGAATTTTCTTAGAAGCCTTTAACTTTACTAAGCTGGTGTTCAGCTTATCTCGATGAAAGCACCGAAAATTTCTGTTGTTAAATCCCTGCAACAGCGCTCATTTCTGCCTAAGCGCCTAGCGGTATCCTTGCTGTCTAGTTTATTGCCAGTTTTCTTAGGGGCAATTCCTGTACCAGCGGCTGAGCGCGTGTTTTTTAACTATGGCCCGCTAGACTTTTCCATTAGCGTTGAAGATCTGGCAAACTTTGCTAAAACAGGTGAAATAAGCCGAGAACTTAACTTTTATTTACGGCGGGTAGCGCCCGAAAAGCAAGAGCTATTTCGTCAAGCCTTACAAAAAGAATATGAACTCCCCACGGTGCAAATTTGGCGCTTTTTTAATACACCGATGGGAGAAGAGCTATTATCGAGAATTGGTTTAGGAATTACCTTTGAGGATGGTCGAAACGGCATGTTTGGTTTGCGGGCAGCGGTGGTACAGGCTTCCCTTGAGCCAGGCGGGGCTTCGCTGTTAAAGGTTTTACAAAAATTCCCCACTAATATTCGTCTGAATACCAACAATCTCCTCAAAGAAGCTGCCATAGTAGAGCAAACGGTTAATACCACTGAAGCCATGAGAGTGGAGATTAAACGCCTGTCAGCTCAAGCTATTGCCGCAGAAACCCCGACAGACTTCTCTGCTGTAACGGATTTGCGACAACCAGGTCAGAACGGCGTTCAACAGCAAACCCTCACCCTCAACGATTCTAAACGCGATCGCAACTAACCCTCGAATTGTATTATCCCCAGCGGTGGCGGGAGGGTAAAACCCCAGTGGCAGTCATGTCTCATGGTTTAGCCTCAAATCCGCAGCATTGGCACAATCGCGCCCTCATTTAGCCTCTCATGGTTATTTGGTTGCCGTTCCCCAGCATCCGGGCAGTGATTCTATTTGGCTGGAAAAATTTCTGACTGGCCTGGTTAAGGATGTTTTTGATGTCAACGATTTTATTAATCGGCCTTTAGATATTACTTTTGTCCTCGACGAGCTAGAACGGCGCAATGCTTCTCTGTTTGACAATCGCTTAAATTTGGACTCCGTGGGTCTTTTTGGCCATTCCTTTGGCGGCTACACGGCTCTGGCAGTTGCGGGCGCGACCATTGATTGGGATAATCTTCAAGCTAGCTGCGATCGCTTTCCCAGACAACCGAATGTCTCGTTGTTGCTACAGTGCCGAGCGCTGCAACTTCCCCGTCAGAACTATCAATTTCAAGACGAGCGGGTAAAAGTCATCATCGTCAGTAATCCCGTTAACGGCAGTATTTTGGGCAAAAAGGCTTAGCAAACATCCAAATCCCAGTGTTTCTAGCGGCAGGAACTCAAGATCCGGCAACTCCAGTAGTTTATGAGCAACTAAGGGCTTTTCTTTGGCTGAAAACCCCAGTAAAGTATTTCGCCCTGGTAGATGGACAAGCCCATGTGGATATTAGCAGTCTGGATGGAAGGGCAACGGCGCTGCTCAAGACCTTCCCCGACCTGAAGTTTGCCGAGCCAGGATTAATTGATAGCTATGGTAATTCCCTCGGTCTGACGATTTCCGAGGTCTTTGTCGCAGGAAAACCGGAATATCGATCTTATATCCATCCCGCCTACGCTAGCTATATCAGTGAAGCGCCCTTTGGGATTTATCTAATCGAAGGGGCTTTTAGTGATGAGTTGGCTCAGGTATACAATCAATACAACCAAGGTGACTAATAGCAGCAACAGCAAATGATACGGAACCAGGCAGCAAACGCCTTTAACCGTATCACTCCTGCAATTAGCAATTAATTCCTCGCCTACAACCTGACAATTTTGTAAACGGTATTTCCGTTTTGGTAGAAAGGCTGGTAGTAAATATCGCTGCAATTGTAATAGGCAACGTTATTAACTTGAACTTGAGTGCAACCGTCGGGAAGATAGGTTACTACCGCGCCCACAGGGGGAGAAATAATAACATAGGAACTGCCGCTCGGTTCAAAGTAAACGCCATCAGAATAGATATAAGCCGTCGAGCCGACATACACGGTGCTGTAGTAAGGGGGTGGCTGACTGACCGAGGCGCCGATCGCCAATCCGGTAGCTAAACCAACGGCTGCCGTCCAGGCTCCCCAACCCGGAGGTGCGTAGTAACCCCCGCCATACCAGCCCCAGCCGCGCCAATTATTGTCGAAGTTATCTTCAATGAAGTCTTGGCGATTGTCCTGCCAGTCATTAGCAAAGTCCTGGCGATTGTCCTGGCGGTCATTAAGATTATCCTGACGCCCCTGTTGGTTAGTCTGTCGATTATCCTGACGCCCCTGTTGGTTTTGCTGCGATGTACCTTGACGAGCTTGTTGGTTGGTTTGCCGGTTGTCCTGGCGAGCTTGACCGCCTTGCTGGAATGTCTCCTGTCGATTCTGGGCTGGCTGATTTTGAGGGCGCTGTTGGATGTTGGACTGTCGGGTTGATGGAGCTTGAGAGCGGTTTACAGGCTGTTGGGAGCGACTAAAATTACCCTGGTTTTGTAAACTAACGGCACTGTTCACCCGTGGAGACGCACCACTACTGCGATAGCCGCTGCTACCACTGCGAGAACTGCTACGGCCACTACTGAAGCCCCCACCACCGCCACGACCACCACCGCGCTGAGCATAGACAGCTTCCAATGGCATTGACAAAGCAAGCATTGATCCTGCAAGGAAGGCGATTAGAAATTGATTATAAGTACGGCTTATGACTCTCATGATTCTATCTCCTTGACGTAGGAATATCACTTAACTCATCTGGGAGGAGAAACTCAACGCCGAATACGCCTTCGCCAGGGGTAAACGTAAAGGTCTCGTCAGAAATCGAGGGATTAAAATCCCAGCTAGAAAAAACCGCTGTATATTGAGGGGAACTCGGTAAGTTTTTGTGGGTTATTACAACCTTCATGAGTAAAGGGGGTTGATCTTTCCCGATCCACACTTGAACGTCACGATCCTCGGCCACCAGTAAGATATGATAACCTTCAACTCGATTTACCATGTCAATCCCAATAAACAGAGAGGTCTGAATAATGGGGGTTATGACTGCACAAGGGTCGCTGACAAAAAGATTGGACAAAGGTATGACGACTCCGTAGTTTTCTGCAATGTTTTCAACTGCTTCGTCAATTGTAGGAGGAGCTGCTTTAGTAGCAAAGAGATTGAGATCGGGACTGAATAAAGTAAAAGAGTTCCCGTCATAGTAAAAGCGCGTGTTGCGTTCATCTCCTAGATAGTCCGATCGCAATCGGTCGGGCTTGCGTACTGTGGTAGTTTGATAGGCACTATATTGAACTTTTTCTCCCGACTCTAAGACGTTGTCATAGGTAATGTCCAGCTCGACGGTAAATGCTGGTTGTGTTTTCAAAAAGCCACACATTTGCTCTAAAAGCTGAGTGGTTGTTCTTAACCCCCTGCTAGGCAAGGTAGGGGAAGCGTCAGGTACTTGTGCAAACCCTGGAGAGAGTCCAACAGTTCCACAAGCAATAATCAATGTTACACAAATCCTAAGATTAAATTGGAGCCACATAGAAGAATTTTAAACTGAAGGGCATGAAAAATTTATCTATTGACTATTAGACAATAGGAATCAGCAAAAATGCTGGTTTTCAACACAAAGTTTTACACTGAAGTTGGTGGCTTTGGCAGTTTGGCTGTTACTCTCTAGCGCTGCTGCTAAAATTTCTCCCACTTCTAAACGAGTTCCGTTGACAAAATCCCCACCAGATTGCACCCGTTTTCCCGCCAATTGAACTTCCCGCAGTAATAGCAAGCCCGAACCTGTTTGAAGAATTGTCCCGAGGTTTTTGACGATTTCTACAATTTCTCCCGGCTGTTCCCTAAAATTCTTCAGTTCATCCCAGCGCTGTCACAGGGGTTCAAGTTCTTCTGGTAATTCGGCCCAATACGCTTCACCTAATGGGACAGTCCTCAAAACTTTGAGAGTTTTGCCGCGAAATTCACCGAAGCAATTAGGATAAAATCCTCTGACCTGATTATGCACCGCGATCGCAACTCTTGACCAATCGAGAGCATAGTCAGATTTTTGGATTAAGGGAGCGTAGGTTGCTTGGGTAGGGTCTTGGGGCGTTGGTTCTATTTCTAGGCAAGCCAGTTTGACCAGGGTTTCTATGAGTAAATCGGCTCCCAGGTTAGCTAATCGGGACGCTAATTCATGGGCATTTCCCAATAATCCCACCGGGGTTGTGGCCCTAAGCAGCATGGGCCTGGTATCCATGCCTTCATCCATCAGCATCGTGGTAATTTCTGTTCGGCGAATTAAGGAACTGGCCCCCAACGGGATTTTAAGGCTTTGAGGCAGCTGGTGTTACACTTACAGTCCAAAATAAATCAGCGCGAGTTCCCTGTCTCCGGTGTTGGCAAGTTCGTGAACTTCACCGGGATCGACCGCGATACAGGTTCCTGGTTCTAGGGCGTAAACCTGGCCGTCGATGGTAATGGTGCCGCTGCCTAGTTCTACAAAAAACACTTCATGCATATCACTGTGGGCGTGGGCTGCCGCTACTTGACCAAGAGCAAAGCGCCCTTGGGCAAAAGTGGTCAAATGGGGCAGTTCTCCCCGATAGAGCAGGACTTTTTGCGGATCTTTGTGTTGTGGGAAACTCCCTGTTCGGGCAGCTCCCCCAGACAAATCCGTTTCATAATCGCTACGAATAGATCAACTCCTCGCTATTGTAAGGGAGTTGCTCCCAGAGGCAGGATTATCCCTTGTCGCTGGTCTTGAGGGCGCAGACCTCTCTAGGGAACGGGTTTGGCGGGTCAGGGCTGATTTGAGCTACAATAGGCGCTTCGCTATAATAATTTCGGGGTAAGGAGCTTTGGTGTCGGCTGCCTCAACCCACTAATCAGGAAAAATGCGATCGCAACGCTGGGGAGGATGCATCCTAACCCCAGTAATTTAGTGGCTGAGCGTCCCTGAGCCGATTCCAACCTCAACTTACAGCAATTGATTTTGGAGGAAACTAAATGACCCAAGTGGTTGTCGGACAAAACGAGAATATAGAATCTGCATTGCGCCGTTTTAAACGCCAAGTTTCAAAAGCAGGGATTTTGCGGATATCAAGCGCCGCCGTCACTTTGAAACCCCGATTGAAAAAAGAAAACGTAAGGCCGTAGCGCGGCGGAAGAAGCGCTATCGTTAAAGCCCTAAGGTTGGGCAGGGAGACATTAGCCACTGGCTCAGAGCCGATCGCCTGGGAAGGCCCCATGCCCCAAAGTATTGTTACAGCAGCGAGATCCTGACAGTTAAAGGATGCGGTAGATTGAGGGAAACCCACTCCTGAGCAATTGTGGCTCTTGCTGCTTGCGAAATTGTCGAAGCGATCGCCACTGGCCCCTACTTAAACGATTTCCAAAAAATGGGTGAAGGCTCGCTTCATGACTTGATAGCATTCCCCAGCAGTTACCTCTAGAGCTTCACGATCGAGAATAACGATGCGCCCGCGACTATAGCGGATAATCCCGGCTTCCTGGAGAGGACGAGCTGCATCGGTAACGCTAGCTCGCCGAATTCCCAACATTTCAGCAATAAACTTTTGGGTGAGATGCAGTTCATCGCTGTGGGCGCGATCGCTAATGGAAAGCAGCCAGTAGGCAAACTGCTCGCGGATGGAATAATGGGTTTTGTAAATGGCCAGAAGGGAAAGTTGGTCTAAGCGGGCTTGAGAATAGCGCAGCAATAGCTGATGAAAGTGGCCGCCCCGATCAAAGAACTGCTTAAGGGGTTCAGCAGGCGCACGCAGGGCCGGGCCGCCAGATTGCACCATCGCTCGACTTAAGCTTTGGACTTTGCCAACGAGGAGCGCTGGCAGCCCAACCAAACCTTCGTTACCCACAACTCCAACTTCTGTCGTCGCTCCATCTTCCAACAGGTAGACCAGAGAAACAATCGCTCTTTCTGGAAAAAAGACTTGGCTAATGGGGTCATCTTGCTCGTAGAGAATTTCCTCGGACTGAAGAGAAAATGCGCTCAAGATGAGGAGCCAGCAACTGATATTCTTCAGGGCCGAGCGCCGCTAAAATCCGATTCTCTGTCTGACTTATATCTGGGGTCATTCAGCTTCAGTGATGATTGTCTTTTTAAGGTTTGCCAAGGTGACAAACGTTACTAAGCATCGTTAATTCTTACACTGGGTTAGAATAACGTCAGTACGCCCGCGTATTTAAACCCTATAATTTATCCTTCTAAATAATCTTTTAATAAAGAAGGTGGACTGCGATCACAGCCATTTGCTTAAATAGTAGCAGGGTTTTACTGTTTTGCTAATAAGCTTGGTGGTTTTCAGCCAAGTTTTCTCGACTTAATTTAGCAGCGCTAGGACTACAGCCAATTGTGCAGCCAATAAACCAGGAAAAACGCCTTTTCAGGCAATAACTCTTCGATCCCTGGAACAGAATATTCTTTTGCTGGGATTAATTCTGCCCAATATAGATTAAATTCAAACAATTAGAAGCCAAAGGAACTACACTTGACTAGCCTGTTTGGGGTTTGCGCTAGGTCTCCTCGCGCTACAACGAGTGGCAACGGGGTAACTGTACTGTTAGGAATTGGCTCGAAGCCCTATTGCGATAGATCAAAGCATAAAAGCTGTCAGCCCATCTGCCACCATTCATAGGAGCTGTATTTGTGCCTTAGAACGATCGCATATTTCTATCAGAGGGAAGATTGCCTTAGGGAAACTCACTCTAAGGAGGTACTGGACGGCAGGAGAATGTCTAACAACCTTGGCGATCGCCCGATCGGTTTTAATTGTGAGGCGCAGGAGGAGGAAGAAGGCAGATTTTCTGGCTTTAATACCTTTTAATCTCTAATTTTGGCTGACATTGTTGCCCTTCTGCTGCCAAAACCAGCCCTGTCCCGCCAGCTAGAAGCAGTTAGAAGTCATTGCCCGTATCTGGAAGCGGCGGGGCGTCGGAGAAGGTCAGGGGCGGTTTGAGCTGTTCCTCCCACAGAGCAATCTGGGCCTTGGCATTCCGATAGACAGGCGCGTCGGCCGGAATATTAGCGGCGATGGTAATGGCTTCTTTGAGAGAAAATTCGGAAGTTTCAATGGCCAGGGCCAGGAGTTGGCGACTCCAGCGATCGACAGCTTGGCGGCTTTCCGGCTTAAGGTTGGTATTGTTGGCAACCTGTCCGGCCAGGCGAATGGCGCGGGCGAGGGCATCGGCGGTGTTGGGGCGGCTGGCTTGATAGGCGGATTCCAGGGTGTCGCGAGCCTGTAGCTCCTGCTGCCATTGGCTAATTTGACCCTGGGCCTGGGGATAAAGGACACGGCCACGACCAATACGACGGGCCACCTCAATGGCAGAGCGGTAATTGCGGCCAGCGGCTAGAGATTGGGCCTGGGTGAGGATGGGCTGGTCTTCTTGGCGCTGGATACTGTTCTGCCACTTGCGGATCTCTGCTTGAGCTTGGGAATACAAGGCCCGATCCGAGGTAATCAAGCTGGCTTGAGAAATGGCTTCTTGGAGAGCGGCTGGGCTGTTGGCAATGGCTGTGCTGCGGGCCCGATCCAGCAGGGGCTGGTCTTCAATGGTTTCAATCTTGTTGCGCCAATCCTCAATCGCTTGGGTAGCTTCCTGGCGACGGGGATTGTCCTGGGAAACCTGTTCGGCTTCGGCGATCGCCGCGAGGAGATCGCTAATGTTGCCCGGTTCGGCCAGGCGGCGGGCGGTATCGAGTTGTTCCACCCCTTCAATCTCGGACTGCCAGCGACTGATGAGCTGCTGCGCCTTGTATTGTAGCGAGCTATTGGGGCTAATTCCTTTGGCGAGGGCAATGGCCGATTCGAGGCCGCTGACCGTGCCGCGATCGGCATTAATCCCGGCGATGGCCAGCTGCTGCCACTGCTCTACCGGGTCTTGAAGGTCGAGATCCGTGGGGATGCGCTGGGCGATTTGCAGTAGATTTTGCCATTGGCGGCTTTCTAAGTAAGCTTGCGCCTGTTCAACAATGGCTTCCGTGGCCTTAGCGATTAAATCCTGGGCTTCTTGGTAGGCATAGCTTTGGGGGCGCAATTGTTGTGCGCCTTCAATGGCCGCTAGCCAGTTATCTAACCCTCCCCGACCCAGGGCTGCATGGGCATCATCTAATTGGCGGCTGTCGTTGCGTGCCTGTTGAATATTGTTGATGGCCCGTTCGTAGCGCGTCGTGGCCCAGTAGCGGTTGTCGATGTTGGTGAGCTTGACTGCCAGCCGGAAGGCTTGATTCCACTCGCCCAGGCGCAATTCCAGCTCCAGTTGTTGGTCGAGGGTTTCCGCTTCCGACCAGATCTCGCGCCAGTGGGCAATGCGTTCGGAGACGAGCTGGTAGGCAGCAACATGGTTAGGGATGCGCTCGACGGTGGCGATGGCGTCTTTTAGTCTGCCGGCCTGAAATTTCCGCTCCGCCAGCCCCAGGATTTCGCTGGCCCATTCTTCGACATTGCGGTTAATTTCCGGGCGTAAAGCGTGGTCTTTGGGCAAGGCTTCCACCAGAGCGATCGCCGCCAGTAAGCTATCGGTGGTTTGTTTGTCGGCTTCGAGTTGGGCACAGTAGAGGCGCATGGAGGCAGAGGCCACCGGCCAATAAATTTTCGGACAGTTGGGCACCCCTGGCAGCCGCAGCAGGAAGGAGGTTGCCACAAAACCCACACTTCCTGAAACCAACACGAGGAGCGCGGCGATCGCAGGTAAATTGGGTAACTGCCGCCGAGTCCCGGCGAGGGATTGGGGAGAACCCGTGGCTGAGACCTGATAATTACTCAGCTTGCCCGGAAAAGCTCTCCCCTTAAGTCCTGACCAAAATTTTATGGCGTTCTAGTGGTTGTGTCATAGCCCCCCAAGACCTGAATAAAACCTCCCTGCTTTTGGGAGAGGTAAAAGCTAGTACATCATACCATCTCTACCACAGGATTCCGGTTTTGGGTAGAATACGGACGCAAACAAGTTAGATTTACACCAGGGACAGGTCTTAAGTTGCATTAGGTCTAGGGCAGGGGGCAACCTAAAGAATCACGGGTTGTCACGCCGGTTTTCGGATTAGTCCCCTGGGCGCAGTCACACAATTGACGCAGTTGCGCCCGGTCTAGAATTGCCTCAGAAAAATCTGCGCCCGCAATCTGGGCCCGCTAAAGTTGATAAACCGAATCCTCAAGTAGAGATCTGGTTGGTTCAACCGCACTAAACAATCTCCCCTTTGTAGCAAATAAGTAATTAATGGGAACGTCCATCACCCATCCCTTGGCGATCGCCTCCTCGTACCAGAGGGCAAACTCCTTATTGCCGCCATTGAAAGATTCAGAGGGTTCCCAGCCCTCACAGACGGCTTGTTTAAGAGCGCCGTTAGGGTTTCTGAGCTTTTTCCTAGTTGCGTACTCT
>JAAUTE010000125.1 GCA_012031815.1 Chloroflexaceae bacterium
CGAGGTAGTGAGACCGGTAGCGCACCGGCTGAGCTGCCACTCCCCAGAGCGATGAGACCCCGGAAGCAGCTCCAACCTCAGAGGTGTAAGATCGACTCATAAGCGAGTATCGGTTAAGCCAAGGTGAAGCAAATAATACAGCAACAGGAATTGATCTGCCCTCAGCTACCGCTGACGGTGTATCGAGAGATTGTTGCCCATTTGAGGCAAGTTCCAGGGGTTGAGGCGGGCTTGCTTGAGCCGTGCAACCAAGCGTTTGACTACGGACAGAGTCAGTCGGGCGGTTTGTGGTTGGAATATTCTGATTCCCTGGATTCTCAGGGCCGGCAGCAAATCGCTGCGATTTTAGCTTATTACGCAGCTCGTTTTGGAGATTGGCAAGTTCTTTCTCCTAGGCAATAAATGGGGAAATGGGGTTGCGGGATTTGATTTTAGCTATCCGCACGGGAAGCCCCGCGCTATAAACGAGGCGTAGCCGATGTTTTCGCGTCGGATGATAGTGCGGCACCGCAATGTGTTATCGTCCCAGTAGCTTGACACGGCAAGCGCCTGGCGAAAACCAAGCCAGAGGCATACCAATTTTTGAACCTGACCGTGTATTTTACCTGCGGAACGCGGGAGCAGCCTATCGCCAGAAGGTAAGACTTGATACTCCTCGGAGTTGAAAGCACTTCTTTGGGTAGGAAGCCCGCGCTGTATGCGAAGCATCAGCGTCGGGTAGTTCACAAGCCACGACCGCCCGGTAGGGCAAATTGTAGGCGAGCGGGCCCCAGGTACAGGCCAGGACTGTTTTCCCCTAGCGGAAAGGCGGTGATGCCAAACTGATAAATGCCGCCGTACTGGGGATTGCGTGCCCTCAGTGCGATGATCACTGTCTTGCCAGGAGGAACCAGTTCCTCAAAGACAACGAGGAGGGAGGAGAATTGTGCTGTATTTTGTTGAATGGCGATCGCGATTGGGTGATCGGGGCGGGCGGGGATGAAAGCGCGACTGCGTTTGGGAAAGAATTTGATGGATTCAAAATTTGGCTGCTGAACGATGGAAACTGACTGTAGGGGTTCACCAGCATCAGCGGGGACAGTAATTGAAAAAAAGTAAGTTGATGGGGTATCAGGAGAGCGAAAGCTAGTGGCAGCGCGGACTAGGCGAGGAGATTTTTCAAAGGTTCTTCGCCCATTATCTAGAGGGAGAGCCTGGGTAGAAACTAACCCGGATAAAGTAAGCCACATCCAGGGCAGTAAGAGGAGGGAGCGCCAGGGTTTCATGGGGGATTAGTCTAACCTTGGGAGAGAAATAGATACTAAAGAACGAAGGCTATGATTAATTGTAGAGGGATTTTAAAGCCGTCAAGACTGCAAGTGTTATTTTCTGAATTTATTGATAACTATGCTAAAAAAATCTGGGTTGCGCCGCCCCTTGGTTAAACTAGGATTCGGCTTGCTAGCGGCTATCTTCCTAACTGTTGGCGGGCAATTTTTTGGGGTCAAATCTGTCGCTCAAACCGCTTCGCGGGCTGATTCATCGGAGGTTTTTTCCTTAAGAAACCGAGTTAATCGCTTAGAGTCAGAAATCCGCCGCCTACAGCAGGGAGGGGGAACACTCCCAACTTTTCGTCCTCCGGTTTCCTCTTCTCAACGACAATCCGCTGGATCGATTCCGCCTGCCGTTGTTGATGGACGAGTGATTGGTCGGAGTGACCCGATGTTTGAGCGTTTGGCAACCTTGACGATTGAGCTTAAAGAACGGGTAAATGAGCTAGAACAGCAAAATAGACTACTTCAGCAGCGCCTAGAAGCCCTGGAGTCGAGAATTCCCACCGACATTCCGCAGATTAACAGGAAATAAAAGATGTGGGGTTGGTCTAGGCGAGAAAACGTTCCTTCTGGGGGTCGCATCGTCCCTTGCAGATTGAGAATTTAGCTCATGTGGGCCTAGTGATGAACTTGGGCTAGTTGAGCTGAGCATGAGCGGATTAAACCGCATTGCCTGGAGCACGTCAGTAGCCGGACAAGTGGTAAAAGCGATGATTTTGAACGCCCTGGGCTTTCTCCGTACGAAACGTGATCAGCCCGTCCCCAATATCGGTCAGCTTCAGGGCCACCGCTTCCGAGATCCGACAACTTAAAGCGATCGCCAGCAGTGGAGACAGCAAAAAACGTCCGTGGCTCGTTTTTTCAGAAAACACCCGCAACCATTACGGCAGCACCGTTTTAGCCGTTCCCTTCACCTCTGACCAGGGAAACGTTCCCCCCACCCACGTCAGAATTCCCCAAGGACAGAGAGGATTAGTCGTAGACTCCGTCGCCATGTGCGATCGCATTACCACTCTGAAAAAAACCCTGCTGGAGCGAGGCCCCTACGGCGGCACAATTAACGCTGAGTATGTAAATCATAAAAGCAGTTCGCCAAAGTAGGCGATCGCCCGTACCATCGGGTTGAATGGTTTCAATCAGGCGTGAGCGGCTATCGTAAACATATTCTGTGCGGTGGCCCAAGGGGTCGATAACAGCCCCTAAGTTCCCATTGTTGTCAGGTGCTTTCACTGGATATTTTCGGGATCGTTTAAGCACAAAGAATATTTGCTACCCCTATGAATCTTACGAAGGACATTTCGTGTTCGGCGTGATTTATACGTAGTGCCTTGAAGCCATAGACGAACGGAAAGTTTTTACAATCGAGGAATTAGATAAGATTCCAGCCGTGATTCACGCGTTTAAGTTTTTTGCTCAGCCCAAATTCAGAATCGCAGTAGGTAGCCCCGGAAGTGGAAACACCAAGAATATCGGCTCATGCCGAAACATAAGCGAACTCGTCAACGGAACCGGCCCGTTCAGCATTCTCGGCGAGGAGGTTTATGATGATTATTGGATGTTTTACCTCATCAATGACATGGCAAAGCCCCGCGAAATTGATCGGACATACACTTCGATCAAGACCTATTTAGAATACAAAAAGAAGGGCATTTCTGCGCTGACTGAACACGAGGAGGAGATTAAACAGCTTGGGGAGTATGAATCTGGAGAGGAGGAAGAGTTATGAAGACGATTGTTCCTCCTCTGAAATGCCAAGGAATCAAGACGAAGTTAGTTCCTTGGATTCGAGAAGTGGTTGGTGACGACTTTAACCGGTGGATTGAGCCATTCATGGGAAGTGGAGTTGCCGGCTTTAACATGTATCCGAAGGTTGCTCTATTTGCCGACTCGAATCCCCATATTATCGCCTTTTACAAGGCCGTACAATCTGGAGAGATTTCTCCGCAGTCGGCAAGGGCATTTCTAAAACAGGAGGGTGACTTGCTGCGAAATGCGTCTGATAACGGATATGATCATTACAGGCTTGTGCGAGACCGTTTCAATGTATCTAGAAACTCGCTCGATTTCCTATTCCTCTCGCGAGCTGGATTTAATGGAATGATGCGATTTTCAAAGAAGGGGCATTGGAACATACCCTTTTGCAAAAAGCCCGATCGTTTCGCTCAGGCTTATATAACCAAGATCGTCAATCAGATCGATGTTTTAGCCAAAATCATACAACCTGAGTGGAAGTTTTGTCATCAAGATTACCTTGTGACCATCGCAGATGCTCAAGCGGGCGATATGATTTATTGCGATCCTCCTTATTTGGGTCGTTATACAGACTACTTCAACAATTGGACAGAAAAAGACGAAGCGAGGCTAGCTAATGCGCTCCGGGCAACGCCCGCCAGGTTTGTAATGTCATCATGGCACCATAATGATTTTCGAATCAACGACGCAATACAAAGATATTGGGGTAATTTCAATATCCTCACGCGAGATCACTTCTACCACTCAGGCGCGAAAGAAGAGAACAGACGTTCAATCGTAGAAGCGCTGATCTGTAATTTTGATCTTGATGGTTTTGAATCCCACAATCATGGCGTGAGAAGGAAGCCGGAGCAGTTAAGGTTGCTTGAACAGACAGCAAAATACATTGCCCAACAAGACGCTGGAGCTACACGCGCTAGCATGCGTAGCTCGGCTTTAACGGTAGAGATTGCTCCCACACTGGGTTTAGTTGGTTTGACGCAGGGCTAGAGACCTACTAGTTTTTTGTCACTGTGTTGTCAAATTTGTTAAACCTTACAGAGATCTAACGGGTCGGTGCAGTGAACAGACTGGAAAATTCTCTACGGGAAGGCTACGCCAACACCAGAGTATTTTCCAGAATTGTGATCGCAGGGAAATTTTTCAAATATTGCGATCGCCACTCACTTATTTGGCTGTTAGCGGGGTAGCAACCTGCATGGTAGTGTCCGAAGTATTTATGGGTCAATTTGTCTGGGAGTCGCATCCCCCTGCCAAACAACACGGCCCACTCGGCCCGGAAACTCATCCAAAGTCTAGGCCTAGAAATTTCACGCCTGATTTAGCTAATTTGACCGGCGATTTAGCCCAAGATTGTGCCGAAAAATGCGTCAGTATTGAACGCTTCTGGTTTAGCTGATGCGGCGTTAAAAATCTGGTGGTAGGACTCAGTTATTCCAGGGAATAATTTAAACATTAAGCGGAATATTTGATTTATTTCTTCTCGGTCAGGACTCAATCCTGCTCTGGAACTGGGCGATCGCTGATAATCTCAAGTTTCAATTGGCGATCGCGGTCTAACAAAGCGCTGACCTGACTGAAATGCGGCGATTTGGTAAAATTGCCTAGAGATAATGGCGGCAGGTGAACTTAGCCGTTATGCTAAATTTTCTTTCAGCCAGGGAATACTCTAAGTAGTTGTGTACTCGGCTTACTAAACTAATAATGAGCGAAATAAACAAAACCCATACAGGCTCTTATGTCACAATACAGGGACACTACGCCGTAGTAAACGAAGGTTCTGGCTATGCAATCATTGACACTTTGACAAAACAGGTTTATGCTCGCAATGTTTCATCTTTTTGGACTGTGTGAAAACCTTAGAGTACCTCTTGGGAATCTCTCAAGCTCAAAATTCTGATCCCATTAAAACCGCTACTTTCCCTCATGAAACATATACTCCTGCCAAGGCAGTTCAGGGAAATGTTGATTACGGACCAAAAGAACTAGACGAACTAGATTTGGCTTTCGTAAAAAGCTTAGTATCTTACTTTGAAAGAATGTCCGACAAAATCCGCCACTATCACAGAGATCACCATGCCTCCCTAGAAGAAGCAGAGGTCATAGCAGGTTACTATTTAAAAATGGCTAGTCTCGTCAGAAATGTTAAAACGCAAAAAGATTTGGAAGAACTGCTTAAGTCTGTAGATGCTTTGAAACAAAAAGTTAGCCGATATCAGCATGAAAGCTACAAATATCGTTGGTCTACAGGTTTAGAAAAAGAAGTTATAGTGAAGCTGAAAAAGATTATAGATACCCTTAACACTTGATACCTGACTGAGAAGCGGCGATCGCGCCGTCCTCGTGGGGAAAAAACGCCACACTTTGCACCTGGCCCTGCTGCAATCCGGGGGCGGGTAGCGCCCACTTAATGATGGGAGCCGTTCCCGAATCCCCTGGATTCTGCCAGTAAACGTGCCAGCCTTCCCGAATCTTCAGGTGCAATGCCACCCAAAAAGGCGTTCCCCCTTGAACGGATTGAACTTCGCTGACCAAACTCCCTTGCAAGCGACTGTCTGGTGCGCCAGGGGCTGCCCAGGCTTGCTCCCCAAAACCGAGGCCGCTCTAAAGCACAGTTGCGATCGCCACTGCCACTAACCAACCCTGCATCCCGTGGCTGGCTCGACTGATAATTCTCAAACAAATTGCGATCGACGAAGGCACCACGCTTTCCTCCTGAGAACGCACTACTTTACAGTCGCTAACAGTTTAGCCTGACTCTTGCGGCTACAGTTCTCAAAAAAGTTGTTGGGTAAGGCGATCACTTAAATCTGGAACCATCGCGACCTTTTAACCTTGGCATTGTGATCGCGCTCAAGCGGTCCAGGGGAAATCCTGCGTTAGAAAGATTGTCTCAGCTCGTTTCCTTGGAGCAAAATGAGCTGCTGCCAATAATCCTCTTTTGTCACTCTCGGAAAAATCAACGAAGCTGCGTCATTTCAGCCAACGATAAATCAGGGTTTCACCCCACTCTGATAAAAGAGGATTAAGGTGCAGAATGTGGGACGAAAAATAGTGAATTGATTCTGTACCCGCTAACTCTATCAGCAGAGGGAGAAGTTCGCGGTGGGTGATCGCTAAGCTGAGAAATAAACTTTTAGATAAAGCGCCAACAATGAAGGTCGAGGAATTTTTAGAGCGGGTAAATGCGGGTGAAAAAAGACTTTGATGGCATCGATTTGCAGGGGGCAGATTTAAGTGATACTGGGCTTTCCTCTGTCAGATTAGCCAAGGGCAATCTCGACGGTGCTAACTTGAGTGGGGCCAGGTTAAAAGCGGCAGATTTGAGTGGTGCTTCCCTGCGAGGAGCCAACTTAAGGGAGGCGAATTTATCAGGAGCCAGTTTATACGAAACCGATTTAAGCAATGCCGATCTGAGTGGGGCGCAAATTGTCCAGGCAAGCGTGCAGGGAGCGATTTTGAGGGGAGCGAATTTAAGTGGTGCGAATCTAGATCTCACCGATATCACCAGCGCCGATTTAACCAACGCTAACTTGCAGCGAGCAGAACTGATTGATGCGACATTTTACGCAGCGGATTTGAGCGGTGCCGATTTCCAAGGAGCCGATACTAGCGAAGCCGATCTCGAACAAGGTCGCCTTGAGAAGACAACCCTGCCGGATGAAACCCAATCGGGCTAAACTTCTTAGGAGCTGAACCCAGGATTAAACCCGGAACCAACCAGCGTTTGCATTCCGGGCCAGGGATTGAGCGCAGCACATTTGAGGTTGAGTTAGGAGGAGCGCTTATCGCGATCGCGGCGACGGCGGTCTCTCCATTCAGCGGCAGAGAGATAGAGAATGCCCAGACTGACCATCAGCAGCAATCCAACGGCAGCAAAGTAGAAAATCTTGAGAACCGTCGTTGATTCCATAACGCTAGAAACCGTTGCGACCCCAAATCACCATCGCAATAGACCAGGTGAACAGCGCCAAGAGACCAACCCAACCGAGGGAGAGAATATCCATAATTTGTCTGTTAAATGAACGTCTTAAGATAGCTACAGAGTCCATGATACTTGCAATGGGCGGTTTCTTGGAGGGGCCTTGGGGAGTTTGTGGGAAGAACGCTTGGTCTCGCTACAAGCAGGCAGCCTGGCCGCGATCGCGTTAATTCCCCAAGTTCCCAGTTAATCCCCGACAAAACCAGTAAGACGTGCAGGCCCGACTGAGTTTCAGCCTTGGCGATCGCCCGGTGGGGAGGTGAAACTAGACAGACAGATAACAGCTTGTTTCGAGATGCATCGAAAACTGCAACAAGCCGCTAAAATAACCGAGAGTTTAGACGGTGAAAGCTCGGTTGATTGTGGTTCCCTTGGAAGACAAGCCCAGCGCCCCTCCAGATGAATCCAATCATGCTGTCCAGACCAGGCTGATCCTCAGCCCTGCCGAGCAATATCTCAATCGAGCGTTCAAACGGAGTGATGGTTCGTGACAATCTATGTGGGTAACTTGTCCTATGATGCGTCCCAGGACGATTTACAAGAAGTGTTTGCTGAATATGGCAAGGTCAAGAAGATTGTGCTGCCTGTAGACCGAGAAACGGGTCGCATGCGGGGCTTTGGGTTTGTGGAGTTGGAAAATCCCAACGACGAAGACAAGGCGATCTCTGCCCTCGATGGCGCTGAGTGGATGGGCCGCTCCCTACGGGTGAATAAAGCCAGACCCAAAACCACGGATTCTCGTGGCGATCGCCGAGGTTCTGACAGCTATTAATCCTCAGTAATCTAGGAGCGGTCTGGCGCTTCCCCCGGACTACTGCAAGCGATCTATGGTTCGATACTGAATGGCTTCGGCAATGTGCTGGTTCTGGAGGGTTTCTGCCCCGCCTAGATCGGCAATGGTACGGGCCACCTTGAGAATGCGATCCATTGCCCGCGCCGACAGTCCCAAGCGCCGAATCGCTCCTTCCAACAGGTTGCGGCTGCCCTCATCCAAACTGCAAAACTGCCGCAGGTGTGGCGATCGCATCTCCGCATTACAGCGAATTTGGGAGTCTTCCCGAAAGCGATGGGCAGCCCGGTCTCTGGCTGCTGCTACCCGCTCGCGGACGACCGCAGAAGCTTCACCCAGGCTTTGCCGGGTCATTTCTTCTGGTTTGAGGCGATTGACCGCCACCTGAAGATCGATGCGATCCAGCAGCGGCCCCGACAGCTTGGCCCAGTACTGCTGCCGTTGGTGGGGGCTACAGGAACAAGGTTGAATAGGATCACCAAAATAGCCGCAGGAACAGGGATTGGTACTAGCCACCAGCGTAAACTGAGAGGGAAAGACCACCGATTGACGGGTGCGAGAAATACTCACAAACCCATCTTCCAGGGGCTGACGCAAATATTCCAGGACATTTCGCTTAAATTCGCTGAGTTCATCCAAAAAAAGTATGCCCCGGTGAGCTAGAGAAATCTCCCCCGGACGGGGAAAACTGCCGCCCCCACCAAAGATGCCCCCGAAGCCGAATGGTGGGGACTGCGAAAGGGCCGAGATTGGATGAGCGATCCCCGATCTTTGAGTAAGCCTGCCACGGAATGGATTTGGGACACTTCTAGCGCTTCCGCAAAGGTCAGAGGCGGCAGGATACCAGGCAAACGGCGGGCCAGCATGGTCTTGCCGCTCCCCGGCGGGCCGACAAAGACCAAATTGTGACCTCCAGCGGCAGCGATTTCCAGGGCGCGGCGGGCATGGACTTGACCTTTAACGTCCTTGAGGTCGGGAACGCCCTGGTAAGCGTCTAGGTAATTTTCCGCAATTCGGGTGACAGTGACGGGATATTTGTCGGGATGGCCCAGAAAATCGGCTACTTCGCGGAGATGATTTAAGCTATACACCGCCAGTCCCTGAACCACTGCCGCTTCCTGGGCGTTGTCTGCCGGAACCACCATGCCCTCAAAGCCTAAGCGCCGGGCCGCTGCGGCGATGGGCAACACTCCCGCTACGGCCCGCAAACTGCCGTCCAAAGACACCTCCCCCAAAAACAGATGATCCCCCAAAAGCTGGGCGTCGATTTGCTCCGAGGCTGCGAGAATCCCGACACTAATCGGCAGGTCAAAGCTTGGCCCTTCCTTGCGCAAGTCCGCTGGCGTCAGGTTGATCACAATTTTTCGCATGGGGAAGGCAAACCCGGCGTTTTTGAGGGCGGCTTGCACCCGTTCGCGGGATTCTTGTACCGCTGCATCAGGCAGCCCCACGATCGCGGTTTTGGGCAGGCCCCCTGAAACATCTACTTCCACACCAACTCTGACCGCCTCAATGCCCACAATGGCAGCGCTCCAAACCCTCGCCAGCATAATTGCTCCCCTGTCAGTTACCAGAATTCTATTGCCTATTGTCGGCGAATGACGCTAATTTGGCTGCAATTTTCAGCGGGGATGGGGCGATCGCTGGAGTTTATCCTTTGCCTTTACCAAAAATGAGGTTGAACTGGCAGCACCTATCGTTAACTGAGCTGGGGATAAACTGAGGGACTTATGAAGCGATTGGGGTATAATTTGCCAAATTCCTAAGCTAGCCACTGCCCAGCCTTGCTTAGCTTACTTTGATTGAAGGAGCGATCACGCCATGATTGTCAGCCACGAGCACCAATTTATCTTTCTCAAAACCACGAAAACGGCGGGAACTAGCATCGAAATTGCCCTATCCCAACATTGCGGCCCCAAGGATATCATTACCCGCATTGCTAAAAATGATGAGGCCGTTCGACAATCCCTGGGATTTCGCGGGCCCCAAAATCTAGGGGTTCCTTTCTATAAATACACCCGTACCGATTGGGGGCGCTTAATTAAAAAAGGTAAACCCCAAAAATATTACAACCACATTCCCGCTTCGCTTGTCAAACGGTATGTGGGCGATCGCATTTGGCGGGAGTATTTTATTTTTACCTTTGAGCGAAATCCTTACGATAAAGCCATTAGTCGCTATTACTGGGAGTTGAGACGGAGAGAGCTTCCCGAACTGGAGGGTTACCTCAATCAAGTCGGGCCGAGGATGCTCTCTAACTGGCATATTTACACCATCGACGACCGGGTGTCCGCCGATTTTGTGGGACGTTTCGAGCGGCTGACCGAAGACCTGGGGGAAGTCTGGCAGCGCCTCGGCCTACCCGGTTCGCCCCACCTGCCCCAAACGAAAAGCGGCTACCGTAAGGATAAATCTCACTACAGTACCCTCTTAACCCCCGCCGCGCGATCGCGAATTGAAACGGTTTGTGCCAGGGAAATTGTGGAATTTGGCTACCAATTTGAAAGGATTAGCCCCTAGTGGCCGGGACAGATGTCAGGGGGCGGCCAGCCAGCAGGCTCTCAAAGAGTCGGCGTCCGTCGGTGAGGCCGAGCAGGGGGTCACAGGCTCGCTCTGGGTGAGGCATCATGCCTAAAACATTGCCTTCGCGGTTGATAATCCCGGCGATATTGTTGAGAGAGCCGTTGCAGTTGCTGGCTTCATTGATTTCGCCCTCAGGGGTGGCGTAGCGAAACAAGACCTGTCCGCTGTCTTCCAAGCGCTGGAGGGTGTCGGCATCGGCGTAGTAGCGTCCCTCCCCGTGGGCAACGGGTAAGGTAATCACTTCTCCGGCGGTGTAGGCTGTCGTCCAGGGAGCCACGGCTCGTTCCACCCGCACAGAAACGCGATCGCAAATAAAGTGTAAATCCCGATTGCGAATGAGCGCGCCGGGGAGCAATCCCGCTTCGGTGAGGACTTGGAAGCCGTTACAGATACCTAAAACCCATTTTCCCTGCCTGGCGTGGGCAATGACGCTGGCCATCACGGGAGCAAATTGGCGATCGCCCCGCAGCGCAAATAGTCGCCGTAGCTGAAGCCGCCAGGGAGAATAATCGCATCTAAATCGCTGATATCGGTATCCCGGTGCCAGACTTTGCGGGTTTCCTGGTGGAAGAGTCCCTGGGTTGCCGTAATCGCATCGCGATCGCAGTTGGAGCCAGGAAAGATAACAATGCCAAATTTCATCGCCAGTTTCCAAAAAAAGCTTATTGGGGAGCCACTTCGGCAATTTCAAAGCGATAGTTCTCAATGGTGGGGTTGGCCAGCAGTTGGTCGCAGAGGCGATCGAGCTGTTGTCGGGCCGCGGCTGCATCGTCGGCGGCCAGGTGCAGTTGAATGTATTTGCCAATCCGCACCCCGGTCACTCCATTGTAACCTAATTGTTTTAGTCCGGATTCAACGGCAGTACCGGCAGGATCGAGGACGGAGGGGCGCAGGGTTACGTAAATCTGGGCAGCAAAGGTGGGCATTGTCCCGGATAAAAACAGCATCATCGTCAATTTTACGGGAGTTTGGAGCGCTCCGCTGGCTGAGCCGCCTCTAAAAATTACTCGCGGTGTGATTGATGGGATCGAATTCAAAACGCTGGGAAAAATCCGTAACGCCGTAGAGATTGAAAGTAATGGCTGGTTTTTCCCCCAAGGGTTCCACGCAATGGATGGCATCGGGCAGGAAGCTAATAATCTCCCCCGGCAATAAAATGCGATCACCAACCAATTCCAGACGATCGGGGTGGGTGGCCGTGGGCGATCGCCGCCAAAACTGATTTTTTTCCTGACCGTCAACCAAAAGCCACAACGCCCCAAG
>JAAUTE010000126.1 GCA_012031815.1 Chloroflexaceae bacterium
GATATGGATGAAACCACAACACCCTACGAAGCAGGATTGGGCTGGTTGGTACATCCGGTTTCTGTAGAGTACATTGGTCGCACTGCCCTGGAACCCAAAAAAGCCCCAAGGACTACAGCGGCGCTTGGTCGGTTTGCAGATGCAGGAACGTCAAATTGCTCGCCACGGTCATCGGGTGTTTGCGGCGGGAGAACCCGTTGGCATCGTTACGAGCGGTACCCTAACGCCGACCTTAAATGTGGCGATCGCCCTAGCCTATGTGCCGATGGCGCTGAGTAAGGTTGGGCAAGCACTAGCCGTAGAAATTCGCGGGAAAACCTATGCAGCTAAGGTAGTGAAGAAACCGTTCTATCGTTCTCCTAACCGTCCTCCTGTGGGGTAATCGCTATGCCTTGTAGTCAATTTATTCTCGATCGATCACATCAAGGGCGACTTTGAGGTAACGATTCAAGAGGAGCAGCCCCTGTTCACGCCTACGCTCCCAGCAGATAGGTATAGCTTCTCAAGCTATGCTCATAATTTTGGAGCAAGCGTTGGGATTCTTTCAGAGAAATGCGATGTTCTTGCAAGGCTTGTTCGGTGCGGCGGCGAATGGTTTCCACCAAATCCTCTGGGTTGTATTGCGTGTAGCCCAACACTTCGGCAATGGTATCGCCTTTCACCACGTATTCCACCTGATACCCTTTCGGCGTCATCTGAATGTGAACCACATTGGTATCCCCAAACAGGTTATGCAAATTTCCCATGGTTTCCTGATAGGCTCCCATCAAAAACATGCCCAAATAATAAGGTGCGATCGCCTGGCTTGCCTCGCTGTTTTCTTCTAGTGGTAAAGGATGCAATTCTAAAACACTTTTGACATCGCGCAGGTCGATAAATTGATCGATTTTGCCGTCACTATCGCAGGTCAGATCGGCTAGAATCCCGCGCTCTGTGGGTTCTTCATTGAGGCGATGAATGGGCATGATGGGAAACAATTGATCGATCGCCCAAGCATCCGGGGCGGATTGAAAGACGGAAAGATTAATATAGTAAATCGACGCCATAATCTTTTCCAAGTCTTCGAGATCGTCGGGAACATAATCCTGTTGGCGAGCCACCCCTAAAATTTTGCGGCAGCAGGCCCAATAAAGCTGTTCCGCTCTGGCCCGCTCTTCTAAACTGAGATAACCAAAATTAAACAAGCTGATGGCCTCATCTTTAAACTGGGTCGCATCGTGATAGGTTTCCTGATAATTATTCTCCTGGAGCGATTCGTAGGTTTCCCAGAGGTTGCGAATAATTAAATGCTCCTGGTGAGGAACCTTTGCAGGGGGCAATCCTGAGACTTCACTTGTCCCCAACACGTCGAAAATTAGCACCGATTGATGAGAGGCGATCGCCCGGCCACTTTCGCTTACCAACACAGGAACCGGGATCTGCCGTTCTTCGCAGGCTTCCTTGACCTCGGCAACGATGTCGTTAGCATAGTTCTGCATGTTATAGTTTTTGGACGCATGAAAGTTGGTTTGGGAACCGTCGTAATCCACGGCCAAACCGCCGCCCACATCCAGGTAGTGCATGTTTGCTCCCCGTTTAGTCAGCTCCACATAAATTTGAGCAGCTTCCCGAATGGCATCTTTAATGACGTTGATGGCAGAAATTTGCGAGCCGATGTGAAAGTGCAACAGTTGCAGACAAGCCAGCATCCCAGCGGTTTCCAGTTCCTTAACCACGTCCAAAATTTGCGGCACGGTCAGGCCAAACTTGGCGCGATCGCCGGTGGAACTGCCCCAGCGGCCCATGCCTTTGGTGCTGAGCTTGGCCCGAACCCCCAAAGTCGGTGCAATGCCCAACTGACGGCTGACAGCGATCGCCAGATGAACTTCTTGGGGTTGCTCGATGACAATAATCGGTTTTTGACCCAATCGCGTGGCCAGGAGTGCGGTTTCGATGTATTCCCGATCTTTGTAGCCATTGCAAATTAACAGACGAGCTTCATCCTGGGGGTCAGTGGAGGGTTCCAGCAGTGCCAGAGCGATGGCCAATTCGGGTTTGGAGCCTGCCTCTAAGCCAAACTGATAGGGCTTGCCGTAGTTAACTAAGGCTTCAACCAAATGACGATGCTGATTGCATTTGATGGGAAAGACACCGCGATAGGAACCCGCGTAGTTGTAGCGGGCCATGGCTTTGGCAAAACAAGCATGGAGACGATCCAGGCGATCGGCCAAAATATCGGAGAAGCGAATCAACAACGGCAGGCCAATATTGCGTTCTCGTAAAGACTGCACCAATTCGTAGAGATCCAAAGAGCCACCGCGATCGCCCTGGGGAGACACGGTAACCCGGCCCGCTGCGCTGATGGAAAAATACGGCTCGCCCCAGCCACTAATGCGATAAAGATTCTCGCTATCTTCAATCGTCCAGGACTTTTGGCGATCGCTGGTTTCAGACTGAACTTGCGGTGGTTGTAAAGACGCGGAAATCTCCTTGCTGCGAACTGCCATTGCGACTGCTTCCCTCAAGACTGCGATTTTCCATGTTAGCGTGGTTTAGATTCCCTTGCGATCGCACTGAATGATGCTGGAAAAAATTAGAGTTTGTGTGTAGAGACTTGTTATCCAGGTCGCTGCTATTAGTAAATAGTATTACGTGCGTGCTTAGATGAGAAAAAAACAAGAATATCCTTGGACTTCTTGATTAATTCAAGTTACATGACTATTCAAGCCAAAGCCTTGGCCTCGCAGCAATGACTGCCACAGACATACTTCCCCCTGACATCCCCCCGCCGCCAAGGCCGTTCCTTGAGGATGCCAGGCTAAACTCGAAAACCCTTGCGGTGCTCCCTGCAACCGTTGAGCCATTTGACTAGGCTTCTTCCCTATCCCCACCAAACCATCTTCAGACGCCGAGGCTAACCGTAGTGACCCTGGTTGAAAGGCGATCGCACTCACGGTTTGGCTGTGCCAATCGAGAACCTCGCCTTCCCAGCCGACGGACGGATCATCATCTTTCGTCCAAATGACAATTTCCGCTGCACTGACCGCAGCGAGAAGGGGCGTACCTCCCTTAGCTAAAGGCGTTGACCAGGCAAGTTGGCGAACTTTGCCGGAAAATCCTTGCATTCGCCAGGGATAGGGGCTATTTTACTTCCCAGACCAGTAAGGTACAGTCATTGTTGCCAGCAGCCAGATAGGTTCCCTGCGGCGACCAAGCGATCGCCCCACTGGCAGCGCCCGTTTCTCTAATTTGGGGATCGTCGTTCCAGTCTTGCCGATGCCAAATTTTAACGCCCTGGTTGCCACTGACTGCCAGGAACTCTCCCTGGGGATGCCAAGCCAAATCTAAAACCGACGAGGTGGCAAAATCTAGGGTTGCTAACATTTCTTGGGTCAGGACATCCCACACCTGAACATAGTGTCCAATGCTAAACGCTAATTCACAATAGCGGGGATTCCATTGCAGGCGATCGATCCAAGCACGAGGATACTTTAATTGTTCGACAAGCTGGAAATTCTGCTATCAAGCTGCCAAATACCAATGGTTCCCCCTTGTCCCCCGGCGGCGAGAAACTTGCCATCCGCCGTAATCGACAGCGTATCGAGAGACTCTCCCTGTTCTGCTTGCAGGATGATTGACGCTCCCGTTTTGACCTCATACAAAACGACCTCCCCACCCCCAGAACAGGCAGCTATCTGGGAACCATCGGGCATCCAGGCGATCGCAGTCACGTAATCGGACAATTGTCTCTGCCAGGCCGATTGTAGCCATTCCTGGCTGGATTTTAACCGTTGACGAGGCATTGTCTCAATCCCCCTGCCAGGTTCATTTGCTCTAAGTTACGCCCAATGAATACCAATTGATTTTGGCGGGTTTCCCCTGGTTTCCAGGGACGATCCTGGCGGCCGTCAAATAGCATATGTATGCCTTGAAAAACGAAGCGACAGTCTTCACCGGCAATATTTAAGATGCCCTTCATGCGAAAAATATCCGTCCCGTACTCCCGCATCAGGTGGCTCAGCCAGCGATTCAACTGCTCAGGCGCGATCGCCCCCGATTCAACCAAAGCGATTGAGCCTACGGTTTCATCGTGTTCGTGAGCCGTGTCGTTAAGAAACTCCGGGTCGATTTGCAAAGCATTGTTGAGATCAAAGGCTTTAATTCCCAAAAGCGCCTCCATTTCAATCTCAGCCTCGCGGGTACGATAGACCTTGGCGATGGCATTCATGGCACAGATTCGCTGCTCCAGCTGCTCTAGCTCGGCTTCTGTGACCAGATCGATTTATTGAGCAAGATGACGTCAGCAAAGGCAATTTGCTCAATGGCTTCCTCCGCTTCCCAATGCTGCCAGATGTGTTTAGCATCGACGACCGTGACGACTGCATCCAGATGGGTTTGGGCTTGTACCTCATCATCCACAAAAAAGGTTTGAATGACCGGGGCCGGATCGGCTAATCCAGTGGTTTCAATGACCAAATGGTCGAATTTATGCCGTCGCTTCATTAAATTGCTGATAATGCGAATCAAATCGCCCCGTACCGTGCAGCAGATGCAGCCATTGTTCATCTCGAAAATTTCCTCATCCGCATCCACGACTAGCTGATGATCGATACCCACTTCCCCAAATTCATTAACGATAACTGCCACCTTTTTGCCGTGTTCGTAAGTGAGAATGCGATTGAGTAACGTGGTCTTCCCAGCGCCTAAATACCCAGTCAAAACGGTCACAGGGACGGAGTTTGCCACCGTAGGAGCAGCCATAGACGATTTCTCCCGTTTAATAGAACGATAATCATTCTCAAATCATAGCCGCTCTCCCATCGAGAAGGGCAAGCTGCGGGCGGGAAATAAGGCAAGGTTTCGCAGAGCAATTTGCTTATTTGTCGTCCTTAACGGTGATAAATTTCTAAAAAATAAGAACTTTAACTGCCTCAGAGAGAAACGTTTCTTAACTTTGAGGCCATCGCTTTGATCCCAGATGGACTAGAATGATTATCATTCTCATGACTTAAGCGGATGCTAACTTCCTTACTCCACTCTCAGGCGAAAAAGGTTTATTGGTTAAATATTGTCACTAGCTCTTCAAATACTTCATCTTTATCTGCTTCTGCAAGATTTAATCGGTTAACGATGATTTTAGCGGCAAGCTTCTCTTTCGGTGTGAGTAGTTGTCGTTTAACCCCTACACCATCCAGTCCCTCAGAAACGCCGATCGCCCCCCAGGAATTGCAGGTCGTCACGACGTTTTTGCCCATTACCCAGTTCACCAGGGCCGTAGCGGGCGATCGCGCCGAGGTCGTGCAATTGCTGCCCCCCAACACCAGCCCCCACGATTATCAAGCGAAACCAATCGAGGCCCAGGCGATCGCAACAGCGGACGTTCTGGTCAAAAATGGACTGGGCATGGAAGTATTTTTAGAGGATTTAGTCGCAAACGCCGGTAATGCCGACCTAGTGGTGATTGACTCCAGTGACGGGATTGCCACCCTCTCCTCTGAGGAAGTGGAGGGACAGAACCATGAGCACGATCATGCCCACGATCATGACCATGAGACCAAAGCCGAGTCTCACCATCACGGGGAACATAACCCCCACATCTGGCTCGATCCCAAGCGAGCGATTCAGCAAGTGGAGAATATTCGCGACGGCTTAATTGAGGCCGACTCAGCGGGAGAATCAGAGTATACTGCCAATGCAGCCGCTTATATTGCCCAACTGCAAGCTTTAGATGCGGAAATTGCAGCTAGGCTCGCCCCTTATGCAGGCAAAACCTTTGTGGCTTTCCATGATTTCGCCCCCTATTTTGCAGATAGCTACGGACTAGAGGCAGAGTTTTTGGTGGATGTGCCGGAAGAAAATGCCTCACCGGAGGATGTGCGCCGGGTCATTGAAACCGTGCAGGCGAGTAATCTCAAGACTTTGCTCACGGAGCCTCAAGTCGGGGAAGCGACGTTTGCAGCCCTGGCGGCAGATTTAAACGTCCAGGTAAGCGTTTTCGATCCGCTGGAAACCGGAGACGCTGCGGCGACCAACCCCCAGTATTATCTAACTACGATGCGACTCAATCTCGACAGCTTGGAGGCAGCTTTCCAGGGATCGACCCAATCCTGGTTATTTCCCTGGTGGTCTCCTGACAGAGCAACTTGGTCTCTGTTGGGGAAACTGGGGTAAAGGAGTGGAAAGGTGATTGATTCTGCCCCAAATAGGAAAAGTTTAGGAGATGTCGTGGTGCTGGTGGAAGGGTTAACGGTTCAGCGCGAAGGACAGCCGGTCGTCAAGGATGTTTCCTTTTCGTTAATGGCTGGAACTGATACCGCCCTGGTCGGCCCTAACGGCGCAGGGAAAAGTACATTAATTGAAGCGCTGCTGGGGATTATTCCTCGGCATGGAGGAAATATCGCGATTTTAGGCCATTCGCTATCGCGAACGGGTCAATTGCCCGCCTGGTTCGAGAAAAAATTGCCTATCTGCCGCAAAATTTTCTGTTTGACCGCCGCATCCCGATTACGGTCGAAGAGTTGGTGGGATTAGGCTGGGAGGGGTTGGGGTGGCATTTTCCTTGGGCTAACTGGCGATCGCGCCAAGGGGCTGTCCGTCAAGCCCTTGTTGAGGTGGATGGGTGGCATTTACGCCATCAGCGGCTCAGCACCCTCTCTGGGGGAGAATTTAAGCGGGTATTGTTAGCTTATTGCCTGGTTCGTCCGCGCCGCTTACTGATTCTCGATGAAGCCCCGGCAGGGTTAGATGCTCTCAGCGAACAGATGTTTTACGCGCTGCTGGATCACCTCAAACGAGAGCAGGGTTGGACGATTCTGCAAATTTCCCATGACTTGGAGCGGGTGCGCCGTAACTGTGATCGCGTCCTTTGTCTTAACCGCACACTTCGCTGCCAGGGAGTTCCTGCCGTTGCGCTTTCCCAGCAAAGTCTGGTTGCTGCCTACGGGTCTGAGTTTGTTCGCTACCGCCATTCTTGCCAGAGAGAGTAAACCATGATTTCAGAAGAATTAGCTCGCACCCTAGAACTGTTTCAGTTTCCGTTTATGCAGCGGGCGCTGGTTAGCGGGATTTTAACGGGATTGACAGGGGGGTTCTTGGGAAGCTTTACAATTTTGCGACAACTATCTTTTTTCAGCGATGCCCTGGGCCACTCGGCTTTGTTGGGAATTAGTCTGGGATTGTGGTTGGGTCTAAATCCTTCGGCGGTTTTGCTGCCTTTTGCGGTAATATTCGCCCTGGGTGTAACCTATTTGTTAGAGAGAACTCGCCTATGGACGGATGCGCTGCTTAACATTATTTATTCCTCCTCTTTGGCGATCGCAATTATTACCCTGAGCTTTATTGGTCAGTATAAAGGGGGGCTGAATAATTTATTATTTGGAGACATTTTGGCGGTAAGACCCCAAGAATTAATCGTTAGTGCTTTTCTTCTGGGAATCTGCGTCATTTTCCTGGGATTGACTTTCCGAACGCAAATGCTGCTGACCCTCCACGAGTCAATGGCGATCGCTCGCGGGGTTTCCGTCTCGGCTCACCGCACTGCATTTATTATCTTGCTCTCACTGGTGGTTAGCGCAGCGATTAAGGCGGTTGGCGTACTACTGGTTAGTGCTTTTGTGGTCATTCCAGCCTGTGCGGCCCGACTGCTCAGTCGCAATTTTACGACCCATATTCTCCTGTCGGCGGGACTGGGAGCCATTAGCGCGGTTATCGGCATTGCCATGTCTGCTCACTTTAATCTTCCTTCTGGCCCCAGTATTGTTGTAGTGCAACTTGCCTTTTTTTGCGCTGCCGCCATCGTTTCTCAACCATAATTCTTTATTGACCCTGGCACTTCAACCGCACAGGGTCGAGGCAATGCTCCTGTCCGTTTCTTAGTTTTCAGCAGTGCTGCCGTCGGGAAGCAGGGTTTTTTCTAAACTTGCGCCTTCCAGATTAGTGCCTTCGGTAATCGCCCCACCGAGGTCAGCTTCATTGAGCTTGGCGCTGCTAAAATCAGCCTGGCTGAGATCGGCCATCCGAAGATAAGCCCCTGTCAAATTAGCGCCGCTTAAGTTGGCTTTCGTTAAATTCGCCTCCGTTAAGGCGGCATTGCTGAGATTCGCTCCCGTTAAATTCGCCCCGCTGAGATGGTACTATCCAACAACGCTCCCGCCAAATTCGCCCCGCTGAGATTAGCACCGCTCAAATTTGCCCGATTTAAATTGGCCCCTTGCAGATCGACCCCGTTCAAGTCAGCTCCCTGCAAATCACACTCCACACATTCTTTGGTCTGCTGCAATTGCTCCAGGGGATCGGCGATCGCCGTCGGCTCCTCCCGCTCACAGCCCACCAATCCCAAAACCACCATCGCGATCGCAACAATAACGGATTTTCTCAACATGACTTGCTTAGTGTAATACCATAAGAGACGGCAAGGGCAGGCACAGTCCAACCGCACCCACCTTTTCCATTGTCGCCTCCAGAATTAATGTTAGCCTCTGTTGCCATTGAGAGCCGGCATGAAACCGAGGGTTAGGCTGTCTTCTGCCAGGAAATGACCCAGGTGATAGGCCCTTTCCTCCGTTTTTAGCAGAATTCCTTCGTACAGGTAGCGGGTCGCGCGATCGCCCAGGCTTTCCGCTTGAGCGGCTTGACGGCGGATGAGCTTGATCAGTTCTTGCTCGGCTGCCAGGTCATGCTCGACCATTTCCCGGCAGCTAAACAGTCCCTCCATTTCCTGCTCAAAGCAGCACAATTGCGCTAGTTTTGCAAAGGTTGCCGCTGGAACCCCGCCCAGTCCGTCCAAGCGTTCGCCAACGTCATGCACGTGTCCTTGAACCTGCTCGTAAGCCTCACCGAAATACTGGTGCAGCGAATAAAATTCAGCCCCTTCAACCACAAAATGATGCTTCTGGTATTGCAGGTAAATGGCTTGGAAACTTGCTAATACTGCATTTAACCCTTCCGTGACAGGGCCGGTAACGGTTTTATCTAAGGCAATGACGTTATCGGAGACCTCTCCAAACTGGCGCAGTAAGCCTTGTACAGCAGTCATCGTCAGGTTCCTCGCAACTATTATTCATTATTGACAATCTTAGTTTAACACAAAATAAGCTTCTTGACCGAAAAAATAGAAGCAGTTAAACCTAGATGATAACATTTCTTGGTAGTTGCGATCTCACTGAACTTTAGGAACCGACGATCTTCTCCCGACCGCCCCGGACTGAATTTGGTTGTATCCGCAGCTTATCCTGCCGATTAAACCGCGCTAGAAAACCATTTTGGCTGATGAATTCAACCGGATTGCCCTGGGTAAAGCAAGGGCGATCGCCAGTCAATCCTTGGAAAACTGACAAAACTTCAAGAAGTCACCGTGCCGTGTTGAGACCATCGGTTGTAAATTGTTGCTAGAAAGTTGCGATTGGAGTGGTGATCGGGCCGAGATGAACATTTCCCCATCAGCGAATTTCCTACCTGGAGAGGGCAACCTCTGGCAGCGCGTTCAGGCACAAACCCAGCATGCCCTCAACTGTGGTGCGTTGCAATCCCTGCCCACTGAGCATGAATTTATCGAGGAAAACGGCATTGCGTTTTTAGTGCGCACTCTGGCCAGTCTGGAACGGAAGAAGCAGGTAAAAAAGCAACAAGACCAGTCATTTAACCCATTTTTGCCCTACGAAGAAGACTTGTTTGTGGGCAATTTATCGGCAACGCACCTGTGCCTACTCAACAAGTACAATGTGGTTGATTATCACTTGCTGGTGGTGACGCGGGAGTTTGAAGCCCAGGAAAACTGGTTGACTGCCGCTGATTTTGCAGCTTTGTGGACAGTCATGGCTGAAATTGAGGGATTAGGGTTTTACAACGGCGGCAGAGCGGCCGGGGCTAGTCAGTCCCACAAACATTTACAGGTCGTGCCCCTGCCTTGGGTTCCAGGAGCGCTTGACCTTCCCATTGCCCCTCTGCTAGGGTCTCTTACCCGTAGCAATGGCATTTTTCGCGCTGATTTCCCCTTTTTTCACGGGATTTTTCCCTTGCATTGGCACTGGACTTCAGCGGAGGCAGCGGGGGCGGCGCTATTGGCAACGTACCAAACCCTATTAGTTGCCCTCGGCTCAAGTCCCCTCTCCCCATCCCCCTGCCAAACCGGGCCCTATAATCTTCTGGTGACGCGGGAGTGGATGCTGCTCGTGCCGCGATCGCAAGAACAATATGCTTCGATTTCTGTCAACTCCCTGGGATTCGCCGGATCGCTGTTTGTTCGCAACCCCCAACAACTCCAACAGCTTAAGGAACTTGGCCCCCTGACTTTGCTAAAAGCGGTCGCAATTCCTTGGTAATGCTATTTACTGACGCCTATGTTTGTGTTTCTCTCCAAGCTGCTGCCGCTGTTTATCTATCCCTTGGGACTGGCTTGCCTGCTGTTGGTGGTTTCTCTAGGGCTATGGTGGGGTAAATCCCGCTGGACGCCCTTGCCCATTGCTGCCGCCTTGTTGATTCTCCTGCTAGGGAGTAATGACTGGGTAAGTCGTGCCCTGGTTACTTCCCTGGAGTGGCAGCACCTCCCCGCTAACTTCTTGCCCGCAGCCGAGGCGATTGTAGTGCTTGGTGGTGCGACCCGTTCTGCCGATCCCCCCCGCCCAATGGTAGACCTCAACGAAGCAGCGATCGCCTACTGTATGCAGCCCAACTGTACCGGGAGCAAAAAGCGCCCTTAATCGTCGTGAGCGGCGGCCGTCAAAGCTGGAGTGACAATAGCCAGCCTGAAGCTGCCGATATGGCCACAATTCTGCAATTTTTCGGAGTTCCGTCCTCCGCCATTATCCAGGAGCCAGATTCCCTCAACACCTACGAAAATGCAGTTAATACCCGTAAAATACTGACGGAGCGCCAAATTCATCAGGTCTTACTCGTCACCTCCGCCCAACACATGCCCCGCGCTCTTAAAATCTTTCAGCACCAGCGATCGCCGCCATTCCTGCCCCCACGGATTTTCTGGCAACCCAATTTGTCTCCCAGGAAGCCTTAACCGAAGACGCTCTGCTGTCCCTACTTCCCAACAGCGATCGCCTGGAAAATACCACCAGAGCCATTAAAGAATATATTGGTCTGGCGATTTATCGACTGCGCGGATGGCTTTAGGCGTAAAATGGTTTTAATAGCTCAACTTTAGGGCATTTACCGGAACATCTTCCCAGGACTCAACGGAACGCAACTTTGCCTGCCATCCCTGCTCCTTTTGCTCATCGCTCAAACTCAACAGCCAGCTTTCATGGCACTCCCTGGCCGCCTGTTCGTCAACGCAGGCAATGCAGGAATAAACGATTCCGCAGGGGTCGATCTGCTCATTTACCCAAATCCTCACAGCTCACCTCGCCTTTTTCTTAGCTAACTTCCACCGCGATTGTAACTTTATGTGAATTCGTGCTGCAACTCTCCCCAGCAATCCGGGGAACTTGAGGGCAGATTCAGATAACACTTTGACATTCTGAGGAAACTGGACGGACTGGCGGTGATGTTTCGACTTGAATAATTTCGTGGTGTTTCCAGGTCATGAATTGTCCAGGGGAAGGAGTTGGCAACCATTGGCTTTTCAGTTTATTGGGAAGAGTTCAGAGACGGGAGTGCTAAACCCTGGGAGTAAGGGAGACGTGAGGTTATCTCCGGTTTGCAGCTTG
>JAAUTE010000006.1 GCA_012031815.1 Chloroflexaceae bacterium
GATTTTGCAAGATTCGCTCAATGGCGGTGTTTGCCCTAGGCATTAAGCAAACCGAAGAATGTTTCCCGATTTTGACGCAGCTTCTGGAAACTGACCCTGATTATGGCATTCGCGCCGATGCGGCTGGAGCCCTGGGTTACCTGCAAGACGGGAGAGCCGTTGAACCGCTGGTGCGGGCGTTTTATGAAGATACGGAATGGCTGGTGCGCTTTAGTGCGGCGGTTTCCCTGGGCAGTCTGCAAGATCCCCGCGCCCAGACGGCCCTCCTGCAAGCTTTAGACAGTGACGAGGTGGTCATTCAACAGGCGGCGATCGCAGCCTTGGGAGAAATTGAAGCCATTGAGGCCATTGAGCCGATCTTGCGGTTTGTGCAGTCGGAGGATTGGCTGATCAGACAGCGCCTAGCCGATGCTTTGGGCAAACTTCCCAGCGAAAAAAGCCGCTCAGCCCTCAACTATCTGGCCAAAGACAGCAATGCCCAAGTGCGAGAAGCGGCCCAGCTGTCCCTGGAAAAGCTGGCTTCAGAAGGGCTTTGAGACCGAGGGTGTACAGAAAAAAACCTAACCCCCTAGCCCCCTTCCCTAGGAGGGCAGGGGGAACAATTTATTACCTTTCTCCCCTCGCCTGGTAGGAGAGGGGCCGGGGGAGGGGTTGTTAGATTCAGTTTGCCCGCCTACTCATTGTCGGTAATCACTTTCAAGCGCACCTGCCGCTCGCCGCTGTCATCGAGATAAACCTCGATTACGTCTCTGGTCAGACCGTCCAAACTGGTGAGCATGGCCCGGAGGTAGGGATTGCTGGCTCCGGTGTCTACATAAAGGCGATCGGCTAAACTACTCAGGCGTTTCCAGGCGCTGTAGAGTTTGCCCACACTTTGCTCAAGCTGGGTGGCCTGTTTGAGGAGATCGGCAGCCACATGCAAGCAGTCTAAGCGCAGGGCTTCTTCCAGGGCCATTTCTACATCGATGTTGGCGCGGCGCAGGGTTTGGACTTGGGCGGCGGCATCCAGGTACTTAGATAGGTTGCGGGCGGAACTGGTGAGGGCCTTGACCGTATCCACATCGGGTTTGTCGGTGATTTCCTGTTGGATGGCGGCTAGATGGGCATCGGGTAATTTTTCCAACTCCCGTACCAGGGGAGCCAGGTGGCGGAGGGGCAGCGCTCCGTTGGCCGCTTTTTCCTTGACTGCTCCCGGCAGCAGTTCCGAACTCATGGCCGTCCATTCATCGGCAATTTGCTTGACTTCCCGCCGGGTGATGCGATCGCCATTGTGGGCCACTTCACTGACCAGGCGCTGGACTTCCGGGGCGGCTTTGGCGGCTTCCACAAAGGCCCGCTTGCTGAAATTATTGATGCTTTGGGGATCGAGCTGGCCTTCATTGAGGAGGGTATCGGCACTGTTGGCCAGTTGGATCAGGGCGTAGGCTTGGCTTTTACTAATTTCCCGCGCCTTCAGCCAATTGAGAAAGCCCGTGCCGCGACTATCCCCCCCTTGCTTTTCGCGATCGCGAATGGTTCGCAGGATGCGCCCCCGCCAGATCTCGGTTTGCAGATCGAAGCGATCGCAAATTTGCCACATGGTTTCCAGGCGGAGCTGAAATTCCCCTTCATCAATGTCTTCATCCTCCGGGTCAGGCAGCTCAAAATCAAAATCTACCGGGGTTTGTAGGGCTTCGACCAATTCTTCCGTCGAGCGGGTCTCTTCCATATCTCAGCAGCGAGCGACGCTTGAATAATGCTTTAACTAATGGGGGGTCGGGGGGCTATAAGTCCCGCGCTGTACCCGAAAGGTCAGCGTCGGGATACATGGACACCCCGCGTCGATTGAGGGGGTCGATGCCCCGACAATCGACACACTATCTATCGGTTCTAACGGGAGGTGTAAATCCGTTAGAATGGAGACATGTTGAATTTGACCTACAGCTACCGAATCTATCCAGGACTTGACCAAGAAGCCCAAATGCTTGACTGGTTGGAGCAATGCCGTCGCGTGTATAACTACGCATTGGCAGAGCGCAAGGACTGGAGCAACTCGCGTAAATGTCCGGTCAATGCTTGCAGTATCAGACAGGAATATATCATTCCGGCTGACGCACCCTATCCCGACTACTACAAACAACAAAACGCACTGACCAAAGCGAAAGAGAAGATTCCGGAACTCAAGGCAGTTCATTCTCAGGTCTTGCAAGACGCTTTGAAGCGACTGGATAAGTCGTTCAAGTTTATGCAAGAGAGGGGATTTGGCTTCCCTCGATTCAAAAAGTTCGGTCAGTACCGCTCGTTTGTTTTTCCGCAGTTCAAGTCGAATCCAGTCAACGGCTCTGAGATCAAACTGCCGAAAATTGGAGCCATGCCCATTAACCTGCATCGACCCATTCCAGAAGGATTTGAGGTCAAGCAAGTTCGGGTCGTCTTCAAAGCGTCGGGCTGGTATGCCCAACTGATTCTGCAAGCCGATGTTTCCGTTCCTGATGTCATGCCGTATGGCAACCCCATTGGCATTGACCTGGGGTTGGAAAAGTTCTTGGCTGTATCGACTGGTGAGTTGGTAGAACGCCCTCGCTTTTTCGTGGATTTGCAAAGCAAGCTTCGATGGCTGCAACGTAAATTGAGAAACAAGAAAAAGGGTTCTGCCAATTATCGGAAGGTTCAAGCCAAGATTCGCAAACTGCATGAGCATATCTACAACGTTCGCCGTGAGTTTCACTTCCTGACGGCCCACAAACTTTGCGACATTGCTGGGATGATTTTTGCCGAGGATTTGAACCTCAAGATGACCAGTCGTGGCATGTTGGCAAAGCATTGCTTGGATGCCGCATGGGGCAGTTTCCTTGACATTCTCAAGTGGGTTGCCTGGAAGCGGGGAGTCTACTTTGCCAAGGTTGACCCCAACGGGACAAGTCAAACCTGCCCTCAATGTGGGACGCATACTGGAAAGAAAGAACTGAGAGAGCGGGTGCATCATTGCGATGAATGTGGATATACGACTGACCGAGATGTTGCTGCTGCTCAAGTAGTGGAACAGCGAGGTCTTGTAGCCGTTGGACAGACGGTGATATTGCCTGTGAGGAAGGTTGCCTGGGAACCCCGATGAAGCAGGAAACCTCAAGAGCAATCTTGGGAAGCCCGCGCTCTATCCGCTTCGGATGAGCGTCGGGAGGATGTCACAAGGATAACCTGATTTTTGGCGCGGCGGTGGCAGCCGGGGCAGTCGGTATCCCTGGGGCCTGACTAGAAATCGTTTAACCCCAAGCGGGCTTTAGAGAACGACACCCAGGAATCATTCCCCCCCTATCAAGAAACTCACTCAAACGGGCAAGCTGGTCTTATGGAACGACGCCCAGGGATAATTCCCCCTTATCGAGAAATCGTTTAACTGCAAGCCGGTCTTATAGAACGACAGCCCGCCAGCCCCCCTGAAAGCCCGTGCTTGATTTTTTACGGTTGAGGAAGAGTGGCGATCGCCCCTTGAGCCAGAGAGCTAACAGCCTTGCTGGGACGGCGTTGAATTTCCCATAAGTTTGATAGGCTAGAAGCGTTTTCTGGCCGTTTGTTGCCTCACCCCCAACCTTGAGCCGTGGATAGGATAGTCATCGACCCCAACCTGCACTTTGGCAAGCCCTGTATTGCTGGAACCCGCATTACGGTACAGGATGTTTTGACCTTGATTGCCGAAGGACTCAGCTTTGCCGAGATTATTCGAGATTGTTATCCGTCCCTGGAAGTCGCCGATATTCAAGCCTGTCTAGCCTACGCGATCGCCCTCATGGCCTGTTAAGTAGACGGGTTAAATTAATCCAACCAACCTCTTCCCCAGCCCCTCCTACTAGACGAGGGGAGAAAGCAAAAAATTGTTCCCCGGCCCTCCTGGAGAAGGGGGTTAGGTTTTTTTAAACGGGTGAGTTGGCCACCTCAGCCAATGAAGGTTCTAGCCATTATTCTAAAAATAGTGTCGGTAAGTTCAACCTCCATGCTGCAATCCCTGCCCAAGCCGGTTGTCCCGGAAACCCTGCAAACAGTCACCCTTGATGTGGGTGGCATGAAATGTGCCGGCTGCGTCAAAGCCGTGGAACGCCAACTGGAACAACAACCCGGTGTCGCCAGCGCCCGCGTTAACCTGGTCACCGAAGTCGCCGTCATCGAGTACGACGCCAGCCAAATTGCCCCCACCAGCCTAGCCACCAAGCTTACCGACACCGGCTTTCCCTCCCAAATCCGCCCCACCAGCCACAGTCTGGCCAGCCATCCCCTCCAGTCCGCCAGCGATCGCCGCCAGCAAGCCCGCCGCCATCAACGCTCCCAATTGGCGATCGCCGCCCTGTTAATCCTGTTCTCTACCCTGGGTCACCTCAAACATTGGGGCGGCCCTGAGATTCCCGGCTTAAGCAACCTCTGGTTTCACTGGAGCCTGGCCAGTTTGGCCCTGCTGTTTCCCGGCCGGCCCATCCTCGTAGACGGCTGGCGGGGATTGAGCCACGCCATGCCCAACATGAACAGCCTGGTGGGGTTGGGAACCCTCAGCGCCTATCTCGCCTCCTGCGTGGGCCTGTTCTTTCCCCAAAGCGGCTGGGAGTGCTTTTTCTACGAACCCGTCATGCTCCTTGGCTTCATTTTGCTGGGGCGAACCCTGGAGGCCAGCGCCCGGGGCCGGGCCTCCGCCGCTTTAGAAAAACTCGTCTCCCTGCAACCGCCCCTGGCCCGCCTCATTGGCCGCAGCGACAGCGACGGCATGGGCATCGAAATTCCGGTAGAGCAGGTGCAAATCGGCGAGTGGGTGCGCGTCCTCCCCGGCGAAAAAATCCCCGTGGATGGCACCGTCATTGCCGGAGAAAGTGCCGTCGATGAAGCCATGCTCACCGGCGAAGCCCTGCCCTTCCTCAAGCAACCCGGCGCGGCCGTCTGGGCCGGAACCCTCAACCAATCCGGGGCGATCGCCATTGAAACCACCCGCCTCGGCAACAACACTACCCTGGCCCAAATCATTGCCTCCGTGGAAGCCGCCCAAACCCGCAAAGCCCCCGTGCAACAGCTTGCCGATACGGTGGCGGGCTACTTCGCCTACGGGGTGATGGCGATCGCAACCGTGACCTTTGGGTTTTGGGAATTCCTGGGCGTGCGTCTGTGGCCCCACGTCCTCCAGTTCCACGCCACCAACCCCATGAGCGGGATGGCCCTGGCCGAGCTGCCCCACAGTACCGTGCCTTTGCTGCTGAGCCTGAAGCTGGCCATCTCTGTATTAGTGGTGGCCTGTCCCTGTGCCCTGGGATTAGCCACACCCACGGCCATACTGGTGGGAACGGGCATTGGAGCCGAACGGGGCTTACTGATCAAAGGCGGCGACGTTTTCGAACAGGCCCGCCAACTCACCACCATCGCCTTCGATAAAACCGGAACCCTGACCCTGGGACATCCCCAACTTTGCGATCGCGTTGCCTGGGGCCCTTGGGATGAGAAGCAACTGCTGCAACTAGCCGCCACCGTCGAGAGCGGCACCAACCACCCCCTGGCCCGGGCCATTGTCGAAGCCGCCCAGCACCAGGAATTACCCCTGCTCCCGGCCCAGGATTTTCAAACCCTGGCGGGATTGGCGCGGCGGCCCAGGTGGCCGGCCAAACCGTCCTGGTTGGTTCCCCCGAATGGCTAGCCAAACAAAACATTGCCCTAGATGCCGTCCACTCCCAGCTTGATACCCTCACCCAAAGCGGCAAAACCGTGGTTGCCTGTGCCGTCGCCGGGGAGTTGGCCGGTCTCTTAGCCCTCCAAGACCAGCTCCGCCCGGACGCCGCCGCTACCATCGCCCAGCTTCAAGCCAGGGGGTTAGAAGTGGTGTTGCTCACCGGCGATCGCCTCAGTGCCGCCCAAACCCTGGCCCAACAGGTCGGCATCGATCGGGTTTTTGCTTCCCTCACCCCCGCCGACAAGGCCCAGGCCATTCAAACCCTCCAGGCCGAGCAGGTGGTCGCCATGGTGGGAGACGGCATTAACGACGCCCCCGCCCTGGCCCAGGCCGATCTGGGCATTTCCCTCCACGGCAGTACCGACATCGCCCTGGAGGCCGCTGGCATTGTCCTCATGGGCGATCGCCTGTTGGACGTGGTCGCCGCCATCGATCTCAGCCGCGCCACCTTCCGTAAAATTCGCCAAAACCTATTCTGGGCCCTGGGCTATAACGCGATCGCCATTCCCATTGCAGCGGGTATACTGCTACCGGGACAGGAGATTGTCATGTCGCCTGCGGTAGCGGGGGCACTCATGGCCGCCAGTTCCGTAATGGTCGTCACCAACTCCCTGCTGCTGCGCCGCCGTCAGGGGGGGTAAAAAATCCAGCAACAACAGACAACCCCCACAAATTCTTAGGCTATTTAGGGAAATTGAGCCGTCCAATCTCAGTCAAGATTAATCACGCTTTTCTTGAAAAGAGGAGCGGCTTAAGTTAATTTTGAATCACCCAATTGTTCGAGGCAAAATCAGTAAACGTCTGTCAATGGATGCAACGTCAGCCCGGCCGAGACAAGAACATTTCTTAATTATTGAGGATAACCAGGCGCGCAAGGTGATTGTCCTCAATCGGGACGTATATCGTCTTGGACGGGCAAAAGATTGTGATATTCGCATTCGTTCCCAGTTTGTTTCTCGCCATCACGCCACCCTCTATCGCTGCCGCCAACCCGATGGCTCCTCCCACTATCAAATCCGCGACGGCGATCGCGAAGGACGCTCCAGTGCCAATGGCTTGCTGGTCAATGGGCGCAAAGTTCTTGCCTACGACCTCCAACATGGCGATAAAGTAATGCTGGGATCGCAGGTTTTTGCCCTATATCAATGCCGTCAGTACGACGTTTTTCCCTCGTCGCCGACGGAAGATCCCTTTGACATTACCCTGATCGATCCGGCAATGGTCGAAGTGGAAGATGACGGCGAGCTGGTGTAAATTAAATCCGGTTTTGGAGAAATTTAGGGCTGAGCTATCATTAAAGAACTTCTAGCCCTGCATTTCTAACACTTTCCAGTGACTATCCTGGGCGAGGAGATCCTTCACCCGGTCAAACATCTGTCGGCAATGGTTATCCAGTTGCAGGGGCAATTCTTCGTTTTTCACCACAAAATTTACCTGCACCTGTTCGGCGGTGGCTGTCGTGTGGTCGATGAGGACTTCTACCGTGACGAGCTTAGCAAAATTGACCTTGCCGGGAATTTCCCGGGCCATCATATAATCACTAATTCTGTAGATAATATCGAAATTACAAGTCCGCAGTAGCTCTGAGAGGACTGTTTGTAGCTTTTCAAAGGGAACGTTAGCAATATACGAACACGTATAGCGAGCCATATTAAATTAACCACTGAGTCTAAAGTTGATCTTATCTAACCTGAATGCAGCCAACACCAACAGAGTTAAGAGAATCACTTAACAGGGCTTTTCTCCGATTGCAGGGGCAAAAACAAGCGGTAGAACTGCTCCAAAGTGCAGTTTTGAGCGATCGCATTGCGCCAGCTTACCTGTTTGCGGGGCCTCCAGGGGTAGGACGCAGTTTAGCGGCCAAGTGTTTCTGTGAAATCTTACTAGGACAGGGATTAACGCCTGAGAAACGGCTGCGCCTGAACCGACAACTAGAGCAGCGCAATCACCCCGATCTGTTGTGGGTTGAGCCAACCTATGTCCACCAGGGACAAAGGCTGTCTGTGGGAGAGGCCGCAGCGGCGGGACTTAAACGTAAAGCACCCCCTCAAATTCGCATTGAGCAAATCCGGGAAATTATCCAGTTTTTAGGACGCCCCCCCCTGGAAGCTAGCCGTGCGATGGTGGTCATTGAGGATGCCGAGTCCATGGCCGAAGCCGCAGCCAATGCCTTGTTGAAAACCCTGGAAGAGCCAGGACGGGCAACCCTCATTCTAATTGCTTCTGGCGCGGATGTCCTCTTGCCAACGCTGGTTTCCCGCTGTCAGCGCCTCCCCTTTACTCGATTGACTCCGGCGGACATGGAGCAGGTGTTACGTCACCTCGGACGCGCTGAAATTCTAAATGATATCGGGTTGCTGGCCCTAGCCCAGGGTTCCCCTGGTGCCGCCATTTTAGCTAGCGAACAGCTTCAAGCGGCATCGGGTTCCTTGTCCAACTCACCACGCCTCCCACAACCGCGATCGCAGCCCTGACCCTGGCCAGGGACATTGATAAACAACTGGATGCCCAGACCCAGCTCTGGCTTTTGGATTATTTGCAAGCTCATTACTGGCAAACCTGGCGGTATAAAGCGATCGCCGAACAGGGAGAACAGGCTCGTCAGGGCTTACTGGCTTACGTCCAACCCCGGTTGGTTTGGGAATGTTTTTTGCTGAGTTTATCCCAGCTTGCAGGGAAATAATGGTCTGTTGTGAAAACCCCGCTTCTACTACAGAAGCAGGGCCAAAAATTTCTTAAGTCGGAGGCGAAATCAAATTAGACAAACTTACCGTTGGGGTGCTTCGCCACCCACACCAATATTCGTGTTAAAAATCTCAGCGTTAGTAATGATTAAGTCTTTCATTGAAGCGCCAGAGACATCAGCGTCGTAGATGCGAGCGTAGGCTAAATTGACACCATCTAAATCAGCATCCTTGAAAACCGCATTGGTCAGGAACGCATTCGTTAGATTAGCATTCTCTAGATTTGCACCGCTGAGGTCAGCTCCTTCAAGATTGGCCCCCGCCAGGATCGCCCCGGATAAGTTAGCCCCTCGCAAATCGGCTCCAATCAAATGGGCGCTGCTCAAATTCACTCCTCGCAAATCGCAGCTCTGACAGACATTGGTTTCTAGGAGCTGCTGGACATGAGCGGGAGCTTCTGCCCTTACTGCTGCGGTAAATAACAGCGGAATAATCAAAGAAAAATTAACCAGAGCTTTAGTATTCATAACAGTTACCCTCACAGCCTTCTACTCTAAAGATACATCTCGGCTCTGGCTAATTACACCCTCCAAACTAGTAACTTAATGTTCCCCCGACTGGATGAATCTTGAATTTGAATTTGCCTCAATGGAGAGAAAAAGTAGTTTGTCTCATTAAAACTTCAGAAGCTGGACGCCTACAGCAGAGTCGGCGGAGTCCGCATCACTTGCCCAGTCTCCGTAGGGATTCTCTCCTTCAATAAACACAATGTCTTCTAAAATGCCAGGAGCATCTTTTGACTGAAGAACTCCTGCATTATTTTGCTCGAAAAGTTCGATTTGATTGTTCCCATCGGCAGAAACGGACGCAGAACCGGCTGAATCTCTCAACTGTCTGGGAGCTTCTCCACCAACGGCAAAATTGAAATCGGTTTCAATGGTTCTAGCTTCTAGCCCTTGAAGCGACTGACTCGGATTGTCAACATTGGGGAGTTGAGCTTGAGCCGCTCCTCCTAGCAAATTCATCCAGCAAGCAGCCGTTACCGTACCCGCGATCGCCATGATTTTCATAGAATTGTTCCTAAGGTAAATATCTCTTAATATTATAAGCCCCATGCCGCGCCTTAATTGTCACAAGTCGTCTTGACAAGATTCTCGCTTCAAAAACTCAGCAGGTGAGTCAGACCAATAAATAATATTTCTGACCGGGAGCGCCGAGAAACCCCAGCCTGTCCCGATGCCCAGAGCTTAGGTTAAGAATCTACAGTAGTAATCCTCAAGCAGTGAAAAGGCTAAAATCCTGGCTAGGCAAGCCTTGTAGCACCAAGGTTAGGAGCTATACCCTTGGCTTACCATTAAGGCGACCATAAAAAATTGCGAGCTAGCGTTCTTGCCAATAGCGAACAGCCGTAAGGCTCAGACAGGAAACAAACACCAGGTAGAAAAACCAGCTATTGGCGATCGCGCCGAAGAGAATGGCGACACTGTAAAACAGAAATTTGGTTGACGGAGAGCTATGGTGGGACATTCAATTTCTGGGGCTTCGCCCTGGCTGTCCCCTGAAGTTTAGATAAAGCGATGGCGATCGCGCTTCATCTCCCAGAAGGAGTCGCTAAGCCAGATCTGCCCTTGAATCAGCCGCTTGCCTACAGACTAGACCAGCGACTGAGACAGGATTAAGCTTCAATCAGTACCTTGAGATCTCCTTGCTTACTAACCACCCGACAAGCGGTAGCCTTGCCATAGCGCTCAAACTCCAGATCCACCACCGCCGAACCCACCCGCAGGCGCTTCAGTGACAGCAGGGGTAAGGATTCCGGCAAAAACGGCTGCACAATTCGCAGGCAACCATTAGGCGCATCGGGGGTTAAATTGAGCAACACCTGCAACAGATGGCAAATACTTCCAGATGCCCAAGCTTGAGGCGTACAGGCAACGGGATAGCGCACTGGATCACCGTCTCCCTGGCGAGCGTACCCACAAAACAATTCCGGCGGACGTTGGTAGGGCTGGCGCAGCACCATGTCAAAGGTTCCCAGGGCAACTGCCACCGCTTGCTCAACCAATCCCAAAGATCGCAACCCCAACGCAATCAGCCCATTATCGTGGGGCCAGACCGAGCCAACATGGTAACCCATCGGATTGTAGGCCGGAGAATCACTGCTGAGGGTGCGAATCCCCCAACCGCTAAACATATCCGGCTGGGACAAGCGCCGCGCTACCTGTAAAGCCTTGTCAGGGGTCAAAATGTCCAGGCTGAGGCAGTGACCGGGGTTGGAGGCAATACTGTCGGCGGGTTTGCCTTCTCCATCCAAAGCTAAGGCACAAAATCCCAGGTCTTCTACCCAGAAATCCCGATTAAAGCGTACCTTGAGGGCTTGGGCTTCCTGCTGCCACCGCTGGGCAAGATCGGGGCGGTTGTGTAGTCGGGCGATCGCGCTGAGGCGTTGTTTGGCGGCGTAGACGTATGCCTGTACCTCGCACAAGGCAATGGGCCCGCGAACTAAGTTACCCTGGCGATCGACGATGCAATCCTCGGAATCTTTCCAACCCTGGTTGAGCAAACCCCGCGAGGAACGCCGTTGATAGCGCAAATAACCCGTTTCCTGGAGGTTGCGATCGATCCACTCCATTGCGGCGATCGCGTTGGGCCAAAGCTGTTGCAGGGTCGTCCAATCGTTCGTCCAGGTGTAGTAATCGCAGTAGAGCAAAATCCACAGCGGCGTGGCGTCAACGGTGCCGTAGTAGGGCGTGTGGGGAATTTCGTTGCAGCGGGCCATTTCCCCGGTACGCAGCTCGTGGAGGATTTTTCCCGGTTGTTCTTCCCGCCAGGCATCATCGACTTTGCCCTGGTAATGGGCCAGGATTGCCAGGGTTTCGCGGGCAATGGTGGGATCGAGGATTAGGGTCTGGGAGGCCGCAATCAGGGAATCCCGACCAAAAAGCGTCGCAAACCAGGGAATACCAGCACAGAGCGCTTTACCCCCCGGAAAACCTGCCAGAGTCGATGGATGTCCTGTTCGGCAGTTTGGAGCATGGCGTTCAGGCGGGGGCGATCGCAGCGAATTTCGGTCGCCTGGGCTAGCCAGCAGTCCTGGTCGTGGCTCTGACAAAAATAGCCTGGTCGATATTGTCCGGGGCTTCGATTTGGGAGGCCGAGTGACCGTCAAGGGTCATGGAGAGACGGTAGCGTAGGGTGCGGGTTGCGTGGGAAGCCAGGGAGATCTGCCAAACGGCGGTGTAACCCTGGAGGTAGGAGGGTTTTTGCTCTTCAAATTCGATGCAGGACTCTACCAAAGCTCCATCTAAACCCCGATAGGTCAGAGACACAGCCTCTACAGTGCTGGAGTGGGGTAACTGCCGCAAGCGCTGGCCCCGTTGGGGTCGTTCCTGACCGCGCACCTCAAACAAATCGACAAAATCCGCGTCAAAACTCAGGCTCAGCTCAAAGTCAACGGGCTGGCTGCTGTAGTTGGTGAGGGTAACTTCTTCAAACAGGCCCCCGTGCAGAACAATGGTGCGGGCGATCGCAATGGTGTCGGGCTTGAGGCGATCGCTGCGGGGATTGGTACAAAGCACGGACAGCAAATAGCCTTTATCGGCGGTGCTGTTAAGAAGAACCGGAGTGCGACGCTCAATCTGTAACTCTAGGCGGCTGAGGAAGCGAGTATCCGCACAAAACAAGCCCAGGCTACCGTCAATGTCGTCTTCCAGGCAGCCAGCAATGTTGCCCAGGGTATCGCTCACCAAAAAGCGTCGTCATCCTTAATAGTCAGGGTGGGGAGGGGCTGTTCGCTCAGGGTACAGGGCCACGCAGGAAGGGGAAACGCCTCGGCGGGAACAAAGGATTTACCGTCGATTTGGATGACTGTGTCACTTAGGTTGAAGCTCATGCTTACAAATTCAAGATCGAAGAAGGTCGGCTGGAGATTGGCAGCAAATTTACGAGGGCAGGGCTTCTCATCTTTATTTCTGGGAGAAGCTTGGCAAGCGATCGCGCTGAATTTAAGCCAATTAATTTGCGTTTTCGGAGCGCCGCGATCGAGCCATCAACTCAGTACGCGATCTTCATCACTTGAAGCCAAACAAACAGATAATTCAGCTTGGCCTTGAGCCTTAAAAAATTGCCGCGCTGCTCTCACCCGATCAAAGCTTGGGCCCTCGCTGCCGCCGCTCCCGTAAATTGCTTAGACGATCCTAGCACTCCTGCCACCTGATGCAAGATGGATTTTTAAAAGTCAAAAGTCAGAAGTCAAAGGTCAGAAATAACGGTCAATTGGTTTTAATAGGGTTTCTCTGGTCATACAATTACTTAGACGCTAGAAACGACTCCTTAGCTATTAGTAACTAGCTTTATATAAGGAGCGCAATTAACAGGGTTACGCTCCTGCTTTGTAACAACCAGCCTTAGATCGAGGTAATTAAAGACAGCGGGCGCTGCCGCGCGCCGTCAAGGATTGCTAGCACGGTTTGGTAGGCCAGTTCGTAGCGATCGCTCATGTGGGTGACGCTAAAGTGGCTGGCGACATAGTCGCGGCAGGCGCGGCGGTTGAGCTTGAGGGCGTCGGGAATAGCGTCGATCAGTTCTTCAGAGGACTCACAGACATAGCCAGTCTGCCCCGATTGAATGACTTCAGGAACTGACCCCAAAGCGGTGGCCAGGACAGGAGTTCCCACGGCCAAGGATTCGATCATCACCAGGCCAAAGGGTTCGCGCCAAGCAATGGGAAACAAAGTAGCGGCGGCTCCAGCTAAGAGTTCGGCTTTTTCGGTGTGGGAAACTTCGCCAAGGTACTGAATTTGTTCCCCATCCAGAAGCGGTGCAATGATTTCGTGATAGTAAGCGAGATCGACGGGATCGACTTTTCCGGCCATTTTTAGGGTCATCCCGGCAGCGTGGGCGATTTTAATGGCGGCTTCGGTTCCTTTGGCCGGGCAAAGGCGACCCACAAAGGCCAGGTAGGGCGGTTGGTCGGGCTGGGCGCGGAAGGGATAGGCGTCCAGGTCAATGCCATTGTAGACTGTGTGGATGTAGTTGAGGTCGGGACAGGGTTGGCGCTGGGAGTGGCTGATGCTGATGTAGGGCTGGTTGCAGAAGCGTCGATACATCTTGGTGCTGTCGGCAGTAAACGCGCCGTGGAGGGTGTGAACCGTGGGGGTTTTGACAAATTGGGTATAGGGCAGGGCACTACAGCCCACGTGGGAATGAACCAGGTCGAATTCGTCGGCTTGCAGGTAAATTTCCGCTAGCATCATCTCTAAGTACACCTGGGGTTCCTGGGTTTCGGCTCTGCGTAAGGCGCGATCGCAACCGGGATAGAGGATGGCGGAGGTTTGGGAATCGCCGGAGGCAAAGAGAATGACTTCGTGGCCTCTACGCACTAATTCCTCGGTTAGTAAGCTGACAATCAACTCGGTTCCGCCGTAGCCAGCGGGGGGGAACGCTCTCCTGGAGCGGGGCGATTTGTGCAATTTTCATAACCAGGATCTAATTGCTTCTCATAACTGAGTAGACGCAATTATATTGATCCCAGGATTTTGCTTAATCTTTCAGAAGAGTTAACTTGTTTACTTTTAAGTGCTATTTTAGGGGGTTTAGCTCGCTACCATTGTTAAAGAGCGGTCGCTCCGCCCCAGGGACGGGGGATTGACTCAACGGGTTAGGCGCGGAAGGATTGACCGATTATTTCCAGCTCACTAATATCGTTGTCTCTCAATTTGGCCCGAATTTCGTCAAAGCGCCGGACTTGATCCTGGGAATAAAGACGCTTGCCACAGCACGAACAAACCAGAACTGCGAGATTAAGCGTTGCTGTATGGCCGCCGCCGTGAACAATTTTCGTGGTTTCTTTCATGGCTAATTCAGAGCCACATACCGGACATTTGTCAAGATTGAGTTTCATCTGGCTCCTTCTCAAGTTCTAAGTTTTAACGCAAGACTTGGTTACATACACTCTAACGATGATTCAAGATAAATCCAAAGCGAAATTGCGGCGGGGATTTCTTCAACAGCGTCGGGCGCTCTCTCTGTCTAGTTGGCAAGAAAAAAGCGATCGCCTTCGAGAACGACTGCAATCCCGACCGGTTTTCCAGGAAGCCCACACGGTTCTGGCCTATTTCAGTTTTCGTCAGGAGCCGGATCTGAGTCCCTTGTTTGGCGATCGCCGCTGGGGATTTCCGCGCTGCGTGGGTAACGCTTTGAGCTGGCACGGTTGGGAAATGGGCGATGCGCTGGAAATTGGGGCTTACGGCATCCCAGAACCCTTGGCGACAGCGCCCCAACTCACCCCAGAAGCGGTGGATTTAATTTTGGTGCCGGCGGTGGCTTGCGATCGCCAAAATTATCGGTTGGGGTATGGCGGTGGGTTTTACGATCGCCTGCTCAGTTCTCCGCCTTGGTCAGGGAAAGTGGCCGTGGGGATTGTGTTTGATTTTGCCTATGTGAGCGAGCTGCCCCGCGATTCCTGGGACAGGCCGCTGAGCGGGGTTTGTAGTGACTGAATAAAGTGCTAGCGTAGGATTATCTTGCAAACTGTGTAGCTTGTGAATTATCCCATTGTTAAAGAGTTGGTTTTGGTTGGGGGCGGCCACAGTCACGCGATCGCTTGAAGCTATTTGCCATGAAACCGTTGCAGGGCGTGCGGTTGATTTTGATTTCCGATGTGGTCTACGCGCCTTACTCAGGAATGTTACCCGCTCATGTTGCCGGATTCTACAGCTTTGAGGAAACCCATATCGATTTGCGACGCCTGGCTCGTTTCGCCGGGGCGCAATTTTATCTTGATAAGGCGATTGCCCTGGATTTAAAGAGTAATTTGGTGCTTTGTGCCAATCGTCCCCCCGTTTCCTTCGACTATCTCTCGTTAGATATTGGTAGTACTCCAACTAAAGTGACTGTGCCTGGGGCAGCGGATTACGCCATTGCGGCTAAACCTGTCCCCCAATTTTTAAACGCTTGGCGTCAAATTTTAGCAAAAGTAGCTCGAAACCCCAGCCACCCCCTGCGGATCGGCATTGTCGGCGGTGGCGCTGGCGGAGTCGAACTGGCGCTCAATATGCAAGCGGCCCTCGCTCGCGTCCTGCAACATCCGCAGTATTTAGCCCTACACCTGTTCCATCGCGGTCACGCCTTAGTTACTGGGCAAAGTCGCTGGGTTGGCGATCGCTTGACTTCGATTCTGAAAAAACGGGCTGTTACGGTGCATTTACGGGAGAATGTCGTCGAAAATTTTGCCAAACAAGGCGATCTGTGAATCGGGGTTGTCGGTAGAATGCGATTATATTTTTTGGGTTACGCAAGCATCGGCAGCTCCCTGGTTACAAACATCGGGATTACAAACCGATTCTCAAGGATTTGTCTTGGTTAAGGACACGCTACAATCGGTGTCTCACGCAGCGATTTTTGCCGCTGGAGATGTGGCAACCCTGCAAAACCATCCCCGTCCCAAGGCAGGGGTGTTTGCGGTGCGTCAGGGTAAGCCGCTATTTGAGAATTTACGGCGTAGTTTGCTAGGAAAACCGCTGCTAGATTTTCATCCTCAAAAATACTACCTGAGCTTGATCGGTACGGGGGATAAAAGTGCGATCGCCGCTTGGGGTAAGTTTGGCTGGCAGTCGCCCTGGCTGTGGCGCTGGAAAGACCGCATCGATCGCAAATTTATGCAGGAATTTGACGAATTAAAGCCAATGACAACCCACAGCCAAAGTATGGCTAAACCGCAGGTAATTCCCGAAATTCTTACCCAAGATTCCAGGCGCTGCGCCGGGTGTGGGGCCAAAGTTGGCAGCACGGTTTTAGAGCGAGTATTGCAACAACTGCCTCAAGCTGCTACAGAAGCCGTATTAGTGGGCTTAGACGCGCCCGATGACGCTGCCGTGGTCAAAGTCCAGGCTAATTCACTTTTTGTGCAAACAGTAGATTATTTTCCCTGTTTTATCAACGATCCCTACCTATTCGGACAAATTACGGCGCAGCATAGCTTGAGTGACCTGTATGCAATGGGAGCCACACCACAAACCGCAATGGCGATCGCCACGGTTCCCTATGGTCGGGAAGGGAAAATCGAGTCAGTTTTGCACCCTTTATTAGCAGGGGCGATCACGGTATTACAAAAAGCCCAGGCAACCCTCGTAGGTGGTCACACCACGGAAGGGACAGAGCTAGCCTTTGGCTTATCTTGTCAGGGAATTGCCCAGGGCCGCCTGCTGCAAAAACAGGGCATGAAGCCGGGAAATAAGCTAATTTTAACCAAAGCAATTGGTACGGGCACGCTTTTAGCGGCAGACATGCGCTATCAAGCTAAGGCTTACTGGGTCGAATCTGCCCTAGAATCTATGTTGCAATCCAATCAAAAAGCGTCCCAAATTTTGAGCGATTTCGGGACAACTGCTTGCACTGATGTTACAGGCTTTGGATTGTTGGGTCATTTATTTGAAATGCTTAAAGCTTCAGGGGTAGCGGTCACTGTGGACTTGGCGGCGATCGCCTGGTTAGAGGGAGCATTGGAAACCGTAAAAAGGGGAATTCTCAGCAGTTTACAGCCACAAAACCTGAAAGTTTCCAGCCAGATCGAGAATTTGACAACAATACAAAGCTTAGCGCCCTATGCCTTGCTGTTCGATCCCCAAACCTCTGGGGGACTATTGGCGTCGGTTCCGCCCGAAACCGCTCAGGCTTGTCTCCAAGAATTACAAAATGCCGGTTACAAACAAAGTTGCATCCTTGGCCAAGTGCGATCGCGCCTGGATAACCAGAAGCCGATTTGGATTAACCTTGACTAATTCCAGGTTGTCTCAGTGGCAGAGTCGATCGGGCTTCAGGTGATTCGCGGTCACCTTGAGCCTAACATAAGTCAAATTCTAGTTTTTAACTCAAACAAAAGACCAACAATGTTAAAGAAGTTAACACTTAAAGGATTTAAATCAATCAAGGAAATGGAGCTAGAATTGCGATCACTTAATATCCTGATCGGCGCCAATGGCGCTGGAAAAAGTAATCTTGTTTCTTTTTTTAAAATGCTTAATGAAATGATGGCTGGGCGGCTTCAGGAGTATATTGCGGTGTCAGGTCGCTCCGAATCTTTATTGTATTTTGGTTCTAAAATAACTCTACAAATAGAAGCTGAATTGGTGTTTGAACCTGAGAACGGAATGAATATTTACAAGATGCGCTTGTTTCATGCCGCAGGAGATACACTTATTTTTGCAGAAGAAACCCTGAGTTTTTTAGAGAAAAGACGGACATATCCAAGAGTTGATTCTTTAGGAGCAGGGCATCAAGAAACTCTATTATCTGCGGAGGTCGACAACAGGAGTCAAACAGCCAGAAATATTAAGTACTTACTAAATCGTTGCCGTGTTTACCATTTTCACGATACATCTTCTACCGCAGGAGTTCGTCAGTCTTGTTATGTTGGTGATAACCGTTGGTTAATGCCAGATGCAGGAAACCTGGCTGCAATGCTGTTTAGATTTCGCAATAAAAATGATGGCTTGACCTATCGCCGCATTGTTGAAACGATTCGTCTCATTGCCCCATTTTTTAAGGAATTTGTCCTTGAACCGGATGTCTCTAATCGAGTTATTTTAAATTGGCTAGACAAAAGTTCAGATCGAGTATTTGGGCCGCACCAACTTTCTGATGGAACCTTACGCGCTATCTGTTTGATCGCCTTACTTTTACAACCAGAGGACGAATTTCCCAAACTGATTGTTGTGGATGAGCCAGAACTAGGGCTTCACCCTTATGCTCTAAATGCTATTGCTGGACTCTTTGGAAAAGCATCGTATCATACTCAATTTCTGATTAGTACTCAGTCTAGTATCTTCTTGGATAATTTTGAACCGGAAGATATCATTGTTGTCGATCGAAAGAGACAAGAGCCATCAGCTAGACAAGAATCGGTATTTAAACGATTAGATGCTACTGAATTAGAAGCGTGGCTTGAGGAGTATAGTTTAGGAGAGATTTGGGAGAAGAATGTTATTGGTGGGGGGCCGCACTAATGGTTCGCCTTTACCTATTTGCAGAAGGACAGACTGAACAAACTTTTGCTGATATTGTAATCAAACCTCACCTCGCTCATCAGTACGGAGTGTTCATGCAGAATTCTGTACTAATTGCTCATGGGAAAAAGAAAGGAAAAACTCATCGCGGCGGTGGTAGAAATTACGAACCCATGAAAAATGACATTTTGCGACTTCTTAAACAGGAAAAAGGCAGAGATGTGTTTTTCACAACTATGATTGATTTGTATGCAATTCATTCTGAGTTTCCAGGATTAGAGGCAGCCAAACAATTTCGCCATGTACCAAGGGAGCGAGTTAAACTGCTAGAAAAGTCCTTTGCCGAAGATATTGGGGATGCGAGATTTATTCCTCATTTGCAATTACATGAATACGAAGCCTATCTTTTCTGCGACCCGACTTGCTTTGCCTCACGTTATGATAATTGCTCAGCTCAGATTGCAGCACTCCAGGCGCTCGCAAACCAGTACGAAACCCCTGAATTAATCAACGATGGTGCAACGACAGCTCCCAGTAAACGTATTATCGCTCAATTTCCTAATTATAAAAAAGCAAAAGCCACCGATGGGCCGCTCTTAGCTAAGTCGATCGGGCTTCAGGTGATTCGCGATCGCTGTCCTCACTTCAACGAATGGTTGTGTCAACTTGAAGCGTTAAGCACGCAAAATACCCGGCAATGAAAATATTTCAGGCTTAGGTCAAGTCTGGAACTTCGGCGATCGCGTTTTCGAGGCCATCGGCGAAGTCAAAACCTCAACAACGGAGCCAGAGGATTAATCGTCGGAGCCTGCGGGGGAGGGCGTTGCCGCCGGATCGGGAATTTTTGTCCCCTTGAGCCATTGCTTCCAGTCCTCCGTCAGTTTCTCCCGCTGATTAATCAGATAAATACTTGCCAGCGTCCCAACCACGCCCACCCACTGCACGGTGCTTAATTCTTCTCCCAACAGCAAACTGCTAAAACTCAAAGCAAATATCGGCGTCAAAAAGGTCAGCGCACTCAAACTCGTTAAATTCTCCCGCGCCGCCAGCCAGAAAAATAACCCATAGGCGATTGCACTGCCAAACACGGTTGCATAGGCTAAGCCCAGCCAACTGGAAGCGTCCAACTGCTGCCAAGGTTCAGCGCCTCCCATCAGCGAGAAAGCCAGCAACGGCACTCCTCCCAGAACCATGTGCCAGCCCGTTGCCGCCACCGGATCGCTATGGCGGCTCACAAACCGGATAATCACCGTCCCCACCGCCATCGACAGCGACGCCAGCAACATGAACAATTCACCACTCCCCAGCAAATCCTGCCAATGCCACGACTCCGACAAGGTCCCCCAATGAAACGCCACCAATTCCCGAAACCAGGACTCCGGCACGCCGATCAAGCTGATTCCCACAATGCCGATCGCCAATCCCAGCCAGCCCAGCCAGCCGATCGCCTCCCCAAACAGCCAATTTGAGAGCAGCGCCACCGCTAACGGCTGAGAATCAATGATCGCCGACCCCAATCCCGCGCCCGTGCGCTCTAGCCCCACCGCCAGAAATCCCTGAAACATTACCCCATCCACCAGGGCAAACAGCGCAATCCACAGCCACGCCAGCCAGCCCCTCGGCTGCGATCGCCCCTGCAAAACCGCCGCCACCAGCACCAAAATCCCCGCCGGAAACAGCCGCAGCCCCGCCAAAAACCAGGGCGTTGTTTGGCGATCGCCCCCTTCATGGCCACCATCGCCGTTCCCCACAAAAAAAACGGCACTACCCGCATCAGCGGCGATCGCGAAAAATCCGGCTCACCCATCACCCTATCCCTAGCCATTCAACCCACAAACCCAACGCTAATGACAATCAACCTATAGTTTTGCTAAGTATAGCCCCGATCCCAAGGCCCCGGCCAGCACACTACCATTGATAGGTTGACCAGTTGGTAAATCCTCACCCCTCCCTAAGAGCAAGTTACGACACCTATGATCTGGCCGTTTAGACCGAGAGCAAGTAAACGCATCGCCCGCTTGGAAATCACCGGCGCGATCGCCACAGAAACCCGCAACCGAGTCCTCAAAGCCCTTAAAACCGTCAAAGAACGGCGATACCCAGCCCTGCTGCTGCGTATCGACTCGCCAGGGGGAACCGTCGGCGATTCCCAAGAAATCTACGCCGCCCTCAAGCGCCTGAGCAAGGATTTAAAAATTGTGGCCAGTTTTGGCAATATCGCGGCTTCCGGCGGAGTTTACGTCGGCATGGGAGCAAACTATATTGTCGCCAACCCAGGAACGATTACGGGCAGCATTGGCGTCATCCTGCGCGGTAACAATCTGGAGCGTCTGCTGGAGAAAATCGGCATTTCCTTTCAAGTGATTAAATCCGGCCCCTATAAAGACATTCTCTCCTTCGATCGCCAACTGACCCCAGAAGAAGAAAGCATTCTGCAAGAGTTAATTGATATCAGCTACCATCAATTCGTACAAACCGTGGCGGAAGCCCGTCAGCTTGCGGTGGAATCGGTGCAAAGTTTTGCCGATGGACGCATTTTTACAGGAGAGCAGGCTTTAGCCCTGGGAATTGTCGATCGCCTGGGAACCGAAGAAGACGCCCGCCGCTGGCTAGCCGAGCTTGCGGGGCTTGACCCAGAAAAAGCAGAATGCCAAGATATTGAAGCCCCAAAAACCCTGATCAATCGCCTAATTCCTGGGCGAGGACAGGCAAAAACCCCCTGGGAAGCCGCTCTAGATTGGGTAGAATTTGAACTATCTAGCCACGGCCAGCCCCTCTGGTTGTATCAACGCGCGGGTTCAGGCGCTGATCTTGGCTGGCGGGGAAATCGTCCTGTCGTGAGGGAAACATCGTGGAGTGGAGAGTGCGAGCAATTCGAGGCGCAACGACGGCCACAGACAATACCGTTGAGGCGATTCGCGAGGCGGTCTGGGAATTGTTGGATGCCATCGAAACCCGCAACCAGTTCGACCTTCAAGAAGTTATTAGCGTGATTTTCACCGCCACCCGCGACCTCAATGCCATTTTCCCGGCGGCGATCGCTAGAGAACGAGGGGGCTGGGATTGCGTCCCCTTGCTCGATGTCCAGCAGATGCAGGTGGAAGGCAGTCTAGAGCGCTGCATCCGCGTCCTCATCCACGTCAATTTGCCCTATCCTCCCCTAGCCATTTGCCATCCTTACCTCCGCCAGGCCCAAAGTTTGCGCCCCGACTGGAGCTTAGCCGAATCCCGTCTGAGATAGAGGATTAACCCATACTGACTTCAAAAACTAGATCTGGGAGGGATTTGGACTTAATAACTGGCGAAATAGCAGTTTTTTTGCTTTCTAAGCATCCTGCCATCCTGAGAGATCCGCAAATCCCCCTTGCTAGAGAGATAAAGTTATGAATTCTGCTGAGGCAGTAACCCGTGTTATCGGGCTAATTATCGCTCCTGTGGTCATGATTACCGCCTGTGGTATTCTTCTCAATGGCCTGGTGATTCGCTACAACACCATTGGCGATCGCCTGCGCTTGCTCAACCTGGAACGACTCCAGTTGCTTAATGGCGGAACCGCCGAGCTGCCCGAGCGCGCAGCCGAGAAACTGCACAAGTTGCAACACCTCCTCAGCGAATTACTACACCATCACCATCTCGTCCATGATGCTCTGGTGTTTATTTACATCGCCATTGTTATTTTTATGGTGGATATGCTGGCGATCGCCCTGGCTGTATTAACCCCGATCTGGTGGCTGTCTCAATTGGTCGTTGTGATTTTTTTAAGCGGCATTGGTACGTTGTTGTGGGGACTCTTGATGATGGTTCGAGAACTGCGAACTGCCCATAGTTTTGTGCAATTTGAGATAGATTTGCCCTGCGGTTCCTGTTCTCCTAAACGGCAAAAAAAATCTACAAGAGGCGCTAAAATTGGACGCCTCCCTACGCACTAACCCTAAGCAGTACAAAAATTAGCCTTGGCTACCCGTGTTTAACCGCCGTACTGCCACTCCGTATCTTCAAGGAGCAATGGCTCTCCCTCGCGGTGAATGCCGGCGCCGATGACTTCCCCCACAAATACCGTATGATCCCCGGCTTCCACGGTGCCGACCACCCGACATTCAATGTAGCCGAGAGAATCCCGAATAATCGGACAGCCGGTTTCTTGCCCTTCATAAAACTCGATATGCTCAAATTTATTGCCCACCCGACGCTTCGGCTTAAAAAATTCCTGGGCAATGTCTTTTGGTCTTTTCCTAAAAAACTAATGGCAAAGACTCCGCTGTTTTTGAGCAATTGATGGGAGATGGAATCCTGCTTGACACAATTGACAACCAGCGGCGGCTTAAAAGAAGATTGCATCACCCAACTGGCGGTAAATCCATTCATTTCCTCGCCATCTTTCACCCCGCAAACATAAAGTCCGTGGGGGATTTTACGGAGCATATTTTTTTTTGCTTGTTCGTCTAGCAAGGTCTTTTCTCCTGTTTCTTCTCGGTCTTAACCCCAAAATTTTAGCCTATACCCACCGTACCCCATTAGACCCAAGATAGGTCTTTCCGGCTGCTTCTCTAGAAATGTGACAAGATAGTCAGTAAAACCCCCAAGTTAATCGCTATTTCATGAGTCAACCTCAAGGGCTGCGATCACTTTTGGAAGCAGTGGCGGCGGGCCAGGTCAACCCCGAAGCCGCTTTAGAGAAACTCAAGTATCTCAGCTACGAGCCGATCGCGGATTTTGCCAACCTCGACCACCACCGGCAGTTGCGAACGGGGTTTCCGGAAGTAATTTGGGGGCCGGGCAAGACCCCAGAACAGATTGCTCGCATCATGACCGCCCTGTTCAATCGCGGCGATGTAGCCCTGGCAGCGCCTGTGGTCATGGCCACCCGCATCACTGCTGAGGTTTACGAACAGCTACAAGGTTTAGTGCCCGGCCTGCGCTATTATGCCAGCGCCCGGATCTGTGCCTTGGGAACCCCCGAACCCGCCTCCGGTAGGGGCGCGATTACGATTCTCTCGGCAGGGACAGCGGATTTACCCGTAGCCGAAGAAGCCGCCGTTACTGCCCAATTATGCGGATTTCAGGTCAACTGCCTCTGGGATGTGGGCGTTGCGGGCATTCATCGCCTCTTGAGCCAGCGGGAGACGATCGATCGCGCCGACGTGTTAATTGTGGTGGCGGGCATGGAGGGAGCGCTGCCCAGCGTGGTGGCGGGCCTGGCCAGTTGTCCGGTGATTGGAGTTCCCACCTCCATTGGCTACGGCGCGAGTTTTGGCGGCCTTGCCCCCCTGTTAACCATGCTCAATTCCTGTGCGGTGGGTGTGGGCGTCGTCAATATCGACAACGGCTTTGGGGCAGCCATGCTGGCGGGAAAGATCCTCAACACCGCTCAGCGGCTAGCTAATCAGCATCAACGGCAAAATCAGCCCCCTCAACTATGAAAAAACCCACGAACCGCAGTTCCGGGCTTAGTTTAACTCCCTGCCAACTGATTTAATCGGCTAGCACAGCCGTGGAGCGCCGCCGTCGATAGCGGGAGGTGGTCGCCGCTGGAGCTTCCTCCGGTTCCGGCCCAACCTCAGGCAATTCCAGGGGTTGCAGCAGGAAAATAACCAGGGAATTCGCCCGCAATTCTCGTCGCATCAGCCGCAGAATGCTGGTTTCAATCTCTGCTCGCAAGCTAGCCCAGTCTACTCGGCGGCCTTGACCGTTGGTTTCTACAAATTCATCCCAGCGATCTAGGGTCTTCTCGATCAACCGCGCAATCAGCGATCGCAGCAGGGGCCCTTCTACCGAGGTGACCACGCCCCGCAATTCCACCACCGGTTCTGCCAGCAATTGCCCGGTGGAACTAACAGCAGCCGACACGGTCATAACGCCATCATCAGCTAACTGCTGCCGTTCTTTGAGGACATTGTCGCGAACGATCCCGGAATTATCCACCAATTCAATTCCGGAGGGCACTTGACCGGTTACCCCAATCGAGTCCTCAGCGAGTTCAATCACGTCGCCGTTGTTGATGATGACGGTATTTTCTGGGGGAATGCCTAAGCTGTGGGCCATTTCAGCATGTTTGACCAGCATGCGATACTCGCCGTGAACGGGCACAAAAAACTTAGGCCGGGTTAGGGAGAGCATGAGCTTGTGGTCTTCCCGGGCCGCGTGACCGGAGACGTGAATGCCTTCGTGACGCCGTAGATGACTTTGGCTCCCAACATCATCAGGCGATCGATGGTATCGACCACAGCCAGGGTATTGCCAGGAATGGGGTTAGCGGAAAAGATCACCGTGTCCCCTTGACGAATTTTGACTTGGTGTTCACCCTTGGCAATGCGGGTCATGGCAGCCAGGGGTTCTCCCTGAGACCCGGTAGTTAGGATAACGACCCGTTCGTCGCCCAAGCGGCCAATTCCTTTGAGCGGCTCAAAAAGGTCGTCGGGGACATTTGATATAGCCCAGGTTGCGGGCGTGGGCAATAACGTTTAACATCGATCGCCCCACAACGGCCACTTTGCGCTGGTGCTTTTGGGCCAACTCCAAAATCAGATTGATTCGGTGTACCGAAGAGGCAAAAGTGGTCACCATCAACCGCCCCTTGGCTTGGTAAAAAATGCGATCGAGGTTGGGATAGACAGACCGTTCCGAAGGGGTGCTGCCCGGCACTTCCGCATTGGTAGAATCGCTCAGCAAGCAAAGAACCCCTTGTTCCCCATGTTCTGCCAGGCGCTGCAGGTCGAAAAACTCGCCATCTACCGGGGTGTGATCGATTTTGAAGTCTCCCGTGTGAATAACCACGCCTAAGGGAGTATGGATCGCCACCGTAAAGCTATCGGCGATGGAATGGGGTGTTGCGAATATATTCAACGGAAAAAATGCTGCCCAATGCGCACAATTTTCCCGTGGCAGCACGCTCTTAAGCGTTGTGCGATCGCTAACGCCAGTTTCCTCCAGCTTGTCCCGCAGCAAGCTCATCGCCAGCCTCGGCCCGTAAATTACAGGAATCTCAAACTGCTTGAGGTGGTAGGGAATGCCGCCAATGTGGTCTTCGTGACCGTGGGTGACGATCATGCCCTTAATTTTGTGGCGGTTCTCCCGCAGATAGGTCATGTCAGGCAGGACAATATTCACGCCGTGCATGCCTTCCGTGGGAAAGGCTAAACCTGCATCCAATAAAACAATCTCATCGCCATATTCAAAGACACAGGTATTTTTGCCAATTTCGTGCAGTCCCCCCAGGGGAATAATTTTAAGGGTCGGTTGGTTGTCGCTATTAGTCATTTGCCTCCAAAAAAAAAGGTTTCTTTGTGCTTTACAACGTCTTGATAAAGGCTTATGTAGCAGCAGTCAGATCAATGACTGGTCAACTAGACAGTTGACGGTATCGTATTTAAATATTGAGCTTCAAGTTTATATTCAGTTGTTCGACTAGCAATTAAGCATTTTCATCCAATATTTGTTAGCCTGAATCAATATTTGGCTGGCTTTTATGACTGTTTTAATAAAAGTATTTCTAGCACTAAATCTACAGTTCATTATAGCCTATCGAGATCCAATTTGTCTAAGACCCATCTTTGGACAGGTCGTTTTAAATCAATTGCAACTGGCTCATCACTTGCTCCAACTGCTGTTGTTGCTCTGCCGATAGTTCGCAAAGCGGCGATCGCAGCGGCCCCACTGGCCAACCTTGAAGTTGTAGGGCTGCTTTAATGGGAATGGGATTAGTCGTACAAAATAGCACTTTAAAGAGAGGAAACAGTTGCAGCTGCAGCGCTCTAGCCTGGGCAACTTGACCGGATTCAAAGGCTTGAATCAGCCGTTGTAAGGGTTGGGCGACCAGATGGCTGGCAACGCTGACCACCCCGGCAGCTCCTAGGGCTAGCATCGGTAAGGTTAGGCTATCTTCTCCTGAATAAATCATAAAACGATCGGGGGTCAGGCTACGAATGGCACAAACTTGCTCTAAATCTCCACTGGCTTCTTTGATGGCGACGATGTTTCCCAGTTCAGACAGTCTGGCAATGGTTTCGGGTTCCAGGTTCCGGCCGGTTCGTCCCGGAATGTTGTAGAGCATGATGGGCATCTCAGGAACGGCCTTGGCGATCGCGGCGAAGTGGCGATAGAGTCCCTCTTGGGGGGGCCTGTTGTAGTAAGGAACTACCTGCAAAGACCCGTCCAATCCCAGACGTGCCGCTTTCTGGGTGGCGGAGATGGCTTCGGTGGTGGAGTTGGAGCCAGTCCCGGCAATAACCCTGCCTTTAGGGGCGATCGCTTTTTGAACCACTTGAAAAAGCTCGTACTCCTCGTCCCAGGTGAGGGTCGGGGATTCTCCCGTAGTGCCGCACACCACCAGTCCGTCGTTGCCAGAATCCACGAGATGGGCCGCTAACTGCTCGGCCATAGCATAATTAACGCTGCCATCCTCTTTTAGGGGCGTCACCATTGCGGCAATGACTCGTCCAAACATGGGCTTATCCTTCTTCAAACTAGTGCGGTGGCTTGGGGAGCTAGCCATTGGTTTTGCAGCAGCAGCTCGGCAATCTGGATGGCATTGAGCGCCGCTCCCTTGCGAATTTGATCCCCACAGAGCCACAGCTCTAACCCGCAGGGGTGGGAAAGGTCTTGGCGAATTCTGCCCACCAATACCTCATCTTTCCCCGTCGCGTCTATGGGCATAGGGAAGTAGTTGGCGTCCCAATCCTCGACGAGCTTGACTCCCGGTGCGCTAGCAAGAATCTCTCTGGCGCTCCCCACAGAAAACGGCTCGGCAAACTCCAGATTAATCGCTTCTGAATGGGCCCGCAATACTGGTACGCGCACGCAGGTCGCGCTGATCCGCAGTTGGGGGGCATTGAAAATCTTGCGGGTTTCGTTGACCATTTTCATCTCTTCCTGGCAATAGCCCCCATCGGTGAGGGGCGAGTTGTGGGGAAACAGATTAAAGGCCAAAGGATAGGGAAAACTGTGGGTGGGAGGGGTTTCTCCCGCTAAAATCGCCTGGGACTGGGCTTTAACTTCCGCCATTGCCTGCGCTCCCGCCCCACTGGCTGATTGGTACGTCGCCGCAATGAGTCGCTCCACGGGCTGCACCCGATGGAGAGGCCAGACCGCGATCGCCATTAAGATCGTGGTGCAATTGGGGTTGGCGATAATACCCAGGTGCTGGGCGGCGGCTTGGGGATTAACCTCCGGGATCACCAAGGGAACCTGGGATTCCAGGCGAAACGCACTGGAATTGTCAATGACGGTGGCCCCGGCCGCTACGGCGACGGGGGCCCAGGTTTTCGAGGTAGACCCCCCGGCTGACGCCAGGACTAGATCGATATTTTTGAAAGACCTCTCACTAACAGCTTCTACTTCCAGGGTTTCGCCTTGAAAACTAAGTTTAGTGCCGGCCGATCGCGGCGAGGCTAGCAATTTCAAATGGGCGAGGGGAAACTGACGCTGGGCCAACAGCTCCATGAGTTCGGCACCAACTGCGCCCGTAGCGCCCAAAATAGCAACTCGTACTTGTCCTGGCAAAGCGCCCTCCCTTAACTGGCCTGAGTCAGTTTTTCACTCTTATCGAGATAAAAATATTTTTTCAGCTTAGCATCTTAATCGCCCACTCTCGCGGCGCGGCCATCATCGCCAGCCCCCACCCAATGATTTTAACCAGAGCCTGCCTTTCAGTCCCCAGCAAGCTTGGGAAGTGGCGTTTTTAAGTTTAACTTTAGCGATTTGCGCCCCCAGATGTAGTAAACGTAAATTAGAATGAGTGGACTCCAGTTGTTGAGTGAGACCGATAGCGATGAAAGTTACCCAGGAAAAACTTCCTGCCAGTCAAATTGGTTTAGAGATTGAAATTCCCGCTGATAAATCCCAGAAAGCTTACGACAAAGTCGTTCAGAATCTCGCCAAAACTGCGGTTATTCCCGGATTTCGCCCCGGAAAAGTCCCCCGCCCCATTTTACTCCAGCGCATGGGGGTACAGCGCATCAAGGCAGCCGCCCTCGAAGAGTTGATCCAGGATAGCCTCAAGGCGGCGATCGCCCAGGAAGACATTGCCTCCCTGGGAAACTATCAACTGCGCTCCAACTTTGAGCAACTTATCGAGCAATATCAACCAGGAAAGCCCCTCACCTTTTCGGCGGCGGTTGATATCGTTCCCGAAGTGACCCTGGGCGACTATCACAATTTGAGCGTTAAAGCTGAGGAAGTAGCCTACGACCCCGAACATACCGAGAATTTCCTCAATCAGCAGCGCGATCGCCAGGCGACCTTAGTGCCCGTGGAAAACCGACCCGCCCAACTGGGGGACATTGCCGTGGTGGATTTCCAGGCCCAAACCCCGGAAGGAGAAGCGATCCCCGACGTGAGCGGGCAAGAGTTTCAAATTGAAATGGAAGCCGGCAAATTTATCGCCGGGTTTGTGGAAGGCATCGTGGGGATGAATTTGGAGGAGACAAAAGCGGTTTCCGTCACCTTTCCCGCCAATTATCCCAGAGACGACCTGGCAAGCAAGGATGTGGTGTTTATGATTACCCTGACTGAACTCAAAGAAAAGGAACTGCCCGACCCGGATGACGATTTTGCCCAGGAAATTAGCGAATTCGAGACGATTGAGGAACTTAAAAAATCCGTTGAACAGCAATTTCGCGATAAAGCTGAACAAGTCACTAAAATAACATCTTTGAAGCTCTCAAGCAGGAATTAGTCCGCCAATCCCAATCCGATCCCCCCTCAACCCTGATTGACGAGCAAGTAGATCGCATTCTCACCCAAACCGCCGTGCAGATGGAGGAGATGGGCATTGACGTCAAGCAGGTTTTTAATGCGGACTCGATCCAACAGTTGCGGGAGAAAAGCCGGCCCGATGCCATTGAAATCGTTAAGCGAGATTTGGCGATCGCCGAAGTGGCCAAGCGAGAAGGACTAGAACCAGCACCAGAGGAAATTGCCAGCCGCATGCAAGCCCTGACCGCTCAACTCGACCGCAACTACGACCCCGATCGCCTGCGGGAAGTGGTTATAGATGAATTGAGGGAGCAAAAAACCCTGGAATGGCTGCGGGAGAGGGCCACCGTTGAGCTGGTTCCTCCCGGCACCCTAGAGAGCGACTCTGCTGCGGAAATCTTCCCAGAGAACAACACCGATGCCAGCGGAGACCAGGATCAAGTGGATGGCGACTCCGTCGTCCCCGAACATTCGCCTCTAGCGGATGTTGCACCCAGTGCTACTGACGAAACCCCGGAAGCCAACCCAACTTGAGCACTCAACCGGCCCCCTAGGGCAACCCGGTAGAGTCTGGCAGGCGATCCTCAATCGAGATGGGGCATAATGATGCTAGGTGAGCAACGGAGATCCCCAAAATCTGCTGAGCTTTCTGCCTCCCCCCCAATTTCGTTGTACGCTACTGAATTTTTAACCCTATGTTCTCCCAATCCCCCAACTATCCCATCAAAAGCGATCGCCATCCCATCTTCTACCCAGCCATCCAAAACGTCGTCCCGATGGTTATCGAGCAGTCAGGAATGGGAGAGCGTGCCTTTGATATTTACTCGCGGCTGTTGCGGGAGCGGATCGTCTTTCTCGGTACGCCCGTCGATGATAACGTGGCTGATTCCATCGTGGCCCAACTGCTTTATCTAGAAGCAGAAGACCCCGAAAAAGACATTCAACTCTACATCAACTCTCCGGGGGGGTCAGTCTACGCGGGCATGGCTATTTACGACACAATGCAGCAAATTCGCCCTGATATCGTGACCATCTGTTTTGGGCTAGCTGCTAGTATGGGGGCATTCCTGCTATCGGGCGGAACCAAGGGCAAGCGGATGTCACTCCCCAGCGCTCGAATCATGATCCACCAACCCCTAGGAGGTGCTCAGGGCCAGGCTGTAGAAATCGAAATCCAAGCTCGAGAAATCCTCTATATTAAGCAGCGCTTAAACGAAATGCTTGCCGAGCATACAGGCCAGCCCTACGATAAAATTGCGGCCGATACGGAGCGAGATTTCTTCATGTCTGCTCAGGAAGCCAAAGACTACGGACTGATCGACCAAGTGATTATTCGCTCCCAACTGGCTCACCCCGAAGTTCCCGTCACGTCGCTCTAACTAAGAGGCTCCCAATGTCAAAATATGACTCCCATCTCAAATGTTCGTTTTGCGGCAAATCCCAAGAGCAGGTACGCAAATTAATTGCTGGCCCGGGAGTCTACATTTGCGATGAATGCGTCGAGCTATGCAACGAGATTTTAGATGAAGAGCTGATTGATACCGCCACCCCGGTTTCCCCCTCAGTTGCTCGCGACGAATATGCTTCGAAACGCCGTAGCAATCGCGAGCCGTTATCTTTGCAGCAAATCCCCAAACCCAGAGAAATCAAGAAATTTCTCGACGAACACGTTATCGGACAGGATGAAGCAAAAAAGATACTTTCTGTTGCCGTCTACAATCACTACAAGCGCCTCAGTTGCCAGCCCGACAAAACCAGTCAAGGACAGCCTGAAGAGTCCGTCGAGCTACAAAAATCTAATATTTTACTCATTGGCCCGACTGGCTGTGGCAAAACCCTACTTGCCCAAACCCTGGCCAAATTTTGGATGTTCCCTTCGCCGTCGCTGACGCTACCACCCTCACCGAGGCCGGCTACGTTGGGGAAGACGTCGAAAATATCCTGCTGCGCCTGTTACAAGTAGCTGACTTAGACGTGGAAGAAGCCCAGCGCGGTATCATCTACATCGACGAAATTGACAAAATCGCCCGTAAGAGCGAAAATCCTTCTATTACCCGCGATGTTTCTGGGGAAGGAGTGCAGCAGGCCCTGTTGAAAATGTTGGAGGGGACGATCGCCAACGTTCCTCCCCAGGGAGGGCGCAAGCACCCTTACCAGGATTGCATTCAGATTGACACGAGCAACATTTTATTTATTTGTGGCGGGGCCTTTGTGGGTCTCGATAAGGTGGTCGAGCAGCGCCTTGGCAAAAAATCGATGGGTTTTATCCGCACCGGGGACATTCCGAGTAAAGAACGGCGGGCAGCGGATTTACTTCTTCAGCTCCAACCGGACGATTTGATTAAATTTGGCATGATTCCTGAGTTTGTGGGTCGGGTTCCCGTGGTTGCTGCCCTAGAACCCTTAGATGAGGAGGCTCTGGTTGCCATTCTCACCAAGCCCCGCAACGCCCTAGTTAAGCAGTACCAAAAGCTGCTCAAGATGGACAACGTGCAGCTAGAGTTTAAATCCGAAGCCATCAGAGCGATCGCCCAGGAGGCCTATCGACGCAAAACCGGAGCGCGGGCCCTGCGCGGCATTGTGGAAGAACTCATGCTGGAAGTCATGTACGAGCTGCCTTCCCGCAAAGACGTGCGGCGCTGCACCATCACAAAAGATATGGTGGAGAAGCGATCTACAGCGGAGTTACTTCTGCATCCTTCCTCCCTACCCAAACAGGAAACTGCCTAGCTTGAAATGCTGCCCTCTGCTTCAAGAAACTAATGACATCCAGCACCGCTAACCAGCGCTATTACGAGTGGATTCGTGACCCAGAAACTGGCGTAAAACCTACCCTAGTGTTCCTTCACGGCTGGGGCGGCTCATGTCGCTACTGGCGCAGCACAGCCAAGTCCCTCAGCCCCTGGTTTGACTGCTTGCTCTATGACCTACCCGGCTTTGGGCGATCGACCGGCCATATTGCCCCTTCCTCCGGCAGTTATGAGATGGAGGCTTATGCTGAGGATTTAGCCACCTTTTTGCAGGAGTTGCAACTGGAGACAGTCGATCTCAATGCCCATTCAATGGGAGCCTCCATTGCTACTTTTTTTGTCAATCGTTATCCCCAGCGAGTGCGGCGGGCGATCCTGACTTGTAGCGGCATTTTTGAATATGATAAACAAGCCTTTGCCGCCTTTTATCGTTTTGGCGGCTACGTTGTTAAATTCCGCTATCCCTGGTTTTTGCAGGTACCTTTCCTCGATCGCCTATTTATGGCACGGTTTTTACACCGGACAATTCCGCCCGTAGAGCGACGGAATTTCTTAGAGGATTTTTTGATCGCCCATCCTGAAGCGGCTTTACAAACTATTTACACTTCAGTTAGTAAAACTGCTGTTGAGGTCATGCCTCAAGAATTTGCTAAAATCCGCGTCCCCACCCTATTAATTGCGGGGGAAAAAGATATTATTATTCCTGCCAGGATGGGTCGGGAAGCGGCTGCCCTTAATGACAAGATTGAATATGTTGAAATGGCTGGAACTGCTCATTTTCCCATGCTTGAGGATGCACCAACTTATCTAAAACTAGCTCGCACCTTTTTAGGTGTAGCAGATAGCTGATATTACTAAAACTATTTAGGATAGATAAGGGGGTGCATTCCCATTGCAACGAGTATAGATACTTGGCAGAGGCGATTGAGATAAGCACAAAAGCTGCTCTAATCCTGAGTGGATATCCCGCTAGTAAACTCGGTTTTGATGCTTCTAGTTTGTCCCTAATTAGAATTGATTCTTTACTACTATATTCTACTAGCGCTTGGCTCACTCCTAACTTCATGTTGTTTAACTTGTCATACAAAGTCGTTCTCGATACTCCCACTATTTTCTCTAAACCTTTGTAGATTGCTTCTGGGCATTTTTCTCAAACAGCTCGCTTAGCTTCTCCTGTCCAAAGATTCGCTCCATTACAGCTTTTACCATCACGGTCGCTGGACTCAATTCCACGAATTTATGAACTACTCCAATCCGCTTCGCTGAGATTGGAGTTTCCAAAACCCAGAAAAGCAAATCGTGCTTTTAGCGCCTCATCTAGCAAACTTGCTATTTGAGTCCGGTGAAGACTCATCAAGTAGAGGTTTCCTATCGGGAGCGTGTCAGTTTTGTAAAAACGAATGAACTAATGGCGGCTCAAAGGGTGTTATTTAAATAGGCACATCGGTGTTTAAGAACTTGAGGAACATTCTCCTTTTTCCACTGCGCTCCTGAAATTTTCAAGCGTCGGTCAATCTGCTTAATTGTCGATTCAACGGCTCCTGAACCTACGGAACAAATCTCTTCCTGCTGATAATAATCGTAGTTAATAATTCGATGACGATGGCTTTCTAAGTAAACACAGAAGTTTTTAGCCGCTTTTTGGGTTAGAGGACTCATTAACTCCAGTGTCTCCGCTACTTTTCCTCGCCATAGTAAACTTTCTGCTTTTTGAGTCTTTTAAGCGAGCCTCCAATTTTATAGAGATTCTCCATCAGATGAAACCAATCTAAAATCTCCCGTTTTTCCCCCGGACTCTCCAATTGCGCTACTAAATTCCAGACCCCTGAATGCCCGTCTCCCAGGCAGGTTAATGGCTCAGACATCGGTTGTTGATTTACCCAGGTCACTAAAGCTTCATTCTCGGCAAACCATGCTTTTTTTATCGAACTATTTAGGGAGATTGCCTTATATTCTCGCCAAATACCTCCCTCTCCTTTTTCTTCCGCCTTTAAGCGAACTTTTCCACCGTCTAAGCTTAGTTCTTCTATGGCTTCCTGACATTCCTCTTCTACAAATTCATGGCGTTGTACTAACCTTTGCTGAGTTTTTGCCGCCACTTTTATTCCTGTATAGTAGTGAATGTCTCTTGCCGCGTTTTCCTAGGATACATTGGCACTTGCCCTCAAACAGCATTGTTCTAAACTAGGGCTAATTTGGTTATTTTTTGATATCTTCAATCTCCTGGCTTGTTTTTCAGTAATTGGTAGCTCTCCGATTAAACTCTTGATTGTTCTTTCTCGACCGGCTGTTGTTCCTGTCGCTTTTGCCAAAAAAAAGCTCCTAGTTGCGGGGTCACATGTTCTAGTGTCTGTCGTCTCACAGTCGTTTCTATCCCCGCCAAGCTGGTCAACTCCTCTTTGTCGGCTTCTTCATACAGAATTTTGGCTATTTCTTGTAATTTTTCCTGAATCTTTCTCTCGTTTTCTGGTGTCATTCTTTTCTTGGTAATTAATTTTCTTCTTTAAGCTTAATCATTTTCTCTCGGCTTTTATCGAGATTTCCGGCTCAGGGCTTAATCAATCACTACTTTTGGTCACATCTGAAGTTTTGGCATAACTTATTGAGCAATTCTTCGACTCACTTTCTTCTTCCTCTCCCTGATAGACTTCTTCTAATCGCTGTCATCCCTTTTGAATAGGTTCACTTGTTCTTGCAAACCTGACACGCTCCCTTTCCTATCCGCGCTTGAAGACGCTAGTTCCTAACGCCTTGAGCAACTATTTAATTGCCCAGATGATTAAGCAAACTCGAAGTTACTTTCTTGACCTACGGGTTCTGTACACCGGATACTGCCGTAATCT
>JAAUTE010000127.1 GCA_012031815.1 Chloroflexaceae bacterium
GGGGTCAAAAAAATCAAAAATCGAAATCGTCGCCTTCGTCGGAAGGCTCTGGGGCCGCCGGGAAGGCACTCAAAATAGCTTGGGGTGTGTCAGTGCCTGTCGGATGCGATCGCGGCCTTCCTGGGGCATTTCCTGGGCATCTCGGATGCGGGATAGCTCAGCTTGATGGACCCGCTCGCACATCTCGGCGCTGACACGGGTGTCGAGGACAGTGCAGGAATATCGCTCAGTCTTTCGGCTACCGGCTGGAGTATCTAGCCAAGCGTAGCGGGCCTCACAATTAGGCCTCTTGCAAAGAATCGGGACATCATCGCGCTGATAGCCTGCCACCAGGTAGCGAGCAGCGATGTAGTCAATCACCAAGCCGCTGTCGCGACAGCAGAAGCAGGTCATTCCTGCATCTGTCCAAGCTTTCTTGAGCGCCCGTTGCTCGATCGGTATGCGGGCAAGCATCATGCAATCCCCCTAATCCAGCGGGTAAATCGGTCATGGGCTGAATTGCGACGATTGCCGAGGTTGCAGAAGTTCAACCAGCCCATCTGGTCGCAGCGCTGTCGCCAGTCATCCAACAGCGGGAAATTCTCCCAGTCCTGGCGATCGCCCCACTGGGCCAGAACGTCAGCCTCACGGCTTTGGGCGATCGCCGCCTGTGGTTTGGACTGGAACTCTTCCCAATCCACGGAGGGCTGACCCTTCGCCACTTTCCCCACAATCACAGCAGCGTAGCGCGGCGGGTCGTGCTTGGCGGCGTACTTCACACGCAGCCAGTCATCAAAGCGCTTGCGCTCTTCATCGTCGGACCAAGGCGCGTTGACATCCCATCTCGGAATGGTCTGGACCATCTCAATCCGCCTGACGGTCTTGTGGCTATCAAAAACCGGAAACGGCTCCACCTTCTTCGGCGGCTTTTCTCCCAAGACGCGATCGCGATCGGAAGAAGAAGAAGACTGGATAGTTAGATCCTGGATAGTTAAACCCTGGATAGATCGGGGCTCAATATGAGCCCCTGGCTGCGGCTCAATATGAGCCCCTGGCTGCGGCTCAATATGAGCCCCTGGAGTTTCAGGGGTGCAATATGAGCCCCTGATTATTTCAAAATTCACCGTGTAAAGATTGCTCGTCTGGCGGCCATTGGCCCGCCGCGCTTCACGGCTTAGAATTTGCTTCGATTCCAAGCTTTGGACCGCTCGCTTCACCGTCGCAAGGCCACAGCCCATCATCTGGGCCAGGCGATCGCGCCCCGGCCAGCATTTCCCCATGCCATCGACAAAGCTGTTTAGCGCCAACAGCAACAGCTTTTCAGTGGGGGGAACTTGGGAAGCCCAAATGAGGGATTCCCGGTCAAAATGTTTCAACATCTGAGTCAGTGCTAAAGGGATCAAGATGCGTCCTGAGTTGACCCCCCAGTATCAGCACTACTGACACCTCAATTGCCACGATCGCCCCCCATGCAAGGGGTAGGCACCTGAGATACGATGCGGCAAGATTTAGATGATTCATGCTAAGGGGTCGCTAGATCAGGCCCCCGGTCCTTGCCGGGGGCTTTTTTGCTTATTTCCTAGATGTCAGCTCACGCCGCTCTTGGGTACTGTCGATCCAGTAGTTGACCGCTTCGTCGAAGCCGCGCCACAAAGTAATCCCAATAGACTCACAGTGATCCTGGAAACGCTTGTGAGTTGTTTTCAGAGCCCAAAACGTTGACCGCGCCAGCTCGTTGCTTTCGTGATTTTTCATCGTAAATAGGTGAATGCGTTCTATTTAAGAATACAAAGAATACCCGGTCTTGTCAACCGTAATAGACTACATTTAGTTTTAAGGCAGAATCATTGACATTTTTTGGGAGATTAACTTCGTTGTGTGGGAAGTCGTTGTCAAATCGGTTACCAAAAAAGCTGTTTTAATTAGAAAAGGACTGTTGTACTAGAAGGGTGTACTGCATCCAAACTCAAACTCAAATCAAGATCCAATGAACAGAATCGTTTTTGATCCAGGACATGGCGGAATTGACCCTGGCGCAGTCGGGAAATTAAACGGTGTAGAAATTTGCGAGAAAGATCTTGCGTTAGCGATCGCCCTAGAGGCGGCAGACTGGCTGGCTGCCAAGCCGGACTACCATGTGGAGGTGACACGGGACTGTGACATAGCCAAAGGTGAGCTCAGTCTTGAAGACCGAGTAACCTTCAGCGATCGCCACAAGGCTGATCTATTCGTGAGTATTCATTGCAACGCAATAGCGCCACCCGTCGCCCAAGGGTTCGAGGTCTTTCACTATAAATGGAGTGGAGAGGGTTGGACAGCGGCCAATGCTGTGTTTAGGGCGATCGCCAAAGGTATCCCCGAAATTGCGCCTCGGAGTGTGAAGCCAGCAGGCTTTTATGTTCTGCGCTGCACCGCCGCCCCGGCCATCCTGGTCGAGTGCGGATTCATGACCGACCCTAACGACCTCAAGCTGATGGCCGACAAAGCCTTCCAGAAACGCTACGGAGCAGCGATCGCCCAGGGTGTGATCAACTATTTTGCCTAGGCCGGGCCAATCGCCAGGTAAGCCACAGGGAAAGGCGCTGGAGTGGATCCAACGTTGTCGCGGCCTTGGACCGTGGCCCCTGTCCTCGTGGTGAAACTGCGAAGTGCGCCGATGACCCGGCTGTCAGCAGTGCTGCCCACAGGAGAAGCGAACAAGAGCGGCGTCCAGGCTATGCCAAACGCCGTCCCAAATATGACGGATGCGGTGTAATCGGCACCAGATCCGCTCATAAGAGCAAGGCCCCAGCTAATTCTGATAGACCCAATCAGAATCGTGCCATTCTCAGCGCTGGTCTCACCAATTCCGATGCCATTGCGCGCAGCCGCTGCCGTGGTTCCCCCCGTACCCCCTTGGGCCACCGGGACCGGAATCCCCGGAACCCCTAGGTTGGTTCGAGCGTTGGGGGCCGTTGTTGCACCCGTACCGCCCTGATTCAATGGCACGGGAATGCCAGGAACACCCAGGTTTATTCGAGCATCCGCCGCCGTTGCTGCACCCATACCGCCCTCAGCGATAGACACTGGCAGGCCCGGAACACCCAAATTAATGCGAGCTGTTGCGGCATCGGTTGCGCCCGTGCCGCCTTGGGTCACCAGCATAGGCAAGCTCGGCACGTCGGCGATCGCAGGCACATCCAAGTTAGCCCTTGCCGCTGCCGCTGTCGTTGCCCCGGTACCGCCCTGGGCCACAGGCACTGGAATTCCTGGAGCCCCTAGGTTGACCCGAGCGGTGTTGGCGTCACTCGCGCCGGTCCCGCCCTGGCTGACTGCCACCGGCAAACTCGGCACATCAGCGATCGCAGGCACTCCCAGGTTGGCTCTTGCCGCCGCTGCTGTCGTTGCGCCCGTCCCGCCCTCTCCCACAACCACAGGGATAGCAGGCCCGCCGCTGCTGATTCCCAAGTTCATGCGAGCTGTTGCGGCGTCTGTTGCACCCGTTCCCCCCTGCAACACCGGCACCGGGATGCTGGGCACGTCGGCGATCGCGGGCACTCCTAATGCTGTTCGAGCGGCGGCGGCTGTTGTTGCACCGGTCCCGCCCTGGGCAGTGCTAAGGGGTAGCGTAGGCACCGCACTCGCAGCCGCAGCCCCAAGGTTTGCGCGAGCCGCTGCCGCCGTTGTCGCACCCGTTCCCCCCTGCAACACCGGCACCGGCAAAGCGCTAGGAATTCCCAAAGCGGTCTGAGCACCGGCCACCGTCGTTGCTCCACTGCCGCCCTGGGACACAGGCACGGGGAGGCTTGGCACATCGGCGATCGCGGGCACTCCCAGCGCTGTTCGAGCTGCTGCCGCCGTTGTCGCCCCCGTTCCCCCCTGCAACACCGACACTGGAATCCCAGGAACCCCCAGGTTGGTTCGAGCTGTTGCGCCATCCGTTGCAGCAGTGCCCCCTTGGGCAACCGGCACCGGCAACGTCGGAATATCCGCGATCGCTGGCACTCCCAGCGCTGTTCGAGCAGCGGCAGCGGTGGTGGAAGCTGTACCGCCCTGGGCAATCGGCACTGGGATGCCTGGCACTTCCAACGCTATTCGAGCAGCAGCGGCTGTTGTTGAACCGGTGCCACCCTGGCTGATGGGCATGGGTAACGTCGGCACGTCGGCGATCGCTGCAGCCCCCAGTGCAGCCCTCGCGGCTGTTGCGTCCGTTGCCCCAGTCCCGCCCTGGACCACCGGCACCGGAATGCCGGGCACTCCTAGATTGATGCGAGCATCCACCGCACCCGTTGCAGCCGTGCCCCCCTGGCCAACAGACAAGGGTAGGTTGATTGTGCCGCCGCCCCCATTACCGCCCCCGCCGCCGTTGTAACTACCTGCCATTGTTATCTCCTTCTCTGGCTTCCATGGCCTACGGGATTAGATTGAGTTGTAGAAAACGCCCCATGACGTATTAACGCCATACAGAAGTACTCTCTGTCCCGGCGCTAGGGACAAACTAGTAGCACCGTCTATCGTTTGCCCAGTGGGGGGCAAGAGGCGAACAGTGTGCGGGCCAGCGTCTACGCGCCGTACCCAAATTTCACCAGACTGCCCCGTGCCGAATAAGTTGGCACTGTACAGCGTCACGTCTAAATTGCCCGACGCGTTTACGTCAACAAGATTAAATAGCTCTGACACTACACTGGTCCCGCTTCCAGTGAGAGTCGTGAAGCGCTTGGGGATGGCGCGCGAACGCCCCACCAACCCGGTACTATTAGCGGACAACATTGAGCGGTTGTTGATGATCAGCGAGTTGCTGATATTGAGCGTACCCGGTCCGTAATTGAAAAGCGGGTTAGACCCAAATACCTGTAGTCGCCGAGTACTTACAAAGTAACCATTGTCCGGGTTGTTCTCCAGAAGGACTACGGGGGTGTCTCCCATGAACAGGCCACGGGACAGGGACAGGGTGCCAAAGCCCTGAAAAAAGATTCCTAGGCCCAGTCTGACAACACAAGTTGCACCGGATCCGCTCCCTGTAATTGCAACTAGCTGAGCCGTCTGGTTGGCCTGGTAGTTGTAACCTGCGTTTGAAATTAGTATTTGAGTGGGTGCCCCCCCGCTGACCACTGTGACACGGCCTTGTCCTAGCAGGCCCGTGGCAGTGTCAATGCGAACAATGTCATTAACCGCATACCCCGATCCGCCGCTGAAATCGGTGCAAGCATGGATCGAGTCCTCCGATCCGATCTGAACACCTCCTCCAAACGTAGCAGCCGCAATATTTTCCGGGTTGCCCTGCCAAGCCGGGTGAATGCCCATTACCGCCGTAAACTGGTCAGGTTCAGCATTGGTTATCACCGAGTCTATCCGCCCACCGTCAACGTTTTGATCGCCTGCTGAGGTTGTGCCGCGCCATTGAATTTTGGCGAGGCCCATGCCGTTAAAACCTGCGGTAGAGTCTTTGCGCAGGAATAAGGCAGGATCAATAATAGGAGTGTCCGAGAAAGTATTAACCGCCAAAGCGGTTGCAACGTTGATGGCAGGAAGGTTATTGGCGTCGCGGGTGGCCATGTCACCGAGCTCAAGCAGCGTTCTTCCTACAGCTGCGTTGGCGGCGGCGATCAGGCTGCGACCAAAGGCTGTCACCGCTAGCAAGGACACGAGGCCATTGGATAGGCGCTCTATCAAGCCGGTTTCGGTTGTGGCAGCGATCGCTCCTAGCGTGTCATCTAAGACCGCATCATTTCCAGGATCGCCTTTGTCACCCTTCGGCCCTTGGGCCGCCCCTGGGCCAAGGTTTAGCCAGGTTGAGCCGGTGTAGGTCACAACATCCCCCACCTGCGCAGCCGCACCGCCTGCCCTAGCTGGCGCTCCCGTGGCGTTGGTTAGCAGGTAGTTATCGCCAGCGCTAGGGATAGGCAAAGCGCCAATATTGGCCCAGGTGTCTTGAGCGGTGACAATACCGCCGCCAACACCACCACCACCACCACCGCCACCGCCTTGATCGTTGTAGCTTCCAGGCATCTACCAGTACCAAACGTGAACGGTGCAATCGGTCGTGCCAGCGGTATATACCCCATTAGTCGAACTCATCCCCCAAACAAGACCGGACTCAAATCCGTGGCCTTCCTGGCCCCAGATTGTCTGATCCAGACTAAAGCCCGCGTCCGGCTCAACGGTAAAGCTCAGCATTGGAATTTGACCATTGGTAGGCAACACTAGTTGGTCAAACAACTGGAAATAGTGATTTGTCGCAGCTCTGTTGTCGCAGAACGTTGAGGATACAGCTCCCTGTGTTGCTTTAATTAGCCCAGAATTGGCCCCGTTGAAACTCGTATAAAGTCGCCAAGATGAACCGGCTCCGATGCTCATATATTGACTCTGGAAATGCTGACTCATTGTCGCATGAGACAAATCACGTCGCAAAGATTGGGGTCTTCACCACCACCCCGCCCCCGTGAGATGATGCCGCAAGGCCGTCTGGTAGTAAAGGCACGCTGCGCTCTCCGCTGCGCTCCGGCCTTGACAACCAGCCAGCCTCGCAGCCGGAAATTAACACGGGCGGGTGTGTTCCGCTTTTTCTTCTCGGAACGAAAATATTCGATGATGATGGCGGCAAGAAAGCGGAGGCAAGAAAGCGGAGGCAAGAAAGCGGAGGCAAGAAAGCGGAAGCAAGAAAGCGGAGGCAAGAAAGCGGAGGCAAGAGCCCGGCCCCGCCGGGCGAAAGCCGCCCGCCCGGCGGGCGGCTTTCAATGATCAGCGTTCTAGGTTGAATTTACGCATAGTTGAAATAAAAAGGCTAGAAGCGCAGCCTTGGACTTGCTCCGGGGTTGGTTCGTAGGTGCTCAGCACACGGCGGGCTTGGAGAAAGCAGAAGGCGTACAGATCAGCCTGGCCACTGACCCAGGCGGCGATCACTCGTTTTTGCTCAATATCAATCCCCGCAAATTCAGGGGCGGCTGTTGGTGCTGGGCTCGCGGAGGCAATCCGCTCAGGCTGCGAAGAGGGTGCATTATTTGCAGCAGGCTGGTTGTTCGGCATCACTTCCACATCAAAGGTGTCCTTGCCACCACGAGAAATAGGAACAAGAAGAAAACGATCAAACATTTTGAATTCTCTGGTCACCTCGCTGGGGAAAGTAGCCCAGTGCTCGATAGTTCCGTCCAGGGAGACAAACTTGATTGATTGGATCGACTGGCCGGGATTGAATTTCGATTCCTTGACCCGCCCAAAAGCAGAGACTTCGGCGGGGTGTTTTACAGTCGCGACAACAAGGGCCATGATGTTCTCCGAAAATTACTAAATATCTAGAGGGTTGCCCCGACAAAGGTCGAGGCAAGAAGTGCTTACCAGGTCTCAAAAATGTCATAGCCAGGCCAGGCCCGCCGGGCTTTGCCGATGGCACAGCAAATGGCGCTGAAACGATCCGTTTTGGTGCGGACAATGAAATGAACGTCGGCCCCAGTGTGATAGTTGGTCAAAATCACATTCGTAACATAAAAGTCAAGTACCATCTGTCAAAGTCCTTTGCTACGGGAAAGGCGTCTCACCGCCTTATGTCCCTATTATGTCGCATCTGAGTTGACATGTCAATACAAAAGCCCGTAGAAGTCGCTATAATGACGACACAACAAGAGGAAAGACAGATGAGACTTGACTTGAAACCGTTGCGGAGAGGAAAAAAACTCAGCCAGCAGCAAGTGGCTGAAGCCCTAGGGATATCTCGCCAGCACTATGTAGGAATTGAAAACAACAGATCCGAAAGCGTGAATAAGGCTCACCTGCAAAAGTTGTGCGAGCTTTTTGAGTGCGAAGTCTCCCAGCTTTTTGGCAGTCCATCGCAATCCGAGGAGACGATCGCCCGCCTGCTATCGCAACTGGAGCAAGCCGAGGCGGCGATCGCAGCAATGCGCGAAGAGATCGGATAGCCACAAGACGACACAGCAGCCGTTGTCCCTTGCAACGGCTGTCAAACTAGAGTTATCATTTGGGCGTCAATTACCCGTAGCGAGGAAAATATGGATTTAATTTTTAGCCCCCATCTGCTAGAGGGCCAGCACCACGAACTGCTGGGAGCTCTCTACACAAACAATCAAGCCGCTGAAATGTTTGGCTGTGAATCCACCACGATTCGGAGCCAGAAGAAACGCCTGGCCGACCAGGGCGAACTGACGGAAGGCCAGCACTGGATTACTGGCGATGACGGGAAGACGCTGTGGAGCTTTGAGGGGGCCTGTATGCTGGGCCTAACCCTTAGCACTGAGCTAGCCAAGCAATTCCGGATCATGATCACCGACTTGCTTAAGCAGTGGCAGCAGGGCGCGATCGCGATCGTTCCCACTGAAGGCGGCATACAGATCCAGCAACGGCCCGCGTTGCACCTGGCAACGGCCCCAGCCCTGGAGCTGCCCGACCCCGTTGCAGTGGGTGAGGCGATCGCGATCGCCCGCTATGAACAAGAAGTTCAGGCCTGGAAAGACAGCGTTGCGGTCGTGGTCCAGGGCAAGGAAGAAGAACTCCGCCAAGGCATCACCGACAGCCTGGGAAAGTATCTGCAACAGGCATGGGGGGTAAATCCGCTATGACTACTCCCGTAACGAATTACGATACCAAGCTACCCCCCGGTGTTATCGGCGTGTCCCCTGTCTACCCCGTAGCACCTCAAAACACTCCAGCCCCCGTTGCGCCGCCGCAATTTCCCATGGCGTTTGTTGTCGCTGCTGTTGCAGGTGGCGCGATCGCTTGGATTGGGGCGAGCGGGTTTTATGGGGCCGCTGACGTAAAGGCGATGCGCCAGGATCTGGGTCAAGCCCAGGAAACAGTGCAGCAGCAGCAGCAGCAGATCGAGCAAGTCAGAGAGAGGATCTGCCAATGAGCCCAATCCAGGAAGCTCGCGCTGTATATAGGGAATGGACCGATGCAGCATTGCGCGAAGCGATCGCCTCCACCGCTCAGCTCGCCCTCGCCACCGGGGGGACCATCGTCCTCGGGCTTGGGACTGCAGCCTATTGGGACGCCGCCAAATATCCCTCCAAGGTATTCGCGGCCACGGGGCTGGTTGCGACGGCTGCAACGGCCTGCTATGCCGCCTACAAATGGATAGATTGCCCCGCCGACTGGCAGACCTGGAAACACCTCAACAGCGGCGAGAATCGTGCCCACCTTGCCGCTACCATGGCTACGGCCCAGGCAGATCAGATCAAGCAATTGGTGCTGAGTTGGCAGCCTCAGCGACAGGAATGTTTCAGCCCGGTGTCGCCGGAATCGATTACGGTGACATCGTTACCCCTTAGCACTGACAATTTAGCTTTATCCCTGGGCCGCAATCTGAGCAGTGCCTTAGTCGTGGGCCAACCCGGTGCCGGCAAGGGCTTAGCGATCGCCCATGCGATCCGCCACGCCAAGATCCATCACCCAGACCTAAAAATCTGGGTAATTGACCCCAAAGCAGACCCCCAAGAACAAACGTATTGGGAACCCTGCGATCGCATTCTGGCCCATCCCCTGGCCGCATTTTCCACGGCGGTGGAGATCAATCACTTCTGTCTGGCCGTCGATGCCATGATTGCCGAATTCCGAGAGGTCACCGGGCCGAAGCTGCTGATCCTCGACGAAGCCTTGGGTGTAAAGGAACTCGCTCCGAAGTGGTTCAAGGGTCTGATGGCAGGGTTCAACTACCTTTGCTCCACCGGGCGATCGCGTCAGTGTTACGGGTGGATTATTAGTCAGACGCCCAACGCAGATGACTTCGGCATCAGTGGCGGAGCTCGGAATGTCTATCGGCGCATCTTGATGTTGCACCAGCAAAACCTCGGCCTCGTTGCTAACAACAGCACTTTCTTTAATGGGAGACCCAGCGACGAGCTGTTGCAGCTTACTGGGCGAGTATTTTATGACAGCCTCACGGACCTATGGGGGGCCGTTCCGGTCTACCCTGTTCCCCAAGCAACGGGCGGCAGCGCTTCTCGCAAATCTCGCAGGGACTCCCTAGAATCCGCCTGGTCGATTCCGGCGTTGTCTCCCGCCGCCGCCACGGTGTTGGAGTACTTACAGCGCCGTGAGCAACGGCATAGCCTCGACGACGGGAACGCCCCGCCCATCGACGTTGTAGACCTCGCCCACAATCTCACAGCCAAACCCTATCAACTGTCTCGACCTGTGTGCCGAGAGGCGATCGCTGAACTCGCCACGGCTCGCCTGGCAGTGCTGCGAGATGGCGGAGTTAGCCTGCGGGCCATCTCGCAAGGGGAATAAATTTCTCGCAATACAAAGCCCCTCAGATAATGAGGGGCTTTTTTTATGGGTTTGCGGCGCGATCGCGTTTCAGCTTTTCTCTGATCGCATCGCGAATGAATTCCGACTTGTTGCCTAGCCTGGCGTAGGCGTTCCAGTCATCGAGGTGGACCGTGACTTTCTGGTGAGTCTTCATAAAGTTTCCAGGCTTGCGACCAGCATTTCGAGGATTGGGCAGCCCGGCTAGCTCCCGCCAGACCGCCGTGGCGCGACAGTCTGGGCAGTCTACTGCGTTCCAATTCGCCGTAGATACAGCAAAGCTTCCCTGATCTAGCATGGTGTAAAACGGTTTGCCACAGGCTAAAGTCTGGGCGTCGCAAGTCAAATGGATCATCTTCTTTTTTTTAGTGCTCCACCAAGGGGCAGAGCGCTGATACGTCTATAGATAGAATTCGATTTGTGGCCCTGATTTTCTGACATAAGGGGAAAGATCGTCGTCACCCAGGCCTAGCTGAATGCATGCCTCGTTTACGGCTTCGTGCCAGTCCACGTCAGGGTTGACATCCGAAACCCAGTACAGCCTGCTTACTTTCCCACTCGTCAGCATCTCTAAGACGATCGCACTGAAAGGAATCGAAGTCTCGGGGTCTCCGTACTCGGTCGCACGATAGAGAGCCTCTTCCCGACTATCCAACTCTTTCTCTTTGTTTTCCAAAATTGTTTCCCAATCTCGATCTTGAGCGATTTCAAAGTCTGAATTCATGGGTATCTTGCTACTCGTTTCTATACCTAATTAAAGCACCTTTTAATTAATTTAGCAACCCTTAAATTAGGGTCATTTAGAGGTAAGATGTTGTTATAGCAATTGCACAAAAGCTCGGCCCGCAAAAGCTTAAGCCAAATGCCGCTGCGCGAAGAGACAACGCCGCTGCGCTCCATGCGCTAATCGCGCTAGATTTCCCCCTCGCCCTTCGGGGCCGCCCTGGGGGCTCTCCAATTGTGCGCTAATCGCGCCTCTATCACCGTCGTTACCCCTCGATAACCGGCCCTCGGGGCCTCTCCAGCGGTCCTGGGGGAGATCCCCCTGGACCCCCCACACATGCTGCTTCAGTATACGGGGGGCTTTTTTCAATGTGCTCCCTACGGTCGGTTTTTTTCTACGGGGCGACAAGGGTCTAGAGTGGCCCGCTACGTACAGAAATTAATTGCGATCGCGAGCCCACCACACTTCGCGGTCCACCGGCCAGTAATCAGCGTTGTCGCTAATCGCTCCGTTTATTTCCGCTCCACTATCGTTGCGCTCTAGGTCGTCGCTCGCTGCGCTGCGCTCCTTCGTCTGGCCGCCCGTTGTCACCCCTACGCCCCCCGTTCCCCCATTGCATGTTCGTGCTGTTTTTGGTTTTTTTGCCGTGTTTTTCTCTTTTCTTTCTGCTCGCTCT
>JAAUTE010000128.1 GCA_012031815.1 Chloroflexaceae bacterium
TTGGCAGAAAATGAATGCTTTAATTTCGCGAAAATAAAACAAAATGGGGATTCCTTCCCAAAAATATGCCAGTTTCGCCAATCGGTATAGGGGAAGTGGCGAATTAAGTGACCCGAACGATAAACCTCAAGGGCCTCTGCCGTAAATCTCAGCCGGAATGGTTGCCGTTTGCACTAACAAAAATAAGCCAAGCACAAACAGCAGCCCGCCGACCCACTTCTGTAATAAGACAGCCGGCACTGATAGTAACATAATCGTCCAGGGGAGCGATCGCAAGGGGTCAATTCAACGGTTGGCGCTGGGGCGATGTCTGCTGCTCTCACCTTGTCCTCTCTGAGCGTCTCAAAACTTACCGGCCATTGTAAATCCCTGGGGGCGCGTCCTTCTATCCTAGCGGGAGGGAAAAAGGCTGGCTTAGAGGGAAAGGGAATCGCCGGTTCCTTGAAACAAGACCCAAGAGAGAAAGAAATTAACCACAAAAATGGCAAGCAAGGCATTCACCACGGCGGCCGTCGTTGCCCGGCCCACACCTTTTGCCCCGCCGGTCGCCCCCAGCCCCCAACTGCAACCAATGACCGCCACCAGTAGGCCAAAAGGCCACGGCTTTGATAATCAAACAGACCAAATCCCAAACATCGAGAAAATTCCGTACCGAAGTCAGAAAAACCGTTCGAGAAATGCCGTAGAGTGAATCGGCCACCACGAGACCGCCAAATAATCCCGTAATTAAGGCGAGCATGGTTAGTATGGGCAGCATGACGCAACAGGCCAGCACCCTGGGGGTCACCAGATAATCCACCGGGTCAGTCCGCAGTAAATAGAGGGCATCGATCTGCTCGGTCACCCGCATCGTTCCAATTTCTGCGGCAAAGGCCGAGCCAACCCGTCCGGCCAACACTACCGCCGTTAGCACCGGGGCAAGTTCGCGGGTCAGGGCCAGGGCTAATACCCCACCGACAGTCGTGGACGCGCCAAAATTAATAAACTCTCGGGCCACTTGAATGGTGAACACCATGCCCACAAATCCCGCCGTCACCAGGGCAATTAACAGCGAGTCTGGCCCGACAACAGCCAATTGTTCCAGGGTGTTGCGCCGATGAATCTTGACCCGCAGCAGATGCAGCAATACCTGTCCGAGCAAGAGCGCTGTCCCAATAATTTTTCCGACCCAAGCACCGAAATCGCTTCCTAGCCCCAACTTACCAAGCATCAGCCAACCCTAATTTTTTCCTTCAAAACTCGCCTAAACCTCTTCGCTCACCCGGAATCGTTCTACGGACGCCAGCAATTCCTGGGAAATTCCGACCAGGGTCTGCAAGGAACCGGCAACCCGCTGGGATTCCTGGGAGGTTTCTTGGGCGGTTAACTCCACCGATTGCATCACTTGCGCCACCGCCAGGGAGTTCTCTCGCTGCTCCACGGTGTCTGCGGTAATCGAGCGCACCAAGCTGTCGATGTGATTAGAGACTTCAATAATATCTTCCAGGGACTTTTTGGCTTGCTCGGCGCGATCGGTTACGTCGATGACCTGCTGAATGCCCTCCTCCATCGCTGTCATTACCGAGCCAGTTTCACTTTGAATTTGCAAAACGATTTGCTCAATTTCTTTGAGGGATTTGGCGGAGCGATCGGCAAGCTGTCGCACTTCGTCTGCTACGATCGCAAAACCCCGTCCCGCTTCTCCGGCTCTTGCGGCTTGAATGGAGGCATTCAGGGCGAGGAGATTGGTACGGGAAGCAATCTGGGAAATCAAGGCGACAATTTTCGAGATTTCCTGGGAGGCTTCTGCCAGGCGCTTAACTTTGCGGGCGGTTTCCGAAACCGTTTCCCGAATCTGTAGAATCCCCGCCACGGTGCGTTCTACCGCTTCACCCCCCCGCAGGGCGGTTAAGGAGGAGGTGCGGGCCACTTCTTCGGCTTCCCGCGCGTTTTCGGCTACCCGCTGGATGGATTCAGTCATGAGCTGCACCGAGTTCAGGGTGACTGCCAGTTCCTCTGCCATGCGCAGGGCGTCGCTGGACTGGTTGCGGGCAAACAGTTCGCTGTCAGTGGAGCCTCGGTTTACCTGCTGGGAGGCTTGTTTCACTTGTTGAACGATTTCCCGCAGGTTCTGAATGGTCAGGTTGAAAGCATCGGCAACGGCTCCCAACACGTCTGCGGTAACCTCGGCTTGCACGGTTAAGTCTCCCCGTGCGGCTCCTTCTACTTCGTCTAGGAGGCGGATCACTTGGCGCTGGAGGTCTTCTCTGGCCTGTTCCGTTTCTTCGGCCCGCCGTTGGGCATCTTTGGTCGCGGTTAAGACCACCCGCGACATTTGATTAAACCCGGCTGCCAGCTCTCCCAGCTCATCTTCGGCGTAAACCGTAGCTTTGGCATCAAAATCACCCTGCAAGAGCAGATCAAACTGGGACTGGATGTCACTGAGCGATCGCTTCATCTGGGTCGCGGCAACTTGACCGACCAGCAGGGCCCCGCCAAAGCCAAAAACTCCCGCTGTCAGGGCCAGGATGCTGATTTGGGCTGCTTCTGCCCGGGGAGCCGCTTCTTCCTTGCTCGTGCCCCACCCGGCAAATCCGGCGATGGCTACCACCAAGAGGGAAGTTACTCCGGCAGCCGCCGCCACCAGCAATTGTTTTTTGCGCAGAGAACTATTATTGAGAAATTTAAGGGGGCCTTGGGGTACTTCCACCGTGGGCTTGACTAACCGCTCGCTGCTCGACCCAAAATTGGCAGATAGGAGGCTGGGGTCGTCGGTGCTAAGCACCTGGGTTTTGCCCGGAGGGCCGCCCAACTCACCACCACTGGCCCCTAAATTAGTACTGATGGGGGCACTGACTTCCGACGAAGTAAAGGAACTGCTAAAGGAACTGACCGCTGACAACTCGCGATCGACATCGGCCAGATCAAAGTGGGAAAAGTCGTCAATATCTCCTTGAAAAGCGTCCAACTCTGCTAATGAGTCTTGGTCTTCCGACCCGGTTCGCTCCTCCGCCTGCGAGGAGTCTCCGAGCCTGGCGGCGCTGGGAGTATTATTACCTTGAAACATGGTATGATCCACCCCCAGATAATCCAGGCCCCCTGGACTCTCGGCTGCCAGATTAGAGGAAACAACAAAGGTTGGTTCTTCTCCCAAGGGAAATTGTCCCTCTTCTCCACGGCTAGCCCCAACCCCTTCTTCTAAAAAGGAAAAAGCATCGGACTCTAAGTTCTGGCCCCTCTGCCAAACGGCTTCCGTGGCGGGCCCGCCGTCGAAGGGATTTTCTTCGAGATCCTCCTCCAGACCGACAAAGGAGTGGAGTTCGTCTTCCTGAGCGGAGCCGGGGAAATCGTCGTCGCTGAAGCGCTCGGAAAATTGGCCAAAATCGAACTGGCCTAGGACATCCTCATCTCTGGGGTTAAAACTACCGGAGGGAAGCAGTCCAGTCATTTCTTCTTCCCCTTCATCCAGCAGGGCCGAGCTGGCGATGCCGCCGTCTTCGTTCTGTCCCTCCCATTCGTGAATCTGCTGCAAACCTCGCTCAGCAAAGGCTCGCAATTCTTCCTCCTGTGACAGGGCGAGTACTGCTTCATACTGCTCGCGGGCTGCGCTGTACTGATGCAGTCCGTAACAGTACACATGTCCCCGCAACAGCAACACGGTAGGGTCGTCCGGGTAGGAACTAACCATGTTGTTGAGCAGGTGGGCTGCCTCTTCAAAATCTCCTTGAAGATAGGCTCGTTTGGCTTGCTCGTACTCTTTCTCGTAATCAGTTTCTGCTGCCATTGCTTTCCTCCACAGGAGCGCTAGCTGAAGTTAATCGGGTTATCTAGATGGGCGCTTGGGTTTTCCGGGATCGGGTTTGGGAAAAATCAGGTTTTAAGTGCTGTTTGCGTCTTTCAGGCGACCCAGCGAGCCGATCGCAGAATAGCTAGCTGGTCTAGCAATCGCAGGGACTGGCGGTGGGTTTTGCCGATGGCCCATTCACCCTGGACATAGGGGGCAATGTGATCGGAGATGTCGCGGGGCAGTTGCAGTTGCTCCACATCTAACCATTCCATGTCGCCGAGGCGATCGACAGCCAGTCCGAGGATAATTTCTTGATCCTCCACGGCGATCACGGGGATTTCAGAGCGCTCCGTGTTTAGGGTACTGGAATCTCCCAAAAATTGGCCCAGATCCGCCACCCAAATCACCTGGCCCCGTAGGTTAATCGTTCCCAACAATAGGGGAGAAGCATTCGGAATCGGGGTAACGCGATCGGGCGGTTGCTGCATGACTTCTTTAATACCACTGGCAGGCAGGGCAAATTCGTCACCAGAGGGCAGATAAAAGCGCAGGTGCAACTCACCTTCTGGGGTTTCCAGTTCTTGAATTTCCGGAGAAATGTCGGACGTAATGCCCGAAAATAAGTCGAAATCGCCAACCACAGCCTTATTCCTTCCCTAGAGACTCTCGACGCAGACCTATCGTTATGATTAATTGTTATGGCTTTGTTCTCTGAGTAACTGCCGAATTGTCGCAATCAGCTCTACGGGTTGATAGGGTTTTGCAATATAAGCGTCAGCCCCCTGTTTCATGCCCCAATAGCGATCGAACTCTTCTCCTTTGGAAGAACACATAATCACGGGAACATTTTTGGTTTTGGGATTGGACTTTAACCGCCGACAGACCTCGTAGCCATTCATTCTGGGCATGACAATGTCCAAAACGATGAGATCGGGTACATATTTTTGGATATGTTCTAGGGCCTCGACTCCATCGCAAGCCACGACGACTTTCAATCCGCTGTTTTTGAGCAGGTCGATCATCATCTGTCGCTGCGCCAGGCTGTCCTCTACAACCAAGACTTTACTCATCGCTCGTTACCTAATTTTTCCCCATTCCGTATGCCATTAAACCCAAGATTTCCACGCTAGCACCGATGGCTGGGCAGCAGCGCCGATGACTTGATATGACGAGAGCGCTAACTCTTTACTCCACTATTATGTGGCAAACTTACCCAGTTGTCGGCAGCGATCGCAGAATTTTGCAGCCCCTGAACCACTGGAGGCGGTCTTAACCCATTAGAAGGCTCGGACGAGAGGACGTTCCTGGGAGTTTCAGCCTCTAAAATTGAGGGCGGAATGAGGAGCGGGGTCTCCATAAGACTTGCCGCTAAAAACTGTTAATAAATGCAGTGAGCTGGCAATTCAAGGGGGAACTTGGCAAGAATTGGCGGGCAAGTTTGTAGATGCTGTACAATCAAAGCTAATTAAAGCCCTAGATTGTTCCCTGACTTGAGCCGGGTTGCAGGGGCTAGCAGCAGTTGAGGACGAGCTTGGGGACAAGAGCAGCGGTTTGGGGGGAATCTGTGGGGCGATTGCCGATTAGCGCAGCGCGATAAAGTAAATCTTTGGCTAGGCTGTTTTTGCTCCGGTCTTGACGGAGGAGACGCCCTTAGGCGATCCCAGAGCGGCAGGTAGTAAAGACATACAATACAATTAGGATAAGCAATTTGCTGGACTTTCTTCTTTGTAGAGCTAATTGGACGATTTAACGGACTTAAATGTAATTATTAACCCAACACAAGTTACGGTTCAGGCTTCAGTGCGAGCAAACAGAGAAGGATTGTTAGAGTGCTATATCTTGCAGAAGTCAAACGACAAAATCGAGGGCTGATGGGCGGCGCGAGAACAGAACTCAAGCTACTTGCCTGCCAGCGCAGCGACCAGACCTGGAGTCAGGTTCCGGGAGAGGAAGTTGTTGCGTGTGAAACCATTTCCCAAGTCGGAGAAGGCGCTTTAGTAATGGTTTCTTTAACCGCAGCCCGTCAAGTTCAAGGAACGCCCGAATTAGCCGGCGCGCGCCTAGTGCGGCTGTTGCAAAATTTTTCCCGTCTCATTGAGAAGGCCAGGGAACAGGAAGAGGAAATTGAGCAGTGGAAGCAGTCTCTAGCCTACCAAAGTCAGGAGCTATCCCGGCGGGAATTAGAATTGGAGGCTCGTCTGGAACAGCTCGAACAGGGGGAGGGCGCTGCCCAGGGCGAATCTTCTTCCAGCCCGCTCCAGGGGTTGCCCCAACTACAAGAATTGCTGACTCGCCTGAGCGCGGCGATCGCCCAAACCCAAGCACTTCGCGGCCCGTACCACGGATTGGAGCAGGCCCTGCGACGGCAGCAGGAAATTCTGGATGCCCATTGGCAGCATCTCCAGCAGCAGCAAATGCTCTCTCAACAGCAGCAAGGAGAGGCAGAAGCAGAGCAGGCTTCACTGATGGGCGATCGCGAAGATTGGCAGCAGCAGCTTGGCTCTCTAGAGGAAGCGAGACGGCAGTGGCAGCAACAGCAAGATTTACTGCACGGCAAGCGAGAATCCCACGGCTGGCTGCGGTTACAGTTGGTCGCTCTAGAGGAGCTACAGGAGTTGACTAGCCGCCTGGCCAGCGTTACGGGCGTCGTGGTGGAGCATCAAATGAATTTTGACGCCTTGGAAAACATGCCCTTGGGAGAACTGGAAGGCATTGTTGCCAATCTTCAGCAGGATTTAGAAAAATTGGTTTGTTTTGTCAACGACCAGGAAGAGGAGCTGAGTTTCCAATGCCAAGTCGTGGATGAGTTGCAGGAAAAATTGGCTAACAGTAACGATTACGACCGTCTAGATCTAGAAAGCAAGCTTGCCGACGAGCAAGAGTGCAAGGGGATGTTGGATGAAACCTTGCTGGGACAGCGCCGAACCCTGCGAGAAAGACAGGAAATCCTGTTACAGCACCTCAAGATTTTGCGGCGGCGGCAAGGCATTGTGGATCTGGAGTTAGACCGTCAGGACATCGATCTCAATCCTCTCCTAGAGCGGCTGACGCGGCTTTACCAGCAGACTCAGGAGAAATGCCGGTCGTTGGAAGTAGAAATTGAACAACTCCAGCAGGGCCTGCCCACCATTGAAGAACTGCTCGCCCAGCAGCAGCGCCAACACCAGGAGCGGGAAGCTCAGTTACGCGATCGCGAAACCCGCTGCCACCAACTTCAGATGAAAGCGCGGGAGATGGAAGCGCGGGTAGAGATTTATCAAGCGACCCTCCAACCCTTGCAAGAGCGGTTAAACGAGCTGCGCCAGCAGTTGGATTCCCTCGGTCAGGTAGTCGCTAAATTCGATCACAACGGCCAGCAGGAACTGACCCAACAGGTTGAAGAAACGGTAAATAGGCTCTTTAGCAGTGCCGAAAAGCCAACTAGCTAAGATTAATCCCCTTTGGCTCTTCCAGGGCTTCCTGGGAAATACTGGGCTGTAAGACCAGCCACGGGCCTTGAATCTCGGCAACGATGCCGCCGGGTAGGGAGGGGGAGCGGCTGCGGTTAGGGGCAGCGAGCAAATGGGTAACCGCCGCAATTTCGGCAAAGTCCGGGGCTTTAGGCAATAATTTGCAAAACTGGCGCACCACCGGCGCTGGATTGCCAGGGGGGCCGCCCGCAGGCGATCGCGATGGAGTCGATTATCTTGGATGACTTGCTGGGCGAGGGTTGTGGCGCAGGCTTGTAGGTATTCTACGTCGGCGCGCAGCAGTTCAGCGGTTTGGGCCAGGGCCGATTCCACCTGGGGATTGAACTGGTCTCGCAGGTAGGGCAGAAGTTGATTTCGCAGGCGGTTGCGGGCATAGCGCGGGTTGGCGTTGGCGGCATCTTCCCAGACCGGCAGGTGGAACTGCTGGCAGAACTGGCCGGTTTCCTGACGGGAGACGTTGAGGAGCGGCCGTATCAGCTCAAGGTGGGGGGCTAAGATTCGCTGCCAGCCCAGGGCTTGCAATCCGTCTGCCCCAGACCCGCGAATCAAGTTGTAGAGAAAGGTTTCGCTCAGATCGCTTTGGGTATGGCCGGTGGCAACTTTTCCGTAGCCCTGGGCTGCCCCAATTTGGACAATAGCCTGGTAGCGCCAGTGACGGGCGGCAGCCTCACTTTCTTCAATGGTTTCAGCCACAGCGAGATAGAGCGGCAGGTTCCATTGGGCTGCCAGGTGAGCTACATGGTCGGCAATGCCTGCATCACTCGGCCAGCGGTGGTCGCAGTGGATGATGCCAAGCTGCCACCCCCAGTCCGGGGCCAAGTCCAGGAGCAGCTTGAGCACACAGAGGGAATCTTGCCCCCCGGAAACGGCCACCAACAGGCGCTCTTGGGGAAAAGGAGCGATCGCTGGCGTAGGGTTGTCTGAAAGCGAGCGTGGAGGGGCGACCAGTCTCGTGCCATGTTGATGGGGAGGGGTTAGAAAAACCAGCCGTAGGAATGCAGGCCTTTCCCCAACAAATTGACACCTAAATAACAGACCCAAACCACCCCAAATCCAGTAGCCGCTAAAATAGCTGGCCGCCGCCCCTGCCAGCCTCGCGTCATCCGGGCATGGAGATAGGCGGCAAACACCAGCCAAGTGATTAAGGCCCAAGTTTCCTTGGGATCCCAACTCCAGTAAGACCCCCAGGCTTCATTGGCCCAAACCGCTCCGGCAATGATGCCGATGGTCAGCAGGGGAAAGCCCAGTCCAATAATGCGGTAGCTGATGTTATCTAAGGTTTCAGCTAAACTTAAGCGCTGGGGGGAGAGGGTAGGGGGGGCCGGGACGGCCAGGTTCAGTACCGCTGTTTGGGTTGGGGTGCTGGCCATGCTGAGGGTCAGGGGTTGGGGTCGGGCGATCGCTGCTTCCGGAGAGCGGTGCAGGCGATAGCCGCCGGTTCCCACGGAACTGCCCCGCAAGGCCACGGGCTGGCCCCGCGTTACCACCAGAAAACAAACTGCCAGCAGGGCCCCAACCATTAAAGCTGCATAGCTGAGCATCATGACGCTGACGTGCATCATCAGCCAGTTGGACTTGAGGGCGGGAACCAGGGGCGCGGATGCTTGCATGTCTGTGGGCAGGGTCAGGGCCGCAAAGGCCGTAATGGCCATTGTCACTGGGGCGGTGACGGCTCCGACCAGATGACTACGGCTAGAGCGCTCCGCCACCAGATGCACGGCGGTAATGCCCCAGGCTAGGAAAAACAGGGATTCGTAGAGATTGCTCAGGGGGAAATAGCCCGCTTCCAACCAGCGTGCACCGAGCAGGGCCGCGATCGCCAAATTGGCAATGGTCATACCAGCGGTTCCCAGGGGGGCCAGCCAGAGGCAGCCGGGGAAGGCCACTCTCCCCCAATAGAGCAGCATGGTTACCAATAAAATGGCAAAAGAAGTATTATCGAGGATGTTTTCTAGAAAACCAAATTCATATCTCAAGGGCAATGGCAAGACCGAGGGTAAGTTAATTAATATCGTATCGGGTTCGGCGGCTTGGCTGTTCCCAGGGATTTAGTCAAACCCTCTCCTGAAAAATTTAGCGATCGCCCCCAATAGATGGCCCCCACGCGATGAAAACCCTGCTTGTCTGGTTAGGCGGTTTGGCGCTGATAGTCGTTTTGTTTTGGTATTTGCGGGGAGCGTTTCGCCGCCGTCCCCAGTATCGACTGAAAAATCTGCCTTCACCCGCGGCTGGCTCATTTGTTGCCGCCCTGGCTGCCCTTTCGGATTCTTTTCTCGGCACGGGACAAGTGACGGATTTTTGGGTGGAGGCGGAGGCAATTTTTGCGGCGCGTCTAGGGGCAATTCGCTCGGCACAACGCTCCATCGAATTTGAAACCTACATTATGACGCCGGGCCAGCGCTCTGACGATCTGGCGATCGCCCTGTGCGAGCGAGCGGAGGCGGGGGTCAAAATTCACCTCATTGCCGACAGTTATGGGGCCAAATCCCTCTCTCCTGCCTACTGGCAGCGCTTAGAAGCCTTTGGCATTGAGGTGGGTTTCTACAATCCGGCGTCCTGGCGGCATCCCCTGGGGGCCTGCGGCGCAATCATCGCAAATTATTGATCGTCGATGGCGATCGCCTGTTGATTGGCGGGGCAGGAATTTTGCGATCGCTGGGATGGCTGGGAGAAAATTAATGACACAGCGTCCCTGGCGGGATTATGAGGTAGGATTGCGGGCGCAGTGGTGGCAAGGGTTAGGGGGTTTTATTCTGGCGAGCTATTGGCTGGATTGTCAGGGCGCAGCGGATTTGGCGAGCTGGGAGATTAAGGAAGAAGCGGCTTCTGAAGACGTTTTATTAATCACCTCTGGAGAAAATCCCAGCTATCGAGATTCGGGGATTCGCTCTTTGTTCCAGCTCTTGATTCAAGGCGCAAAGGCCCGGGTTTGGCTGGCCAGTCCTTATTTTTTACCCGATGAAAATTTACGAGAAAGCCTGGTACGGGCTAGGCAGCGCGGCATTGATGTGCGAATTTTAACCATGGGCAAGCGCTGCGATAAACCCTTTGTGCGCCATGCGGCTCAAGAACGCTATGGAGATTTATTGACGAGCGGCGTTATTATTTATGAATACCAACCCAGCATGCTTCATGCCAAATTAGTCTTAGTTGATGAGGATTGGGTGAGTTTTGGCAGCGCCAATTTCGACCCGCGCAGTTTTTTCCAAAACGAAGAATTAAATATTACTTCCAGAGACAAGGCTTTAATAACCGCGGCGGCTAGTTTTATCAGCGAGTCTTTTCTCTGGAGTGAAACCATGAGCTTGAAATCTCTCCGACAGCGTTCCTGGTATCAACGCTTGATGGGCCGCCTGGCACTGCTCTTTTATTGGCAGTTATGAGCGCAAAAGTTCTAGCGATCGCATCCGCTCACCAACCCAGGGATCAGAAACAGGAACTTTACTGCTTTTTGCTGGTGTCGAGTTTTTTCTGGGAAGGCCGACTATTTTTCTCGGACTGTCGAGGTTTTTTCTCAATGCGCCAAGCTTTTTTCGGGGCCGTTGGGTTGCCAACCCAGGAGAGGCAGTTTTGATCCCGAAGGGGCAAGGTACTAGGGGCGGATCTTGTCAGGATGTCACACCTCAACCCCAAGGCGATCGCAACTCAGCTCCTTGGGGTGGATAGCTTAGAATGGACAGAAGTAACCTTAGATAAAGTACATTTTTGAAGATTATGTCAGTTTTGGCGGCGATCGCTGTTTTGGCGCTTTTGATTGTAGTTCACGAATTGGGTCACTTTACCGCAGCGCGGGTGCAGGGCATTCGCGTCAATCGCTTCTCCATCGGCTTTGGCCCGGTGCTAGCCAAGTATCAGGGAGCCGAAACCGAATATGCCATTCGGGCCTTTCCCCTGGGCGGCTATGTAGGTTTTCCCGACGACGACCCCGACAGCGATATTCCCCCTGATGACCCCAATCTCCTCAAAAACCGTCCCGTCTGGGATCGGGCTATTGTAATTAGCGCCGGAGTCGTGGCCAATCTTATTTTTGCCTATTTTCTCCTGGTTGCTCAATCGGCCACCGTGGGCTTTCCCCAACCCATCTTTCAAAGCGGCGTCCTCGTCCCTGAAGTCGTCGCTCCCGCCACCGCCGCGGCCCAGGCAGGCCTGCAAAATGGGGATGTTGTTCTCGCCATCAACGGCCAGCCCCTCCCCGCCTCCCAAACCGCGA
>JAAUTE010000129.1 GCA_012031815.1 Chloroflexaceae bacterium
TGAAGGGACGCCGGCGCAAATGGTGGATTCCCTGGCAAACTCCGCCAATTGCCCGACGCCACCCGCATCTGGTGCGCCCACGAATACACCTTGAACAATCTGCGTTTTGCTCTCACCGTCGAGGGGGGAAATGCCGCGCTGCAACTACGTTTTGCTCGCGTAGAAGCGGCTCGCCAGCAGGGTCAGCCCACCGTTCCTTCCCAATTGGGCGAGGAAAAAGGCACTAATCCGTTTTTGCGCTGGGATATTCCTGCAATTCAAGGGGCGATGGCAACTACTGACCCAATCCAGACCTTTAGCCGATTGCGCGGCAGAAAGGATCAATTCTAAGTCCCTTCGCCTTGGGGCAAGTTTTAGAAGATTGGGGAAGTCATCTTGTATAATGGCAGTTTTGGGATTAATTTAGAGTGAGCGCTGAGACAAGATGGCTAAACGAATACAGATTGTTTTAAGTAAAACAATCAATAAAATTAGGCAAGGAAGGCGATTTAGTAGAGGTTGCGCCCGGCTATGCCCGAAATTACCTGCTGCCACAAAAACTGGCGGTTCTCGCGACCCCAGGCATTCTTAAACAAGTAGCGTCCTGGCGGGAGAAGGAACGGCAGCGCAAGTTAGCGGAACAGCAGGCTGCCCAAGACCGCAAGCAGGCTCTGGAAACCATTGGCCGCTATGTCATCCGCAAGCAGGTGGGCGAAGGGGAGGCAATTTTCGGGACGGTAACGGCCCAAGACGTGGTCGATGCCATTCAAGCTGCCACCAATCAAGAAGTAGACCGCCGGGGAATTACGGTTCCCGAAATCAATCAAACGGGTTTTATCCGGTTCAAGTCAAGCTTCACCCTGAAGTTACGGCTACCGTCGAGATTCAGGTGGCTCCCCTGTAAACTTACTGGCTGGAGCTGGCTGGCTGAGTTGGTCGAAGGAAACGGCTCAGCCCGATGGCTACAGCGTGCTGGAGTCCAAACTCTGGGCGGCTTCTGGGGTAAGTGGCAGGTGCAAGCCACATTCCTGCTTGAGGCCCCGGAATCGAGTATCTCGTTCGTCGCTATCGGTTGCGCTCAAGGGACGGCTGGAATGCCAGTCTCCCACGGTGACATAGCCGCGATCGAAATAGGGATGGTAGGGCAAATCGTACTGGGTTAAGTACTGGTAGACATCCTTGGACGACCAGTCCAAAATCGGATGAACTTTGTAATATTGCTCTTGGTTAGCGACCCATTGCAGTTGCTGGCGGTGCTGGGTTTGGGTGCGGCGCAGTCCAGCCAGCCAAGCCGTTGCCCCCAATTCCTGAAGCGATCGCTGCATGGGTTCGACTTTGCGGATGTAATCGTAGCGGTTGAGGGACTCCAGATCATTTTCAGACCAGAGCTTGCCGTAGAGGGCTTCCATGCGGGCGGGACTCAAGGGAGATTGGTAGACATGGAGATTGAGCTGGAGTCGCTGGCTGAGATCTTCGGCGAAACGATAGGTTTCTGGGGGGAGGTAACCCGTATCAATCCAAATGAACGGGAATTTGAGGAACGGCTCGCGTGACAATGTGAAGCATGGCTGCCGACTGAATGCCAAAGCTAGTACTCATCACTAAGCCTTCCCCAAAGGTTGCAGCGGCCCAATCGACAATTTCTGAGGCATCTAACCCTTCTAGGTGTTGATTGATTGCAGTCAGATCGAGGGATAGCGGTTCTAGCGAGGGGCGCGTAATGCCTGCGATCGCCGAGGCAGAAACAGCCGGGGCCTCTCCTAGGGTGGAAGCGTGAGTTCCATTGAACTGTGACATGGGGGCAGATTCTCAATTGATGACGGACAAAACCAGCCAATTTAATGACTGAAATTAAGAATGAGGGCGCAGGGGGAAGCAGCGATCGCCGGAGCCACCCCTTTCCGATTATAGAAACCTAACTGCTTTAGGAAATGCAAATTAACTGCACGCCGTTAATTTTAAAACAATTATAATTCATTTGCGATTTCTCGCTTCCTGACCCCGACAAGAGCGGCCCAACTGCATCGCTTTCGACGACAGGCTCCCTGGCGGGGACTAACAACTGTTGTGCTGGCAATTGCTGCCTCTGAGGGCGTTTAACCTGAGATAAGGCGAACGGCGCTACTGTTTGCCCAATTTTAGCACTTGCCGCAACGAAGACCCATGGATCAAAACCTTGATTCTCGGCTTTGTTCCCCAACCGCCAAAATTGTCTGCCTCTAAATCCATCGGGCTGCCAGGGCTGTTGCTTTTCAAGAAGCTGGACATTACGGTCGTTGGTGAGACTTTATAGGTCTTTGAGGAGGGTTTCCACCTGTTCGAGTCCCGCAAAATTGCCGCGATCACGGTAAAGTTGGCTGGCTTGGCGCAGCGCCTCGGCGGCTTCCGCGTTGCGCTGCCGACCTCGGAGAGCGAGGCCAAGATTGTGGTAGGCAGCAGGACTGTCGGGGAGCAATTCCACCAATCGACGATAGGTAATAACTGCCCGGAGGTAATCCCGCCGTTCCAAAAGAATTTTCCCCATTTCGGCGTAGGCTTCCACGGCGTTCGGTTGCAGGGCGATCGCGCGATCGTAAACGATTAAAGCACCATCCCAATCCTGCTGTTGCTGGAGGAGATGAGCAATGGCAAGCTGAACTTGCAGGTTATTGGGTTCGAGGGTGGCAGCGGCTTGGAGGGCACTAAGGGCGGCGTCAGCATTGCCCCGTTGCAACCAGGCATCGGCAAGCTGCAACTTGAAGGTGCTGTTGCGGGGAAATTGGGCGATCGCTTGCTGCAAAAAGCGGTGGCTTCGCTGAGCTGACCTTGTTTGAGGAAGATCATGGCTAATACTTCTCGGGCCGCTTCATGATTGGGGTCTAGCTGGAGGACACGGCGGAAAATCTCGCTGGCACCGCCAAAGTCCTCCTGACGCAATAGCACCACCCCCAGCCCCAAGTAATGTTTGACGCTGTTGGGCTGTAGCCCGATGGCGCGGCGGTAGGCAGCGGCGGCTTGGACATGATCGCGGTTGCTGGCCAAACTATAGCCGAGGGCGTGGTGGAAGTCGGCGTTGTTGGGATCGAGGGAAACCGCCTGTTGATAGGCCCGAATCGCCTCGCCATAGCTGCCCTGACGGGCATGGAGAAAGCCGATGCCGGAATGAATTTTAGGGTTTTCTGGGGCGAGACGGGCGGCCTGTTCGTAAATTTGCAGGGCGCTGCCGTAATCTCCCCCTTCCACCAGTGCCCAACCCTGGCGCAACAGTTCGTTGAGGGAGGGAGACCCGGGCTGGTTTAATTGCCCTGGAGAATTGAGCTGAGCGTTAGCGGGGCCGGAAAATCCCAATCCCAGGAGAGCTAGGATGGCGGGGGTCGCCAGCAAGCTAGCGGCACTGCGTTTCACGATCCTTACGTTCCCAAAAGCCGATAGGGTTTGCTGTTCAAGATTCTAACGGGTTCGGGGAGAGATGGCGCTGGGCTTCTTGGGCAACGGGATCAACGCTATCTTCTGCTAGGGTTTGCAAGACGGCGATCGCTCGTTCGCCACCGAGATGGCCGAGGGCTTGGGCGAGACGATAGCGGATTTGCCAATCGGAGTCGCTGGCAAAGGGCAGCAGGGGTTCCAGGGCGCGGCTGTCTCCCAATTCGCCGAGGGCGCTGATGGCAGCGGTTTTCACCAGACTAATTTCGGAGTTTAAGGCCTCCAGGAGTAACGCTAGGGCGCGGCGGTCTCCCATTTCTCCTAGGGCGGCCACAATGCTCATTTGTAGGAGCCAGTCGTTGCTGTGGTGGTACAGGTATTCTAAATCGCTAAAGGCTTCCGTCAGCTTGAGTCCCCCAAGGGCATCGGCGGCAGCGGCTCTCACATCAATTTCGCTGTCCTGATTAAGGCGATCACGCAGGATGGTCAGGGCGGCTTGGGGGTCTTGGTGTCCCAGGGAATCGAGCTGGCTGACTGCGGCGTAGCGCACGCGACTATTGCTATCCGTGATCAGGGGCTGAATTAAGGTAAAGGCAGCGGTTGGGTCAAGTTGGCGCAGTTGGTTTAAGCCCCGAATGCGATCGCCATAATCCTCGGACTGGAGTAACTGCTGGACGGCTTGGGGGGTAGGACTCATAGATTTCTAGGATAAAACGCAGCGAACTGAAGGAGGCTGGCTGGCTTATTCGCTCGCCATCGCCCGCACAATATCACCTTGGGAGAGAATGCCAATGACGGTCTGGGTCTGCTCATCCACTACGGGCAAGCGGCGAATTTGTTTTTCGTGCATGAGGCGGGCCGCTTCTTTGAGGGATTGGTTGGGTCGGACGCTCACGGGGCGATCGCTCATGACGTCTTCAACGGTTTGGCCCAGGGCTTTGTGGAGTTCTTTTTCGTAGCGGGCGGGGTTTTGTAGAAAAATGACGCTATCCAGCAGCATGATATAGGGAGGCGGCTCTACCCCCGTTTCTCGCCACATCAGGTCAGTTTCCGAGATGACACCCACTAATTTCCCGGTATCGTCCACTACGGGCAAGCCGCTAATCCGGTGGGTCGCCAGGGTTTGAATGGCTTCTTGCAGCGGCGTTTCAGGCCTGACGGTAATGGGGTTGGCGGTCATGACGTCAGCAACGGTTTTAGTCATGCTTAGGCTGCCTGGGATGCTAGGTCTGATTGGGATCATTGTCTCACATCCCGGTGCGGCTCTCCTCTTCCTCCCACGAGCAATTTACAACTCAATGGGGCCGCAAAGGCGATCGCTGAAGTTCAAACCTCATCGTTGAGAACCTGATCATTTTCGAGCCTTCTGCTCAAGTCCCTTTCCTTGGGGCTTTCAGGCTTAACTTGTGATCAGTGGTTCTTTGAGGACGATTTACTGACTGCTTCCAAGTCAGCAATGGCCTTGGGAACAGAGGCGCTCAGGATTTCATTGCCATCGGCGGTGACGAGAAGGTCATCTTCGATGCGGATGCCAATGCCTCGCCAGCGTTGCGGGACTTCCGGCTGGCCTTCCAGGGGTTTAATGCCAGGAGAAATATAAATTCCTGGCTCTACGGTTAAAACCTGACCCGGCTGCAAAACATCCTCGCGGGTATAAATGCCGGTGTCGTGAACGTCCAATCCCAGCCAGTGACCCGTGCGGTGCATGTAAAACGGTTTGTACTTTTCCTCTTTGACAACTTCTTCGAAATCTCCCACCAACAGCCCCAATTCCATCAACCCCCTCACCAAAACACAGACGGCAATTTCATGGTAATCCTTGAAGGATTTGCCGGGTTGCACTTCGGCGATCGCCTGTTGCTGCGCCTCTAGCACAATCTCGTAAATGGCTCGTTGCTCTCCGCTAAATTTGCCTCCCAGGGGGAAAGTTCGGGTAATATCGCCGTTGTAATAGCCATAGGAACAGCCTGCGTCAATTAAGAGTAATTCCCGCTCCTGCATTCGGCGGTTGTTCTCGGTGTAGTGCAGGACGCAAGCATTCGGCCCCGAGGCTACAATGGAGGGATAGGCCGGCCGTGCCCCCGGCGAGGCGAAAGGTATGTTCGATTTCTGCCTGCACCTCAAATTCAAACCGCCCTGGTGCGGCAAACTCCATGGCTCGGAGATGAGCTGCTGCCGAGATTTTCGTGGCTTTGCGCAAAATTTCTCGCTCTGCCGAACTCTTAATGCGCCGCAGGGAGTGCAGTACAAATCCCGAATCGACGATCGCCTCCGGGCCAGTCCCTCGTTTGGAATAGGTGTGTAACAACCGCTGCCACAGGGACACAATCAAGTCGTTGAATTGGCGATCGCGGCCAAATGGTAGTAGAGGCGATCGCATTTTCCAGGTATTGAGGCAGTTTTCCCGTAACTCCTGGATGGGATGGACGATATCGGCTCCGTACAATTCCTTGGCCGCTTCCACGCCCGTGCGATAGCCGCTCCAGGTTTCCTGTTCCGGATCTTTGGGTTGCACAAATAGCACGTAGCGGTGTTCTTCATGGTGCGGCGCTAAAACGGCCACCGCTTCCGGTTCGTTAAACCCGCTGAGATAGAAAAAGTCGCTATCTTGGCGGAACACATACTCAACATCGTTGTGCATGACGGCGGTGGGGGCGCTGTGAAAATCGCCGTCCCGTTGCCAATTTTCTCCATTAAACGCTGGCGACGCTGATGATATTCGGCTGGCTCAATGATCATTGATGGCGGTAGTCTGTAAGCTGGGGTCAATAGCCACTATTATGGCAACATTTTGCCAACCGGAACCGATTTTCTCGCCATTTTCCCATAACGAAGAGGCCTGGCAATCGGGAAGTTTGGGGCTGCGTCCGGGAACTCACCGGATGGGTCTGGCCCACGGCGATCGCCTGCAAAAATTTGGCCCTTCGGGTTAATTGGCAGGCTCGCTCTTACCGGGGGGGCGATCCAGACGAATAGCCTGCTCCAGGGCCGCTTTTTCCTGGGCACGGCGGGCGTAGGGTTGCAGCTGTTCGCGATCGCAACCGCACAGCAAACTCAACGCCTCCAAACTCAGGCCCCGCACCAGCATCTCCACCCGCCACGTCTCCTGGGCCTGTTCGAGGCGAGGCGACCCACCCAAGGGCGCAATCAAGTCCCCGACGATTTCCTGCCAGCGCTGACCCACTTCGCGATCGCCCATCGGCAACCCGGCTTCGGTGATAAACATGGCAGATTGTTGATCCTTGCGACTTTTGAGCCATTGGGTTAAGGGATTTTTCGCGGGGGAACCGTAGCGATAGCCCATAATCCACTGATTGAGAGGGACTTGACGGCGCATCGCTCCCTGACTAATTTCTAGGAAACACTGTTGATTATCGTAAATAAGCTGCGTTCTTTGCAGATTGATCGCCTCTTGCACCCCCAGACCCGCTCCAAACAGGCTGTAGGCCAGGGCATAATCCCCAAGGGAAGACTGGCGCGCGCTTTGTAAAATCTCTCGTACTAGGGTTGCGGGTAAATCCTGCACGGCTCTGGCTGGGGTCGTTACCGCCGGGCTTGCCTCTAGGAACAGGACATCGCGCCCCTCTCGCAGCAAAAATAAAGATACTACACTGGTGATAAATTCCTGGCGATTTTGCCAAAATTCATGAAATTCGGTCGTAAACTCAATAACACTATAGCCCAGCAGCAGGGTATTGATTAAGCTAGCCAGGGTTCGAGGCGAAAGCTGCGATCGCTCCCTTTCCTGAGACAGGAGTGCCACGATGTATTGCGTCGTGTAGTTGTGAACTTGAGTCAGTCCCCGTCCGATGGCCTCGCGATTTTCCTGGGGGTAGTGACCGGCCTCGCCGACAATAGAGCGAATAAACTCAGGAATCCGCGCCAAAGCTTCTAAATAACTCTCCGCATAAGCCTGCAAGCCTGCGGATAAACCTGAAATTTGATTAGCTTGCTTCTCCAGGGTTTTGCCAATTTGGGTAAAAACTTCCGCTTCCTCAATGACTGCTAGTAATAGCCCCTGTTTGCTGCCAAACTGTCGAAACAGCGTGACTTCATTGACCTCTGCTAGCTCGGCAATTTGTCGAGTCGTTGTTTCTGTTACCCCCTGAGCCGCAAACAGTTGCAGTGCGGCTTGGACAAGGCGCTGGCGTGCGGATTTGCGTTGAGCCGCCATAAAGGAAATGTAAGTTGTACTTGCATCTTAGCCTAGGAATTGCTAGGGTTTAAATGTAAGCGGCACTTGCATCAAATTGCCTACTCTCCCCGGCGGAGGTAAGGCAGTGGCGGCCTTACTGATTTGGGCGATCGCAACTTGCAAGATCTTGATAACAGGATTGATTTATGACAGCAAATTTGACAGCCCCCAGCCCAACGGAGGAAAAGCTCCAGCTTAACGGGTTAATGTGGCTTTTTTTGGCACAATTCACGGGTTAGCGCTCCTGGCTCCCTGGTTTTTCTCCTGGTCAGCCCTCGGGACGATGGTACTGCTCCATTGGTTGTTTGGCAGTTTAGGCATCTGTCTGGGCTATCATCGCTTGTTGACCCACCGCAGTCTCCAGGTTCCCAAATGGTTGGAGTATGTCCTGGCAACTTTCGGGGCCCTAGCGCTGCAAGGTGGCCCCTTGTTTTGGGTATCGGGACACCGACAGCACCACCTGCACACCGAAGACCGCGATCAAGACCCCTACGCTGCCAGTCGCGGGTTTTGGTGGAGCCACCTGCTCTGGATCTTTTATCCTCGTCAGCAATTTTTTGAGCGCGATCACTATCGCCAGTATGCGCCGGATTTAGCCCGCGACCCCTACTACAATTGGCTCGATCGCAAATTTTTACTGCTGCAAGTGCCCTTAGCCCTGACGCTGTACGGACTGGGGGGCTGGCCCTTTGTCCTCTATGGCATGTTTGTCCGGGCTGTCCTGCTTTGGCATACTACCTGGCTGATTAACTCTGCAACTCACATGATTGGCGATCGCCGCTTTGCAGTGGCAGACAGTTCCCGCAATCTCTGGTGGGCAGCTTTGTTGACCTACGGCGAGGGCTGGCATAACAACCACCATGCCTTTCCCAATGTGGCCCCCGCTGGCTGGTTCTGGTGGGAAATTGATGTCACCTGGTGGGCGATCTGGGTTTTGGAAAAAGTCGGTCTAGCTAAGCGGGTAATCCGGCCCGATCCGGCGGTTCTCGCTCAGCTTTAGGCACCAATTCCGAACCAGCATCCTGGGGTGGATGACTAATCCGGCTGCCGTCGCTCTGCTGCTTCTGGCGGCCGGTGGCAACTGTTTTTTGGGACTCATTGCCCAGTTTTTTGGGCCGTCTGGTGTCCTGGCAGGTAGGATCGTAGGCGCGATCGCTTGTTTGAGGGTATTGACTGGAATGAAAGATTGGATTATTGAGATTGTGACCACATTGGGCTATTGGGGCATTGGGCTGCTGATGCTGCTGGAAAATCTGTTTCCCCCCATTCCGTCGGAATTAATTATGCCTCTGGCCGGGTTTGCGGTAGCCCAAGGAAAACTGCAATTACCGTGGACGATCCTGGCGGGGGTGGCCGGTACGGTAATCGGAGCGCTGCCCTGGTATTATTTAGGTCGAATTTGGAGCCTCCAGCGCACTAAACGCTGGGCCGATCGCTACGGGAAATGGTTGGCCCTCTCCGGCGAGGATGTGGAGCGGGCTAGCCGCTGGTTTGCTCGCTATGGTGCCAATGCGGTGTTTTTTGGTCGTCTAGTTCCCGGCGTACGGACGCTCATTTCTCTGCCAGCGGGGTTGAATAAGATGGGCATGACCAGTTTTTGCTCTATTCCACCCTTGGCACGACGATTTGGGTGAGTTTATTGACTGGGGCTGGCTATGTCCTTGGGGCAAATTATGACCGGGTTGATGAATTTCTCGCCCCGGCAACCCTCATCGTCCTGGGCGGGCTAGCGGCAGCGTTTTTTAATTTGGATTTTTAGGCGAAAACGCTCCCAAAACCGCGCTAAATTCCCAAAAAAAATCAAAAAAAGCAGGTGCTAATTTCTCAAGGTCTATTGGTAAAATTTTTGCCAAGCGCGGGTCGTCCCAGGGGAAGCAGCGCCAAAATGAGCTGGACGTACTACCCTTTCCCTGGCCGCCCTCAGATATCTAACCAGTCATTCCAAAAAAATATTAAGCTAAGACTAGCAACGACAGCAACAGATGGCCAGAAAAAAAGCCTTCGAAAAAAACGAGGTGCTGCAAAAGGCAATGGAAACTTTTTGGTGTAAGGGGTATGAAGCCACCTCCATCCAAGATTTGGTGGAGGCAATGGGGATCAATCGCGGGAGTCTTTACGACACATTCAAGGACAAACGCGCTCTATTTACTGAAGCCCTGACTCTCTACGATGAAACCGTTGTCACCGAGGCGATCGCCGGGATTGAGGCTGCCAGCAGTGGAAAAGAGTCTATTATTAAGTATTTTAAGGACTTGGCTGACAATGCACTGACGGATACTCAGCGTAGGGCTGTTTTCTCACCAATGCAGCGGTTGAACTGTCAGGGAGCGATCCCGAATTAGCCCGACGCATTGCCCAAAATTTTCAGCGGCTAGAGGAAGCTTTCTATGGGGCGCTAGGGCGGTCGCAACACCAGGGAGAACTGCAATATTCCGGAGATTTACGGGCATTAGCACGTTTTTGCGTGAGCTTGCTCCAGGGACTGCGCGTTACCTGTAAAGTCAACCCTTCTCCAGAGGTATTGCAAGATGTTGTGACCGTCCTGACAGCGGTTCTCTCTTGATAGCCCAGATTCTCCCCCATTTCCCTTGTGCTTCTACAGGAGATTTTTTAGTGGCGATCGCTAAGGTTGCTTGATTGATTGGGGGGATTTTCCAGATAAAGGTCGGAGTTTTATCTATGAATATTCCTGTTCGGACGCTTAGATTCTGGGCTAGCTTTCTGCTAATCGCCATTGCCTGCAATCTCAGTCCTCTGTCCATCCCTGCGATCGCTATCTCCCCCGCCGATCGCTCAACAAATCGGAACCCTCAAAAACAGCCAACGGCGCTGGATTGAAATCAATCTTTCTACCCAGAGGCTAATTGCCTGGCAGGGAAAGCAGCCAGTTTACGCAGTGGTTATTTCTAGCGGCAAAGCCAAGACTCCCACCCGGTCAGGGCTATTTGAAATTCATAAAAAACGGCGACTGGATCGGATGCGGGGCGAAGATTACGATATTCCTAACGTCCCTTTTGCGATGTATTACGATGGCGGCTACGCCATTCATGGGGTTTATTGGCACCGTCAGTTTGGTACGCCCGTCAGTCACGGCTGCATTAATTTGGCTCTTGATCATGCCAGATGGCTCTACAATTGGGCTGGCATAGGTACACCTATTGCCATTCATCCCTAACCTGCCCCTATCTAGACGGAAAGTTACCCGCACCAGACAAGTCTCCTACAAAGCCAAGATTTTTGTAATCCGAATATTGGCTATAATTTAGAAAGTCCGTGTAAGCCCCGTAACTTGCAGAATACAGGAGGAGATAATTATGGTGAGCGATAGCCTGAGCAAGCGAAAGTTACTCTCGGCATTGTGTCACGGCTCTAGCCTTTTAAGTACGTTGGTTGTCTCGTTTAGCATTCCTCTTGTCATACTTCTGGTGTCAGACGATCCTGTGGTCAAAGACAATGCCAAAGAAGCCCTGAATTTTCACCTTAATATTTGGCTCTATGGCGTAATCTTTGGAATTCTCACCTTAATCCTCATTGGCTATTTGCTCCTCGGTATCCTGGCCTTGGTCAGCTTTATCCTGCCCGTTATGGCGATTATCAAAGTTCTAGTCAATCCTTCTGAGGTTTTCCGCTATCCCTTCATTTTTCGGATACTCTAAGACCCTAAATCTACGTAAGTTAAAATTTGGCGATCGCGGCCAGTTTTGTTGCCTCGCTTACACGGCTTGGCCATTTAGGCTGTCAGCGAGCGGCATTAACCAAGAAACAGGGACAGAAAAACCCTTGACAAGGTTAAAAGCAACCTACCCTTGCGAGGCGTTTAGCATTCAGGTATTCAAGATAACAATAGGCTCAAATCCTATG
>JAAUTE010000007.1 GCA_012031815.1 Chloroflexaceae bacterium
AGCTTCTTTGTCACGTTCCTACTTTATTATCCAAAGGTTGATCAAACAGAAGCAGCAGCAGCTAAAAAAGTGCTTCTCGCGGGCTGCTTTCAATCATGCTCAAGTTTGTCTCCTTTGACAGAGAAGAAGAATGGCCAGCAGAAATGTCAGCACAATTTCAAAGATTTATTATGGCAAAAGAACAGAAATATGCTAAAATGAAACAGAAAAACAGGGAAAATACTGGGGATTTTTCCAGGGAAAAGGCGCTAAGGGCCTTTTTGTCGCCAAAATCCTACTAACGCTAATTTAAGAAGGGAGTTTTTGACCCTATGACCTTCTCTCAGGATCGGATTATTCCCACAGATCTGAGTAATGAAATGTCCCGTTCCTATTTGGAATATGCAATGAGTGTCATTGTCGGACGGGCGTTACCAGATGCGAGGGACGGTCTCAAGCCCGTACATCGTCGCATTCTCTATGCGATGTATGAATTAGGTTTGACCCCTGAGCGACCGTTTCGTAAATGCGCTCGTGTTGTCGGGGAAGTTTTGGGTAAGTACCACCCCCACGGGGATATGGCGGTTTATGATGCCTTGGTACGGATGGCTCAGGACTTTTCCATGCGCCATCGGCTTATTGAAGGCCACGGCAATTTCGGCTCGGTGGACAATGACCCTCCGGCGGCAATGCGCTACACAGAATGTCGCTTGCAGTCCTTGACTACCAATGCCCTTTTGCAAGATATTGAGGCTGATACCGTCGATTTTGCCGATAATTTCGACGGCTCCCAGCAAGAACCCATTGTTTTACCCGCCCGCATTCCCCAATTGCTCCTCAACGGCTCGTCAGGGATCGCCGTGGGCATGGCCACCAACATTCCTCCCCACAATTTGGGAGAAATCGTTGACGGGGTAGTGAGTCTGATCCGCAACCCGGAGCTGACCAACGAAGAGCTGATGCGCTTGATTCCGGGGCCGGATTTTCCGACGGGCGGGCAGATTTTGGGACGCTCAGGCATTAAGGACGCCTATACCTGCGGACGCGGCTCCATCACCATGCGTGGGGTGGCCCAGATTGAAACCATTGAACATCGCGGCCGTCCCGATCGCGAAGCTATCATCATTACCCAACTGCCCTACCAGACCAATAAAGCCCTGCTCATTGAGCGCATCGCCGAATTGGTCAACGACAAGCGCATTGAGGGCATTGCCGACGTGCGGGACGAAAGCGATCGCGACGGTATGCGGATGGTCATCGAGCTAAAACGGGATGCCTTTCCCCGCGTCTTCTCAAACAACCTCTACAAGCATACGCCGCTACAAGCCAACTTTGGGGCCAACATGCTGGCGCTGGTGAATAACGACCCGCAATTGCTGAGCTTGCGCCAATTTCTTGAGGTATTTTTTGGCGTTTCGCATGGAAACGATCGCGCGGCGCACCCAGTACCAGCTCCGTAAAGCCGAGGAGCGCGACCATCTCCTCCAAGGGTTGCTGGTGGCCTTGGGGAACCTGGATGCGGTCATTGCCCTGATTCGGGGCGCTGCCGATACCCCCATCGCCAAAACCCAACTGACGGAACGCTTTGGCCTCTCAGAGGTTCAGGCTGAAGCGATTTTGCAGATGCAGTTGCGCCGCCTCACCGCCCTGGAAGCAGATAAAATTCACGCCGAGCACGAGGAATTGCAGCGCCGCATTGCCGACTTGCAGGATATTCTGGCCCGGCGCGATCGCATTGAAGCCATCATTGAAGAAGAATTGCTCCAGATCAAGCAGCTTCATGCCGAGCCGAGGCGCACGGAGATCGTGGCTGCGGAAGGGGAACTGCTGGATATTGACCTGATTGCCAACCATCAGTCGGCGATTTTGCTCACCAAACAGGGTTACATCAAGCGGATGCCCGTCAGCACCTTTGATGCCCAGGGTCGGGCTACGCGGGGTAAGGCTGCGGCTCGCATCAAGGACGACGACATGGTGGATCACTTCATCACCTGCTGCGATCGCGATCGCATTTTGTTTTTTAGCGATCGGGGGGTGGTGTATTCTCTGTCGGCCTATCAGATTCCGGTGGCCTCGCGGACAGCTCGTGGTGTGCCCATCGTCCAGCTGTTGCCCCTGCCCAAAGGCGAGCAAATTACCTCAATTATTCCGGTTTCTGGGTTTGGTGACAACGAGTATTTAGTCATGCTCACCCGCAAGGGCAATATTAAGAAAACAGCCCTAGCCGCTTTTAGCAACATTCGCACCAACGGTTTGATTGCCATTTCCCTGGAGGAGGGGGATCAGTTGCGCTGGGTGCGGCGGGCCTGTGAGGAAGACAGCATCATCATCGGCTCCCGTCGAGGCATGGCCATTCACTTTAGGGTCGACCGTGCCCAGTTACGTCCCCTGGGCCGGGCTACCAAAGGGGTGAAATCCATGAAGTTGCGCGGCGACGACGAAGCCATCAGCATGGACATCCTGCCCCAGCAACTTACTACCGCCTGTCTGGAGGCGATCGCCGAGGAGGAAGAGGAGGAAACCACAGTAGAGGAGCCGATTGTTGAGGAAAATCAGCAGGGCCCTTGGGTACTGGCCATTACCCGCTGCGGCTACGGCAAGCGCATTCCCATTACCCAATTCCGGCTGCAAAATCGGGCGGGGATGGGACTGAAGGCGATTAAATTCCGCACCAGCGAGGACTGTTTAGTGGGGATTTGCGTGGTGAACCCGGAAGATGAGCTGATGCTGGTAACCAATCGCGGCATTATCATCCGTCAGGCAGTCTCGGCCATTTCCCTCCAATCGCGCATGGCCACTGGGGTACGCTTACAGCGCCTGGATGGGGACGATGCGATCGCGCCGTAGCCCTGATTCCGCCCTCGGAGGAAGAAGAAGAGACCCTGCTGGAGTCCGCCCTGGAGTCAGACGGTTAATCTTGCTCAAAATAGCCCCAGACGAGTTATTTTGGGGAAAGCTTCTGACCAGCCCATCCCGGACGGACTGACTGGATTTGTGGAAGCTACCCCAACATTTTCTCGGAAAACCCCCGCGATGAAACCATTGGGACTGTTTGCAACCTTCGGTAGTGCGATCGCAGCGGGATTCGGCCTGTTGCTGGTCGCCAGCAATCCTCCGCCCCAGACCTACGAGCAATACGCCACGGAAGAACTGGCCGCTTATCTCAAAGAAGAAGCCTGTGCCAATGTCTCCGAGAGTTTTGGGGGATTTCTGGTTCGTTATTGCCGCTCTGCCGTCGATAGCGGACGTCCCCAACTGCGGGAGCTAATTGTCCAAACGACCCAACGTCATAATTATTTATTCTTCAGTGTCTACGAAACCAATTTAGCCTTCGGGCCAGTATTTGCGATCCGGGCCCAAACCCTCGGTATCTTGCAGCATTTTTTTATTTTGGACATTGAGGAACGCTAGCGCAACCGGGGCTGGGCGATCGCGTTGTCAAGCCGACTTCCAGGGAATCGAAAAAAAAGAGCGAATTAACAAGACAAAGCCGTCCCAGTATGGTAAAGATGGTGGGTAGACTTGGCCAGCCCCAATCCCGTCTTGCTGCCAGGAGGACGATCGTGACCAAAACCGAAGAAACCAACGCCGCCAGTAAGCCTGGTTTAATCCGAACCCCACCCTGGGGAACCGTGACCGTTCTAGAAGAAGGCCCCCGCTATCGCATCAATCGCATTGAGGTCTTTCCCGGACAGCATATCAGTACACAAAAGCACTACCACCGCAGCGAGCATTGGATTGTGGTTTCGGGGACGGCGAAGGTCATTTGCAACTACCAGGAAACGCTGTTAATGCCCAAGCAATCCACCTATGTTCCCCATGAATACGCCCCATCGCGTCGAAAATCCCGGTGTCATTCCCCTGGTCATGATTGAAGTCCAAAATGGCGAATACCTGGGCGATGACGATATTATTCGCTTTCCAGAAGAAGGATAAAGCCACGCCATGACCGATGGGCAGCAATTTGTCTTGAAAATCATTTTTTTCTCAGCGGTATCGTCCCTCGCGATCAAATATGGCGGCCGCCTCCTCCCTCTAACACCCACGGCCAGCGCCGCCTTGATGGCGGTGATCATCCCGACCCTGGGGATGGCCCTGTTCCTGGGGTGGTGCAGCAGGAGGGTTCCCTCAGGGAAGTAAGCCTTCGGCTCGGAGAAACTGACGGGCTACCTCAGCCAAGGGGCGGGATTGTTGGTCGATTTGCAAATTCATTTGCTGCATCTCCTCAGCGGAAATCCGGCCCGACAATTGGGAGATAGCCCGACTTAGCTGGGGATATTGGCGCAAAATCTCCTGATTGAATATGGGCACTGCCTCGTAGGGCGGGAAATATTGGCGATCGTCTTGAAGAATCACTAAATTCAGGGCGGCGATCGCGCCATCGGTGGAAGACCCGGCGACGATATCCACCTGTTTTTGCTGAAGCGCCCGATAAATCAAGCCCAAGTCCATTTCCTGGGGGGCCTCTGCAAATTTGAGTCCGTAGGTTTTCGCCAGCCCCGGATAGCCATCTTCGCGATTGAGAAACTCGCTGCCAAACCCGGCCCGCCATTGGGAGGCGTAGCGGGCTGCCTCGGAGAGGGTGCTGAGGCTCCATTTTTCGGCATCTTCGCGGCGAATAGTGAGGGCAAAGGTGTTCTCAAACCCCAACCCCGGAAAAACTTCCAGTTGAAATTTCTCGTCGTAAGCCTGCTTGACCTGCTGAAATACCGCTTGGGGGTCACCAATCGGCGGCTGGTTCAAGACGCCGGTGAAGGCTGTCCCCGTATACTCCACATAGCCTGCAATTTCTCCGGTTTTGACCGCTTCATGACAGATAAAGGTTCCCCCCAAATAGAAGCGGCGATCGACGGTTAAATTGGTGCGGGCCTCGATTTGCTGGGCCAAAATTTCCCCTAAAATCGCTTGTTCTGTAAAATTTTTGGAGCCGATGGCAATTTGCTCCCGCTCGGTGGCTTGTTGTGGCTGAGGCAGGAGCATGGCGCCCAAACCCAGCAGCAGCCCTAAAATCCCCAATTGCACCCAAGCTGCCCGCGTCATTCCCCCCTCGCCCCGCTGGCGTCGCTGCCAAAATTGCTCGACTCCGCCCAAAAAACGGTCAGCCGCTAGGGCCAGCACCGCTGCTGGAATCGCCCCCGCTAGGAGTAATTCGTTATCTACCGTAGAAATACCGCGAAAAATAAACACGCCCAGGCCGCCGCCGCCGATGGCCGCCGCAATGGTGGCAATCCCCACAGAAATCACCGCTGCCACCCGCACCCCCGCCAAAATCACGCTCAACGCCAGCGGGATCTCCACCTGCCACAACAATTGGCGATCGCCCATGCCCATGCCCCGACCCGCTTCGCGGATCGACGGATCGACGTTCATAATTCCGGTGTAAGTATTGCGGATGATGGGCAGCAGCGCGTACAGAGACAGGGCCACAATGGCTGGAACCTTGCCCACGCCCCCTAACAGCGGCACCGACAGTAAAAACCCAAAAATTGCCAAACTGGGAATGGTTTGCACCCCATTAGCCAGACCCAGAATCGGCGCGGCCAGGCGGGGACGGCGAGTAATTAAGATACCCAAAGGCAATCCCAGGGCCAGAGCAACTAGCATGGCGATCGCCACTAGCAGCAGGTGTTCCGCCGCCCGTTCCCCAATTTCGCCACCGTAGCGCCCCAAAAACCAATTCTCAAGATTCAGCATACTTTCATCGCCAGGTCGAAACAGCCCGTAGCGGCTCAGGAATGGGCGTATCCAGAGAAAATTCCAGGGTTGTTTCCGAATCCCCTAAATAGCCCGACAGTTTAAACGATAGCAGCAGCCGTCCCAGGGCCACCCAAACCACCGCATCAAACTCCCAGCCGCTATCCCTAGTTGCGTAGCAGGCAATGGACTTAAGCGCCCAGAAATAGCTATTACGCACCACAGAGCCACCTTTTTTATAGGTGGGCAAGTCTTCTTGATTAATGAATAAAATTTCATCTTGCAGCACAACTCTCACTTGCTTAACCCCCTTGAGAACCGTCGCTTCCCCGCCTTTTTCCTATCCTCGCAAAAGACCCAACCTCCGATATGATAGGTAAAGTCCATTTGTCGCTCAATCGCGAGTTCCCTCGCTGCTGCTGTTAATTTAGGAGACTGTTAATTATGCTAACCCTCAAAATCACCGTTTATATTGTGGTTGCTTGTTTTGTCGCGCTGTTTGTCTTTGGATTTTTGTCTAGCGATCCCTCTCGGAACCCTGGACGCAAAGATTACGACTAAGAGCGCGGTATTGTCAACGCCGCGATTTCTGCCGAGGGCGAGACTGGTCTCGCCCTTAATCATCTCTAAGGGGAGGACAGTTGCCGCTAGCTTCACCCCCATCGGGAAAGGGAAATCAAACTCGCTACACTAAGGATTCGACGCATACGGTTCGCTTGATTGCTGAAAATGCTCAATTATCATCCTCCTGCTGTTCCGCCGTCCACCCAAGTCGAGCTGCGTGAGTTTTCCCTTTTTCCTGGCGAGCAGCGACCCGCCGCGGCCATCGTTGCCAATGCTGCTCCTGAGGCGATCGCCCGGAAGCCCCTGCCGTCGTCGAATTCTACTTTGCTGCCCCTCCCTCAGAGATTCTCCTGGTTCCCCTGGCCCCTCAAGCCCCGGCCACGGAGGCGACTCCGCTGGGTTTGCCTCAAACCGTCGGCCATCCCCAAACCTCCCTGCCCACCCCGTCTGGCGATCGCCCCAAGCCTTGAAATTGATTGCCCAGGAGCGGCAGGGAGAGCGACAGGAATTTTTGCTGCCGGCCGAACCGCTAACCCCTGAGAACGCAGCGCCTCAAGTCCCACAGAGCCAAACTCTTCCCCCCATTGAACCCTTATCTGTGGTGGAAATCATCGCCGATGAGCAGGAATATAACGAACAGCAGCGGGTGGTGACCGCGCGGGGCAATGCGATTGTGCGGTTTTCTCGCGGGGTATTGCTAGCCGATCGCGTCCAGGTCAATCTTGATAGCCGTCTTGCCGTGGCCCAGGGGGATGTCGTCCTGAGGCGGGGGGATCAGGTACTCCGCGGCGATCGCTTTGAGTATTCTTTTTTTCTCGATCGGGGCACTATTGCCCAGGCTAGCGGCGAAGTTTTTTTACCCACCCTGGCAGCCAATGTTAACACCACCCTAGCCACCGATCCAGGCAGTAGCATCATTCCCGAACAGCCCTTGAGCGAAAGCTTAGCTCGCCGTCAACCCCTGCAGCGGATCGCGACCACAGAAGGCTATCGCTTTGTGCTGGGCAGTCGGCGAGACTTGCGTTTACTAGAACAAGCGAGCGGTGGCATCCCGACTTCCGACTCTGGCGGACAAATTAGCCGACTGCGCTTTCAGGCGGAGCGGGCGGAGTTTGAAGGGGGAACAGTACAGGCAACCAACGTTCGCCTGACCAATGACCCGTTCTCGCCGCCGGAGCTGGAATTACGGGCGGATACGGCGACTTTTAGAAACATTGCACCCCTGGTGGATGAGGTGCGAACGACCAATTCTCGCCTCGTTTTTGACCAGGGGTTGACCTTACCCACCTTCCGCAATCGCTTGGTCATCGATCGCCGCCCGCGCCAGCCGGGCCTGTTTGAGATTGGCTTTGATGGGGAAGACCGGGGCGGGTTGTTTATCCAGCGCAGCTTTTCCTTGATTGATACGCCAGCGGTGCAGTTTTCGGTGACGCCTCAGTATTTTATTCAGCGGGCCCTGGTTCCTGGCTTCCTTGAGGAGAACGACCGGGATGGGGGCCCGATCAATCCCGATTCCTTCGGGGGCAGAGCGAGTTTGAATGCCAGATTTACAGAACGCACAACCGTAGCAGGGCGAGCTTCACTGACGAGCTTTGATGTGGATAATTTTGAGGACGAATTGCGGGCGAGGCTTGGGGTGCAGCAGCTGATTGGGGAATTGCAGCGGCCCCACCTGCTGAGCTTGGAGTATACCTTTCGTAATCGCCTCTTCAATGGCTCTCTGGGCTTTCAAACGGTGCAAAGTAGCTTTGGGTTGGTACTGGTCTCGCCTAACTACCGTCTGGGCCGCACGGGAATCGATCTCACTTACCAAACCAGCCTGCAAAATATTAACGCCGACAGCGATCGCGACGAGTTGATTCCAGCCGCTGAATCTGAAGATGAAGTTAATTTAACGCGCTTTCAGGGAGCAATTACCCTGAATCGAGCTTTTCCAGTTTGGCAGGGGGAAGCACTGCCGCCGACGCCGGAGTTGGGCCTGCGCTACACTCCGACACCCGTGCTACCCTTTGTCAATATTACAACGGGAGTGACAGCGGTGGGGAGTTTTTACAGTAGTGGGGATACCCAGCCGACTTTGACGGCGAGGATTGGTGTAGAGGGGCAGTTTGGCCATTTCTCACGGCGATTCTTCGATTACACCGGGTTTAATGCCAGCTTTAGCCAAGGAATTCGGGGGGATGAGTCGCCGTTCCTGTTCGATCGCTTTGAGGATCAGCAGGTTGTATCTTTGGGATTGGTGCAACAGCTTTATGGGCCGGTGCGAGCGGGGGTACAAACCTCTTTGAGTTTGGATCAAAACGACACCATCAGCACAGATTTTTTGTGGAATATCGGCGGCGTACCTACAGCGTTTTGCTGCGCTTCAATCCCGTCCTAGAGATTGGCTCTTTCAATTTGCAAATTAGCGATTTCAATTGGACAGGGGATGCAGCTCCTTTTGACGACATTGGTGATCGTGAAATTCGCGCCGTAGAACAGGGGATTATTCAGTAAATTGCTTCCTGGCAGGGAGGGGTTTTGGGGAGAAGCGATCGCCAAAACCAGGGGTAAACCGAGAAAAGGGGTTTTTGCCGATTAATTGCTTTAATCTTCCAAAATCTCTAGATTTCCCGTCAAAAAGCTCGATCGCGTTGCCAAGCGCTGTACCTTGCCGCTGGAGGTTCTGGGGAGGCTGCCGGTTTTGATGAGAGCAATGGCATGAATTTGTAGGGCGTATTGCGCGGCCACGGCCTGGTTGATTTGTTTGACGAGGTGGTTCCGGTCAAGTTTGCGGCGATAGCTGCGCTCCACCTCCGCCACCACAATCAATCGCTCTTGTTCGTCGTCTTCTACGGTAAAAGCGGCGCTGCCGTGATGTCGCAGGGCCGGATGACTGTTTTCTACCGTTAGTTCGATATCCTGGGGATAGTAATTCTGGCCCCGAATGATAATCAAATCTTTCAGGCGTCCGGTGACATAGAGTTCGCCCTTGTGGAGAAAGCCCAGGTCTCCCGTCCGTAAAAATGGCCCTTCCCCCGTACTCAAGTAAGCCTGAAAGGTCTGTTGGGTTGCGTCAGGGCGCTGCCAGTAACCTTGCGCCACACTGTCCCCCTTCACCCAAATCTCGCCGACCTCACCCCCATCACAGGGAGCCAGGGTTTGAGGATTAGCGATCGCAACTTGGTTTAATAGGCTTTGACCGGAGCTTACCAGGGTTTGCTGGCCCGTTGGCTCAGCGGGAAAGGACAGGATGCGATTTTGAGCTAAGGTAGTACGATCAACCGAGAAAAATACTAATGGCGCTAGTTTTTCTCCGCCGGAGACGAGTAGGGTATTTTCGGCCAGTCCGTAGCAGGGATGAAAGGCTTCTCGACGAAAACCATAGGGGGCAAAGGCATCGGCAAATCTTGCCAGCGTTGCGGCTCGAATGGGTTCTGCCCCCACAAATGCCACCTGCCAGCAACTTAAATCTAACCCCTGGCGCGATGCTTCCGTTATTTTACTGACACAGAGATCGTAGGCAAAATTCGGCCCGCCGCTGGTCGTCGCCCGATAGCGGGAAATGGCTTGCAGCCAGCGCAAGGGCTTCTGCATAAAAAAGAGCGGTGACATCAAAACCGTGGAAGCGCCGACGTAGAGGGGTTGCAGCAGTCCGCCGATGAGTCCCATATCGTGGTGGGGAGGCAGCCAAGTTACGCCAATGCTCTCAGCAGTATCGGCAAAACTTTGACAAATTGCCGCTGAGTTGTGTATAAGGTTGCCATGAGTGACCATGACGCCTTTGGGGTTGCCGGTAGACCCGGAGGTATATTGCAGGAAAGCCAGGGTATTGCGTTGCAGGGGTGGTTTTTGCCAAGGCACTGCCAGTTCATCCCCAAAATCGTCGGTGGCAATCCATTTGAGGGCGTTTAATCCAGGAACTTCGCCACAGCGTCCCTCGATCGCCGAACCGAACGAAAGGGCCGTCAGCAGCACCGTGGGTCGTGCCGAGTTAATGATGACCTGGAGTCTTGAGAGGGTTTCATGGCGCCGGGGCAGGGTGGCGGGAATGGCGATCGCCCCCGCATACAAACAACCAAAAAAAGCAGAAACAAACTCCAAACCCGGTGGATAGAGCATCAGCACCCGTTCCCCAACCTCAAGCACCCTCTGGAGTTTAGCGGCAATTGCTCTGGCCCGTTGGTCTAGTCCCTGGTAAGTTAACCGAGCAGATTCCGTTTCTCCGTCTTCCAAAAAGCGATAGGCGATGCGATCGGGGGTTTGTAGGGCCCGATCACGTAAGAGGTCAACAAAGGTCGCAAATTCAGGCTCAAAGACTAGTTCATGGCAAAATACAAGCATTTCACTGCCCAGAAATTCAAGGTTCCTCTTTTAAGAGGTTAAATATCCCGCGCACATTACTACAGTCTCGGTAGGTGGGGAAGGCGATCGCAACCTTTCCGCTTAGAGATGTTGGTGTGCATAGGAGAGTTTACCCCTTAACTGCCCTGGCGGGGTTAGTTTACCTAGAGATCAGGAGGGGATTGACAGGGGCAGCGATCGCCGTGAGTTGATTCCTGGCGGTGACCTCGAAGAGGAACGGCAACAGTGAAATTGGCGCCGTGGAACAGAGCCTGACGAACTGACCCTTTCAGGGATTGCCCGTGCTAGGCGGGGGGGCAAATTTTTGGATGCGATCGTTGCCGAAATCGACTACATAAACATTGCCCCCTTGATCGACTGCCATATCCGTCGGGCGCTCCAATTGACCTGATGCCTGGCCTCGCTCCCCAAAAGCCGTTAAAAATTGCCCTTTAGCCGTAAATTTTTGGATGCGGTGGTTATAAAAGTCCGCTACAAAAATCTCTCCCGTTGGTGCTGCGCTCACAGCGGTGGCAGTCCTAAACCAACCGTAAAAGCTGCCTGGGAGGTTTATTGCCCAGGGGCCTCCCCACTTTTTGACAAATTTGCCCTCTGGTTCAAACATCTGAATGCGATCGTTGTAGGCATCTGCCACCAGCAAGTTGCCGTCGGGGAGCAGGGCCACTCCCGTAGGATAGTTGAAGCGACCCGCCCAGATTCCCAAACGACCGGTCTCTCCGTATTGGTATAGAAATTGTCCTGCTGGATCGAAGGCTTGAACCCGCTGGTTACCGAAGTCGGCTACGTAGATCTTTCCATCGACAGCGACGGCTACGTCTCCCGGCAGGTCAAATTGACCAGGGCCAGAACCGGAGGAACCAAACGCTCCCAGAGATTTCCCGGCTAAGGAGAACTTTTGGATGCGATCGCTGAGATATTCGGCTACGTACAAGGTTTTACCCTGTAAACCCAAAGACATGGGTTGGTTGAGTTCCCCCAAGCCCTCTCCCTGACTGCCAAAGCTGCGGAGAAAGCGCCCCTGGGGATCAAAAACCTGGATGCGATGGTTACCCGAATCACTGACAAAAATCTCCTCTCCTGCGATCGCAATGCCGATGGGATGCTTAAATTGTCCTGCCCCGGCCCCCGATGTCCCCCAGGCCAGAACAAATCGGTAGCTCGGTTCTTGGGGCTGGGGAAACCAACGACTGATCCCCACCGCCGCCAAGGTTAACAGAACGATCCCCCCGGCGATCGCCCAGGGTTTGCGGTTTGTGCCTTTCATGGTTCTCTCCTCAAAAATTAACTTGTCCCCCTAAAATGAGGCGAATATCCGTTGCCAGTGCCTCGCTGCCCACATTTTGTACCACAGGAATCTGAACCGCCCCTTCCAGGACAAATTTCCGAGCAATATATTGAAGGGAAGGAGATAAAAACCAGCGGGTACCACCAACGTCGAGGTCAGGCTCTCCCGTCACGCGAGCCGGCCCTTGGGAGATGACATTGCTCTCTAGGCCGACAAACAAAAAGCCCGCAGCAAGTTGGGGAAACACCCGATACTTATAGGACAAATCGAAGTTAACTTCATCCCCAAGCTCAACCCCCGCCCCCTCAGTATTAACTTGGTAGGTTAGAGACGCACTTAAACTGTCTTTGAGGGTTTGGCGAGTGACGACCAGGCCGACGCTGGGATCAACCGAGCGCGACCCCAAATCACTGAGGGGAATCTCTAGGCCAACCAAGGGGGCAATCCGGAGGGTCTGTCCTGGGCGATTGCTTTGAAAGACGGTATAGCGAGCGAAGATTTCTAGATCGCTAACCCCGAAGTCTTGGTCTGTACTGCCCGCTGCGGTGAACTGACGATTGACCAGGGGCGCTACCGCAAAAAGGGCTAAGTTACGGGTCGCTCCGTAGCCAAAAACCACCGGAAAGCTCACCTCCTCCAAAAAGCGATCGCCCTCTGCTGCCCGTAGATAAATAGCCTGTACTCGAATGAGGGCCTGACCATCGCCAATGGGTAAGGCATTGTTAGTTGTAACTTGAGCCAGGGCGGGACTAGCCACGCTCACTGCCAGACAGATCCCCAGTGAGGGGAAAAGATTTGGCATGGGTATTTCTCCAGATTTTCCAGGGGACTCCCCACTCCCCCCTCAGGGTATTGCTGTTCAGGGAGACCAGTATGTAGTTAGATTACAAAGCTGAGGTTACAGCCCTTTAACCGCTTCTGGAATCAACGCATCTCCCCCCTCGTTCCAAACACCCGTCACCTCCAGGAGGGTGCGCTGGCCACTGGCCGCTCTGAGTTTGGCCATCAGCGCCTCGTCTCTAGACGGGCGCAGGGTGAGGCGGCGGGGCTGTCCTTGCAGTTGCAGGCGTAAACCTTGTCCCTCAGCAATTACGGTACCAATGGCGACAATGCGAACTTCTCTTGCCGTAAAGCCAGCGGCCTTGACCGCCCCCGGAATTTGTCCGACCTCAATGGACTGCCCGGCCCGAGCAACCAAGGTAGCAGTGCCCTTATCAACATCCACCGCAATGCGTTGGACACCCCCGACTTGTTTGAGCTGCTTTTCGGCACCAAAAGCGCAAAAAGGACAGGTTATTCCGTCAATACTGGCGATCGCCCGGACAATTTGCCCTTGGGCAGCCAGGGGGGCAACCCCAAAACTGGCGGCAGTCAAAAGGGCGAGGGGAAGGATGCGGATACCCATAATCAACTCTCCTGGTTTGAGTAAGGCAGCGCCTGATTGGGTTACTGCCCGTTGAATCCAAGATAAACTCTCCAGCGAACTGGAAGGCCAAGCCCAGAAGCAACAAAATTTGGCAACCGGCGGCAGATCCCATTGAGCAGATTACCCCTTAACTGCCCCAGCGCGGTTCGTTTACACTGGAGACTAGAATGCGGTTGACGGTAGCAGCCATCGATCCGCGCCCTATCCCGATCAAAACCGAAATTTGTAGATTGAAGCAGGATAGATAACATTATGGGATTATTCGATCGCGTGGGCCGAGTTTTCCGGGCCAATCTCAATGACATGGTGAGCAAAGCGGAAGACCCGGAGAAAATTCTGGAGCAGGCCATCATCGACATGCAAGAAGACTTGGTGCAGTTGCGTCAGGCGGTTGCCAAAGCCATTGCCTCCCAAAAACGCACCGAGCAAGAATATAACAACAACCAGGCCGAGGCCAATAAGTGGCAGCAACGGGCCCAACTGGCCCTCACCAAAGGCGACGAAAATCTGGCTCGCGAAGCCCTGGTGCGCAAAAAATCCTACGCTGAAACCGCTGCTGCCCTGCAAGGACAATTGACCGCTCAAAGCGGCCAAACCGACATCCTCAAGCGCAACCTCATCGGGTTAGAAGGCAAGATCCTACCGAAGACCAAAACCAAGAAAAATATGCTTAAGGCCCGGGCCAGTGCGGCCAAGGCCAACCAGCAGCTTCAAGATACCCTCAGCAATATGGGAACTGGCTCGGCCCTGTCTGCGTTTGAGCGCATGGAGCAGAAAGTGCTAGAGATGGAAGCGGTTTCCCAAGCGGCGGGGGAACTGGGCGGTACGGGCATTGAACAACAGTTCCTCGCCCTAGAGAGCGGCAATGTGGACGACGAACTCCAGCAACTGCGCTTGCAGATTAGTGGCGCTCCTCCAGCTCAAAAACTTCTGGATTCTGCACCAACCAGCAGTACCGCTGCCTCTGATTCGGTCATTGATTCAGAGCTAGAAAAACTCAGAGCAGAACTCAACCAGTAGTCACCAACGGCGGTGATCGCAGCAGGCAGACTCAATTGGGCTATACTCGATGGCGAGCGACTTAGAGAGTCACAACGAGGAAACCCCTGTGAATAGCGTGAATGTCATTAGCGACGCCGATTTTGACAGCCAGGTCTGGGCATCGGAGCAGCCGGTTTTAGTTTATTTCTGGGCCCCTTGGTGCGGCCCCTGCCGTTTGGTTTCGCCCTCCATCAATGCGATCGCCCAGGAGTATCAAGACCGATTAAAAGTGGTCAAGCTAGAGGTCGATCCTAACCCCGCCGCCGTCAAAGAATGTCAGGTTGAAGGGGTTCCCGCTCTGCGACTGTTCAAAGATAGGGAACTTCTGGCATCCCACGAAGGGGCGATCGGCAAACATCAGATTAAAGAACTGCTGGATAGCTGCTTGAGGTGATGTATTTGCCCCCTGCTTTTCTAACGGCCCGGAGCTAGCCCAAGGTTCTGGGCTGTTATTTTAGTATTTTCTTAGTTAAATTCTCCCCGGTTTATGCAGTTTGCTAAGCGCCTACAGCCCCTACAGGATAATGTGTTTGCCGATATGGATCGGGCCAAAGCTAACGCCCGCGCTTCAGGAAAAACCATTCTTGATTTGTCGCTGGGGTCTTCGGATTTGCCCGTGGCTGAGCCGGTACTGGACGCGATCGCAGATTCTTTGCGCGATCGCAGTACCCACGGCTATTTGTTGTTCCACGGCACCCAGGATTTTCGCGAAGCCGCAGCCCGCTGGTATGAGTCTCGCTATCAGGTGGCCATCGATCCCCACAGGGAAGTGCTGCCCCTGATCGGTTCCCAGGAAGGCACGGCCCATTTTCCCTTGGCGATTCTCGATCCGGGGGATTGGGCGCTGCTCCTTGATCCGGGCTATCCGTCCCATGCCGGGGGTGTGTATTTGGCGGGTGGACAGATTTACACCCTGCCCCTCCTAGCGGAAAATAATTTTCTGCCCCTGTTCGCCGCTATCCCGGCAGCGGTACTGGCCGAAGCCAAACTCCTCGTCCTCAGCTATCCCCACAATCCCACGGCGCGATCGCCCCTTTGTCGTTTTTCCAGGAGGCCGTTGCCTTTTGTCGCCACCACGATCTGGTATTGGTTCACGATTTTCCCTACGCCGATTTTGTGTTTGCGCCCCAGGCCTTGCCGCCCTCGGCCCTACAAGCTGACCCCCAAAAAGAACGCACCCTTGAATTTTTCACCTTTTCCAAATCCTACAACATGGGCGGGTTTCGCATTGGTTTCGCCGTGGGGAATCGGGAATTAATCGCGGCCCTGGCTCGCATCAAAGCCGTCGTCGACTTTAACCAATATCGCGGCATCCTTAGAGGGGCGATCGCCGCCTTAGCAAGCCCCCAGGAAACGGTACGGCAGACTGTAGAGATATTCCAGAAACGGCGAGATTGTTTGGTGGGGGAACTGCATCGCTTGGGCTGGCCCGTCTCTGTGCCTCCGGCGACGCTGTATCTCTGGGCGAAACTCCCTGAGCCTTGGGCCCAGGATTCCATGAATTTTTGCACCAAGTTGGTGGCAGCAACGGGAGTTGCCCTATCGCCGGGGGCGGGTTTTGGCAAGGCCGGGGAAGGGTATGTGCGCTTTGCCCTGGTTCACGAACCGGAGGTTTTAGTGACCGCTGCCCAGAAGATTGCCAATTTCTTGAACGCTGGGACATCAATTTCCAGCTCCCTCGGCTAATTTAAATCGCTGCCAAGGCCCTTTTGTGATTCCTTAAGCTTTTTCGTGCAAAAGTCGAGTCATTTTCTCGGCGGGTGGGGTTCGGGAGGCATAGGCATAGCCGCTCCAAGGGAGCATCGCGCTTCAACCAACCTGGAGGGATGGAGTGGGTAAGGGGGCTGACAGGGTGACGACTCAGCTAGACCGCCTGCGTTAATCGTTCGATTGAAGCTTTAGACCCCTCCAAATTGTAGCCTCCTGTCTTGCAATCCTTAAACATTGCCTCGATACCTACTCGTTTTTTATAAGCCAGGAGTGTCTCTTCTAGATTCGGCAAATCTGTTAACAGATACCAAGGTTCCTTTTCCTGTTTTTGCCGATATTTACCCTTCCAGTAAATTCCCAAACTTCCTCCTCCAAAGCCCTTTTCTTTTCCAATTTTAACTTCTTTGAAAAAGAGCTTAACTCCCGGCTGAACTTCTAAAGAATCAACCCTTTCCTACTCTTTCTTACCTTTCTACTTGATATAAGTATCCTTCTTCTGTCGAAAGACAAAGGAAACTCTCCGGGATTTTAGCCATTTAGCCAGTTTAATACTGTGAAATTCCCGGTCTCCTAAAATGACTAAATTGTACTCATTTAGCAGCTTCAACACCGGACGCAATAATGCTTGTTGTTCAGCCAAGTTGCTCGCGCCTCTCTTCTCTAAAAATTGCCAGTAGACCGGAATCGCCCTCCTCGATATAATCACCGCAATGACGAACAAGTTTTTCTCTTGCCACTGTATCCTATCAATTGCTAGATAGAGTCTTTGCCACGCCTTGGATTTCTGTTGAACTATGGCTTTGATTAGAGGAAGCCAAGTCAAAGATATTGAGAGAGATTTAAGCTTAAGAAATCTCTGGATATGACGGCGACGGTTCTCAAATTTAATTGGAACGGGAAAAATAGCGGCTAATCTTTCAATTTTGACTTGTTTATGAACTTGCAGCAACCAAACTAGGATTTCCAAGCTAAGAAACTGAATTGAAGTAAGTTGGCGGGTTAGATGAGTGCGGTATAATTCAGGTAGTATTTTTTGTATAGATCGGTTCTCTGGTTGAGGGCCGCTCCTTTTTTACCATAAATCCTCTCAAGTGCCTGCCCCATGGACTTTTAAGCTGCTCGTCACCCCGTCAGGGTCTTACCACTGTTATTCTCTCCCACTAGCAAATTTATTCTGCCGAGTTTTTGTAGCTCAAAAGATTTAAATCCTCGAAAGTTCTCGATCTTTAGGTTTTTCAACATAGTGAATTCAGCTCGATCGCTCAGCTTGCGCTTTTTCCTCCATCCTACAAACAAAGCTTGAGGGCAGGACTGGCCTGCCCCCTTAACACAGTGCTAACGTCGAACCATTGTTGGCTCTTTGCTAGTGCTAAAGAAAGCTTTGAGAATGTTTTCCGCCATTTGCGGGCTGGTCAGTCCTAAATCAGCCTTGGATTCGTCTGGCTTAGCGTGATCGACCAAAACGTCGGGAACCCCAAATCGCTTCAGGCGCACCATAATGTCCTGGTCTAGCAGCGCTTCGGCCACGGCTGACCCAAACCCTCCCATCAAGCAGCCCTCTTCCATCGTGACGACTTTACCAATTCGTTCCGCCAAGGGCAGGATTAATTCCGTGTCCAAGGGTTTGACAAAGCGAGCATTAATCACCGTCGCTTCAATACCGTGTTCGTGCAGGATTTCAGCGACTTGCAGCGCCGGATAGATCATCGATCCGTAGCCAATCAGTAAAATGTCGTCTCCATGCCGTAAAATCTCGCCCTTGCCAATCGGGAGCGGTTCCCAGCCTTCCTCCGCTAAAGGAACGCCTACCCCATTGCCACGGGGATACCGAAGGGCGATCGCGCTGTCGGTGTAATCAACCCCAGTGACAATCATGCGCTGTAATTCTGCCTCATCCTTGGGAGCCATGATGACCAGGTTAGGGATACAGCGGAGGTAGGCAATGTCGTACATGCCCTGGTGGGTCGGCCCGTCCGCTCCCACAATTCCTGCTCGGTCTAAACAGAAGAAAACCGGCAATTTTTGAATGCAGACATCGTGGATAATCTGGTCGTAGGCACGCTGTAAAAATGTTGAATAAATCGCCGCCACTGGACGCATGCCTTCACAGGCTAAGCCTGCTGCCAGGGTAACCGCATGTTGCTCGGCAATGCCAACGTCAATATATTGCTTAGGTAACTTAGCCTGGAGTTTATCTAAGCCCGTTCCCGTGGCCATGGCTGCGGTAATGCCGATAATTTTGGGATTGTTTTCCGCCAGTTTAGTAAGGGTATGGGCAAAAACCTTGGAATACCCCGGCGGCTTCGGTTTGTTGGAGGGAATGGTTTTTCCCGTGGTCAGGTTGAAAGGACTTTGAGCATGGTAGCCTACCTGGTCTTTTTCGGCGACTTCGTAACCCTTGCCTTTTACCGTAGCAACATGAACCAACACTGGGCCGCTTACTTTGTGGGCCTGTTTGAAGGTGGCAATCAACTCGCGCAAATTGTGACCGTCGATGGGGCCGAAGTAAGTAAAGCCCAATTCTTCAATAACCGCTCCGACTTTGGGAACCGCCAGGCGCTTCATGCCCTCCTTGAGGCGTTCCATTTCTGGGGTGAGGGATTCGCCGACAAAGGGTAAGTGCTTGACCTGCTCTTCTAAATTGTCTGAGAGAAACTGGACAGGATCGCTCAGGCGAATTTTGTTTAAATAACGAGAAATTGCCCCAACATTTGGTGAAATTGACATTTCATTGTCGTTAAGCACAACCATTAAGTTGGTGTGGGGCAGGTGGCCCGCATGGTTGATCGCTTCTAAGGCCATGCCGCCTGTGAGCGCCCCGTCGCCGATGATAGCTACGACCTTAAAGTCTTCTCCCTTGGCATCGCGGGCCAGGGCCATGCCCAGCGCAGCAGAAATACTGGTGGAAGCATGTCCTGCTCCAAAATGGTCGAACGAACTCTCACAGCGCTTAAGATAGCCTGCGACTCCGTTTCGCTGGCGGAGGGTATGGAAATCGTTGTAGCGACCAGTGAGCATTTTGTGGGGGTACGCTTGGTGACCCACATCCCAAAGCACTTTATCGCGGTTGAGGTCGAGGGTTTGATAGAGGGCGAGGGTCAGCTCGACGACGCCTAACCCAGGGCCGAGGTGACCGCCGCTGGTTGCAATGGTTTGTAAATGCTTTTCTCTTATCTGACGGGCAATATTTTCCAGTTGGCGGATCGACAAGCCATGCAACTGATTGGGATGGGTGACTTCACTAATATGCATGTCGGCGCGTTCTCTGAATCTTATGAATCGACTATTTCACACTTTAATCGATCTCGCCCACGAGGGATGCGAACAACCGTCAGATTTTTGCTAGGTGCTTTTATCTGGGATGTATGGCCGGAATTTTCCGACCTACATTGGGGGATTCTCCGCTGAGTCTCAGCTTCCCCAATCTCTGACTCCCTCACCAGCTTTGCCTCTTGCCGGGGCGATCGCGTCGGAAGCTGGAGAAAATCGAGCTTTCCTGAAGTTGCATTCATTGAAATAAACTGCAAAGAAGATGGGATGCAATGATTAAGATCCCAACGGGTAAATTTCCTGATAAAGCTGATGATATGGCGGGAAATAGTAGCTATTGTTACGGACAGAGACGGCGCCGCCAGAGAACCGAAGTTTCGGGAGTGAAATTAATTTTGCGGTTAATTTCCTGGAGATCCCAGCCAGTGAGTTGGACGACGGTTTGGGCTTCCCGTTCTTGGCGCTGTCTTAGGGTTTGGCGATAGTTACGGGCGGCATCTCGCACAGGGATTGGGGTCAAAATATTCTGCTAAACGGGGTGAACTGAAGCTATCGAGTCGCTCAATGATCGCCGGATTGCCAACGTTAACTTGCGCCTTCTTCAGCACCACCGGAACCACTAGGGCAAAATCTTGGACTTCCCCTTGGTAATCGTTGGCCATCGTTGAAACGGTGCGATCGCCGTCCCGGGCCAGGATGACCAAATCAAGGCGCAACGTCCAATCCTGGGTTGTAAACGGTACATTTCCTAAGTAAATAGATTTCTGGGTCTTAGTTCGGCGACTCAATGGGCAAAATGGGAATTCATTACCGTTTCTGTAACTTAAGCTGGCTTGAGCGATTCCCCCAACCGACCTTTTAGAATGGTCTTGAAAGCATTGGGGAAAGGTCATGATTTTAACAACGACCGATGTAATCCAGGGACTGGTCATTGAGTCCTACCTGGGGATTGTGACGGCAGAGGTGGTCTATGGTAGCAATGCCCTGCGGGATTTCTTTGCGGGATTGCGGGATTTTATTGGCGGTCGCACGGCAAGCTACGAAGAGGTTTTTGCCAGGGGTCATCAGGAAGCCCTACGGGAATTGGAGCAGCGTGCTCGGCAATTGGGTGCAAATGGGGTTATTGGCATTGAAATCGACACCGGAACTATAAATATCGACGACCGCGGCGCTTTGCTGCTTATTACGGCATCGGGAACGGCGGTGCGGCTACAACGAGTTTAATCTTAAAGTTGCGATCGCAAGCAAAGGGCAAACAGCCAGTAAACTAGGGATAGACCTCTAAGGCAATGAAGTATGGAAAGCAATCAAGCTCTTTCTCCTGCCAGTTCTCGCCCCGAAGATTTGGTAGAGCGCAACGCTATCTATGAAGAAACCCACGAGCCGTTGAGTGAAGTTTCCGACAAATTGATTCGTGACGAGGAAGAACAGCCAAAACATGCCGACGACGACCATCACGGTTATGCCGGTTTTGAGGCAGTAGTCTAAGTGCGCTAATTGGCAAGACTGGATTTAGGTTAATTATTGACAGGTTTAGGATTACTAAATGTCAAGAGGAAAAATTGTTGCTATTATTACGGGGATAATTTCCATTGCCCTGGCGGTTTTTTATCTGATCTTGGTGCAAATCCTGGATTATCGCGGTGGCATGGTTCCCGCTCCCCTGGAAGGCATTTCTCAAGTTATCTCCCTTTTAACCTACAGCTAAATCGATGCTCGCCATTGAGGATTTGACTGTTTTGTTGGGGCGATCGCAGAGCATTCTTGCGATAGGCTGGATTAAGTCCTTGATGCGCTTAACCCATGAATGAGGAGATTGCTGCCCAACTTGCTCTCTTTAACCTGAATGCTGACTGTTTTAGCTGGGAGCAACTAAACCCCTCCTGGCAGTCCAAGGTACAGAGAGCGACGGACAGCCTACCCACTCACCTGCTGATTCCCCGCACCCCTGAAGCCCTCTCTCAGATTATGGAACACGCCTACGAGCGGGGTTGGCCGGTACTTCCCTGCGGCAGCGCCAGCAAGTTGGATTGGGGCGGGCGGGTAAAATCCTCTCAGATTGCAATTAGTACGCAGCACCTCAATCGGGTTACAGAACAGGCGACGGACGATTTGACGCTCACCGTGGAAGCTGGGGCAAAATTAGCAGATTTACAGGTCTTGTTGCAGCAATCCGGTCAATTTCTCCCCATCGATCCTGCTTTTCCCGAAAGTGCGACCATTGGCGGCATTGTGGCGACCGGGGATACGGGCAGTTGGCGGCAGCGCTACGGGGGCATTCGGGATCTCGTTGTTGGGATTGTCTTTTGTGCGGGCGGATGGGGCGATCGCGAAAGCCGGGGGACGGGTGGTTAAAAATGTGGCAGGATACGACTTGATGAAGCTATTTACGGGGTCGTTTGGCACATTAGGCATTATTTCTCAAGTTACTTTCCGAACTTATCCCTGGCCGGAAGCCTCTACTACGGCGATAATCCTCGGCCAAGCCCGGCCAATTCAAGCTTTAAGCCAAACCTTGCGAAATTCTGGGTTAACGCCAACGGCTGCGGACTTATTAACCCCTGCTTGGGCCGAGCGGTTAGGTTTAGAGAAAAATTTTGCCCTCGCGGTTCGCTTTCAAAGTATTACCGAAAGTGTGACAGAGCAGATTCACTGTTTGCAAACCTGGGCGCGATCGCTAGATCTATCCACTCAAGTTTTTCAAGAGGCAACAGAAACAGCATTTTGGCAATCTCAAGGGTCACTTCCCGCCATTGCTCCCATAACCTGCAAAATTGGCGTCCTGCCCAGTGCGGCGATCGCAACGCTACAAGCCTGGGAATTACTAACAGCGGGAGCTGGATGGGGACTGATTCACGTTGGCAGTGGTTTAGGGAAATTAGCCTGTTCTGGTGGGAACGGACAAATCTTGCAAAAGATGCGGGAAACATGCCAGCAACACCAGGGTTTTCTCACGATTTTAACCGGGCCGCCCAGCTTAAAACAGCAGATTGATTCCTGGGGCGACTCTGGCAATGGGTTAGAATTAATGCGTCAGCTTAAACAAAAATTTGATCCTAAGGGAATTTTGCATCCTGGCTGCTTTATTGGTGGAATCTAACTGGTTTTCCCTCGCAATTGGCTTTGTAGCACCTCAATAAAATAATCCCAACTCCCATGCAGTTATCAGATAAATCCTTAGAAGAAAATACTTCCATTCCTGCTGCCAAATCCAGCAGTTTTAACTACCAGGATCGGCTGGAGCGATCGCCGGGATTCGACGAGAAAAATCCCCCTGCCCAAAATTTAATTGATAGCTGCGTTCACTGTGGTTTTTGTCTCTCGACTTGCCCCAGCTACCGGGTGATTGGCAAAGAAATGGACTCTCCCAGGGGACGAATTTATCTCATGGATGCTATTAACAAAGGCGAAGCGGCATTAGATAGCACGACAGCCCCACATTTCGATACTTGCTTGGGCTGTCTGGCCTGCGTCAGCACCTGTCCTTCCGGCGTTCAATATGACAAGTTGATTTCAGCGACGCGCCCGCAGGTCGAACGCAATACCCCCCCGCAACTTGGGCGATCGCCTCTATCGGGAACTGATTTTTCGCGTGTTTCCCTACCCCGATCGCCTGCGGCTGTTGCTCTATCCCCTCTGGCTCTACCAGAAACTGGGCTTACAGCAGCTAGTGCGAGGTACGCGGCTACTCAAGCAGTTTTCTCCCCGTTTAGCAGCAATGGAGTCGATTTTACCCCAACTTTCCCCAGCCGCTTTTCGCGATCGCCTGCCGGTGGTGATTCCGGCCCGGAGGGAGAAACGCTATCGGGTAGGCATGATTTTAGGCTGTGTGCAACGGTTGTTTTTCTCCCAGGTTAACGAGGCAACGGTGCGGGTTTTGACGGCAAATGGCTGTGAAGTGGTTATTCCCCAGGCTCAAGGCTGCTGCGCTGCCCTACCCGCTCACCAGGGACAGGAAGCTCAAGCTCAGACCCTCGCACGTACCATGATCGATGGCTTTGCTGGAACCGGCGTCGATGCCATCATCATCAATGCCGCAGGCTGCGGTCATACGCTTAAGGAATACGGGCATATTTTAGACTCCGATCCCCAATATTGCAATAAAGCCAGAGAATTTGCCGCTAATGTCCGCGATGTTCAGGAATTTTTAGCCGAGGTTGGTTTGACGGCTCCGCTCTCGCCCTTGGTGGCAGGGGAATTGACGCTGGTTTATCAGGATGCTTGTCACCTCCTCCACGGTCAAAAAATTAGCTTGCAGCCCCGCCAACTTCTCCAGCAAATTCCCGGCGTCAAACTGCGGGAACCCCTTGATGCTGCTTTATGCTGCGGCAGTGCGGGCATTTACAACATGCTGCAACCCGGCGTAGCCGACGAACTGGGGGCGCAAAAAGTCACCAATTTGCTCAATACCGGGGCAGTAGCGATCGCCTCCGCCAATCCCGGCTGTTCCCTGCAAATCCAAAAACACCTGCGACTCCAGGGCAAAAATCTCCCCCTGTATCATCCCATCGAATTACTGGATTGCTCGATTCGCGGCGATCGCCTAAATTTAAGCACTTATTCTGCCCAGTGACGGAGTAAATTGGCTAAACTCTTGGAGATCAAATCAAATTCCGAGGATTTCCCCTGGCTGGCATAGAGGGAGCGCCGCACTGTTTCCGGCGACTGACGCTGCGCTTGGGGCGCGCGGCGATCGCTTAATTAGGGTTCCACATCGCCGTAGAGTTCCTCCACAGGATGGCCAATGCGGGGTTAGGTCCTCGTAGTTGCCTTGAGCGCTCAGTTCTTCGGCCACAATTAGGTGACCTTTCATCAAACCCGGCTAGGGGGGTTGTCTGAGTTTGCTGATTCTGAAGCAGAATTACGGCAGCTTCAAGCAAACATTAAGGCACAGCGCAGGAATAATCAAGGCGATCGCGTTAAATCTCAGCCCAATTTTTATTCATACAAAACGGTTGTAGCAAGAAGACTCGCTCCCGATTTTGAAGCCGATCTCCTCAAACCTGCCCCCATGCCAACGCTGCTCTGGAAATGTACCCAAACCCTAAAAAGCCACACCGGAAACGTTAACAGCTTAGCGATCGCCTCCAGTGGCGATACCTTGGTGAGTGGCAGTAGCGATCGCTCTCTTATTTTGTGGAAATTGCCTGGGGGAAAACCGGTGTTTACCTTTTTTGGCCAGCCCCAAGAGGTTCATGCCGTTGCCCTTAGCCCCAATAATAAGATGCTTGCTGCCGGAAATTTCGACGGTCAAGTGATTAGCTGGAATTTACAACGGAGAACCTACTTTCAAGCCTATTGCGACGCGCCTTTTTTAACCCACTGTCACCAGGGTTTAGTGTATGCCCTTGCCTTCAGCGCCGACGGACAATATCTCGCAACCGCCAGCGGCGATCGCCAAGTCAAACTTTGGCATTTTTTAACGGGTAAAAAGAAACAGGAATTTATGGGCCATACCGGTGCCGTTTGTGCCCTAGCATTTAGCCCCAACGGCCAATTTTTAGCCAGTGCCAGCGCCGATCAAACGATTCGTTTCTGGTCACTGCGTACTCAAGAACCACCGCAAATTTTAAGCGCGCATTCAGGCTGGGTGACAGCGATCGCCTTTACCGCCGACGGCAAATTTTTAATCAGTGCCAGCAGCGATAAAACTATTAAAATCTGGGATTTCGCTACTAAAACCCTTCACAAAACCTTAACCGGACACAAAGCCGGGATTTGGGGAATGGCGCTCTCTCCTGACAATCAGCTATTAGCCAGCGGCAGCGAAGATGGAACCGTAAAACTCTGGGAGTTAACCACCGGTGAAGCGATCGCCACCATCGCTGGGTATTATCCGGTAATTTTTAGTCACGATGGCAAACTCCTCATTACCACTGCCCCTAACCGCAGAAATATTCAAATTTGCAGACAAATCATTGCCACAGGCGAACCCTTCCAGGAAACGCTCCTTGCTGGAGAATGGTGGGAAATATTGGAAGTCAGTCCCGATGCCACCGCGGCCCAAGTCAAACAAGCTTATTACCAAAAAGCCAAACTCTATCATCCCGACCTTAATCCTTCTGCGATCGCCAAAGCAAACATGCAAATTCTGAACCGGGCTTACGCGCAATTTCGCCCAACCCACCTCTAACCTTGGCGGTTATGGGCCCGGCAATCCAAAACACAACTATGTTAAAACAAAAAGAGAATTATTTTGATTAATCCGCGCGATCGCCAGTTGAAGCCACCCAGTTATTAAACACAAGTTTTGGGAAAAATAATGGATATTTTAGAAAGCTGCAAAATGGCCGGTGCTACCCTCATGGCCAACAAACTCCGTAGTACCCTCACCATGCTAGGCATTATTATTGGCAATGCGTCGGTCATTGCCATGGTGGGCGTGGGTCAAGGCGCACAACGACTGGCTGCCGAACAATTTGAATCCCTTGGCCCCAACGTCCTCTTTGTCACCCCCGGTTCCGAAGAATCCCGCCGCAATTCCTTCGAGCAACCCCGTACCCTGGTCGTCGCCGATGCCGAAGCGATCGCCGAGCAAGTCCCCTCTGTGGAAGCCGTCGCCCCTCAAATTAATGCCGCCCAAGTCATCACCTATCGCTCCCAAAATACCCAGGATTTAGTTGTGGGAACGACGCCGGAATTTCTGACGGTGAGAAGCTTTGACGTGGCAACCGGGCGGTTTATCAGCGACGACGATATTCAACGCAACAATCGCGTTGCCGTTCTTGGTTCTGAAATCGCCGAGCAATTATTCCAAAACCGCAACCCCATCGGTGAATCCCTGCGCATTAAAAACATCACCTTGGAAGTAGTTGGCGTCATGGAAGCCAAAGGCTCTTTTTTGGGCAATAACCAGGACAATTCTGTCTTCGTTCCCATCACTACTATGGCCAACCAAATCGTCGGCCGCACCTCACCTTACGGCATTGAAGTTACCTTTATTTCCGTGACTGCTAAAGACGAAAACAGCATCAGCGCCGCTCAATTTCAGATCGAAAACCTGCTGCGCCTACGCCACCAAATTACCGCCGAAGACGATTTTGGCGTACAAACCCAAAAGGATATTTTGAATGTGGTAGGAACGGTTACCAGCGGTTTAACCCTGATGCTGGCGGCGATCGCGGCCATTTCCCTGCTAGTGGGCGGCATTGGCGTGATGAACATCATGTTGGTATCCGTGAGCGAGCGCACCCAGGAAATCGGACTGCGAAAGGCGATCGGAGCCACAGAAGGCGATATTCTCTCCCAATTCCTCATTGAAGCCACCATTCTCTCAGCCACGGGCGGCGCGATCGGTACAGTTATAGGCGTCGGGACGGTGCTTCTGGTGGGGGCCGTATCTCCCCTAAGCGCGATGATTTCTCCCCAGCGATTATCATGGCTGTTAGCGTTTCCGGGGGAATCGGGCTGTTTTTTGGGGTATTTCCCGCTCAGCGTGCGGCTAAACTCGATCCCATCGTTGCCCTCCGCACTGCTTAGACTGCCGGCCCGTTAAACTACGCCCGCCGGGATTTTAGCCGCCTGCCGAATCTCCAAATTCAAGCTCAGATTATCGTCGCTGCGGTGGGCTTCCCAGGTGCCGCTATCGGTTCCTAAGGCCCACTGACCATGCATGTAGTTGCCCTCAACGGCAACATCACCGCCATAGGCGATCGCATGACGGGCCCCCACCAAATAGCGCTTGGTGAAGGTAATGCGGCTGCCAATCACCTCACCTGTCAACGACGCTTCTCCCAGGGGGCCATCGTCGGAAATCCTGCCGCTCAGGGTATTTTCACCCTGAACCAGAGACATTTCAAAACGGGTTGGATAAGTACTTTGCCAGTAAGTTCCCAGCCAAGTGCCGCTTAGATTGACTGCCATCACGCCACCAATTTTCGTTCTCGTACTCCGATCTATGATAGCGGGGCTAGGGCTTTCCAAGAGCGCCCTAACCAAAGCGATAGTGTTTCTTCACGTCGCGCTCAATTCTCCACGTGCAGGATAAACCCGCCGGAAAAGTGACTAAATCTCCCTGACCCATCGTTACGGATTCGCCGCCGCCAGCGGGAGTCACCGTGACTGCCCCACAGAGAAAGTAACAGGTTTCTGCTTCTTGGTAGATCCAGGGAAACTCCGAGACTTCCTTTGTCCATAACGGCCAACGAAATACACCCAGTTTCTCTAGAGCTTCCTGTCCCGGTTGTCGAGTGATTTCAATGATGTGGGTTGAATTCTTCATAAAATCTTTAAATAAACTAGATTTGTTGCCAATAACAAATTGTATCAATCCCCGGTTGAGAACGGTTAAACAATTCAACCCCGACTGGTCAAGGCTTTTAACTAGGCGATCGCCCAAAACCCGACAAACTTGATTGCAATCAGTCTCTTGCATTACTTGACGCCCTTGGGGGGAGATGGGAGAGTGGCAAAGGCAAAAAACTCCAATTATTTCCGAATATGGTTGCAATCACCCTAGCTGCTGGCGATATCGCCATCGTCGGCTTTAATTTTGACGACCCTGACCAGTTCGCCTTCACGCCTCTGCGTAATATTGGCTCTGGCACGACGATTAGCTTTACCGACAACGGCTTCCGTAGCAATGGTACGCTGACCACCAACGAGGGCACCTTTACCTGGACAGCCGCCAGAGATTACACAGCCGGGGAAATTATTACTCCCACCCTCACTGGCGTCGCTTTTTCCACCGCAGGCGACCAAATTATTGCCTATCAAGGCACCGCCACCAATCCTTCCTTTATTTACGCCCTCAACAGTGAAGGCACGAGCTGGCAAACCGACGCGACTAGCACTAATACCTCAGCTCTGCCGAGAGGGTTGGCCAATGCCGCCAGCGCGATCGCCCTCAACGAGATTGACAACGCGGTCTATCGCGGCATTACCAGCGGCACGCGGGAGCAACTGCTGACAGCTATCTCCAATCGCGCCAACTGGCTCGGCAGCGACACCACCCGCCAGACTTTACCGAGTACGCGCTTTACGGTCACTGGCGGCACGACACCTCCCCCCACTTCCGGACTAACCCCCATCTACACTTTGCAGGGCAGCGGTGCGACCAGTCCTTTCGCCAATAACAACGTGACCTACAGGACGCGCGGCGTGGTTGTTGGGGATTTTCAAGGCACAACTCAACTAAATGGCTTTTTTATCCAAGATTCCATCGGAGACGGCAATGCGGCTACCTCTGACGGGATTTTCGTTTCAGCTCCCGGCGCGATCGACGTAAGGGTTGGAGACCTAGTTGAAGTAGTTGGTCGGGTTACAGAAATCTCTGGACAGACGACACTCAATCAGATTACTGCCATCACTCCTATCGGCACAGGCACTGTCAACCCCACAACCGTGCAGTTGCCGCTGGCTAGCACCACGGCCTTGGAAGCCCTGGAAGGTACGTTAGTCACCCTGCCTCAAGCTTTAACCGTCACTGATAATTTCGATCTGGGTCGCTTGGGTCAATTTACGGTGTCCAATGGACGGTTGCTCCAACCCACAAACGTTGTCGCTCCTGGTGCTGCGGCCAATAATCTCCAGTCCCAAAACAACCGCAATCGGTTAGTAGTAGATGATGGCAGCACTCAAAGCAATCCGGCAACGATTCCTTACCCCGGCACGGGACTGACGGCGACCAATACCCTACGTACTGGCTATACCACAACTGGACTGCGCGGGGTCATTGACTTTGCTTCTGGGGAATACCGATTGCAGCCCACAGCAACTCCTACCTTTAATACAAGCACCAATCCTCGCACTTCCGCTGCTCCTAACGTAGGCGGAACCTTGCGAGTTGCCAGCGCCAATATTCTCAATTATTTCAACGGAGACGGTCTCGGCGGTGGTTTTCCCACAGCACGGGGGGCAAGCAATGCGACGGAATTCAATCGCCAGCGCCAAAAAACCATTTCCGGATTGCTCGGCCTTAATGCCGACATCATCGGTTTAATTGAAGTGGAAAATGACGGCTATGGCACCAACAGCGCGATCGCGGATTTGGTGAGGGGTCTGAATGGGGCTCAAAGCCAGTTTACCTATGCCTTTATTAATCCGGGGCTGTCCCGCTTGGGCACAGATCAAATTGCGGTGGGGTTTATTTATCGCACCCAAACGGTAACGCCCGTCGGCGCAGCGGCAACCATTGGCACGGCTCCTTTTAACACCAGCAATCGCCAGCCCCTTGCCCAAACCTTCCGCCAGAATTCGACGGGAGAAGCGTTAACGGTGGCGGCTTACCACTTCAATCCAAGGCGGCCGGAACGGGCGCTGATGCTGATCAAGGTGACGGCCAGGGTAACTTCAATGCGACCCGTGTAGCCGCAGCTAATGCCCTGGTTAACTGGCTAACCACTAGACCCACTGGCACCACCGATCCGGACTATCTGATTATTGGTGACCTCAACGCCTATGCCCAAGAAGACCCGATTACCAGGATTCGCAACGCTGGTTATACGGATCTGATTTCTCGTTTCAATACCAGCGCGTATTCCTTTGGGTTTGACGGCCAGTTCGGCTATCTTGACCATGCCTTGGCCAATGCTTCCCTGGTGCCTCAAGTCACGGGTACGGCGGATTGGCACATCAATGCGGATGAACCTGTTGTCCTGGATTACAACACGGAAAATAAAACCTCCGCCCAAATTACCAGTCTTTTCAGCTCCGGCCCCTATCGTGCAGCCGACCACGACCCGCTAGTCATTGGCCTAAATTTGCGCCCTAGCACTACAACCGCTTTGGGCGCGCCGCTACTTTCTCGGTCAGTGAGACTGATACCCCGGATTCTCTCCTCAACAGCGGTAACTGGCTGTTTGGTGGGGACGGAGCTAGCTGGCTGAGAACGGCATTGGCCGACAGCGATCGCGTTTATCTCGGTACGGGTGAGACCATTGGCGATCGCGCTTTGGGCAGTGCGACTCCGGTGGAGGAATTGAATGCCACCGGCGGTTTGCACAACGAGAATATTTCGCTGTTTACTGGGGCTGCCGCCAGTTTGAGTAATTTTAACTTTGGCTAATCTGGCTTAAGTAGCAACGAATAGGCTTAATGACTGGTAGTTGCGTTGAATTTTTGGGGCGCGGGGAGGAATCTCCGCGTTTTTTCAGCGAGCACGCAATTTTTTGTCCGCTCCTCAAGGGCGATCGATAGGTTTATCTCGTTGATAGCAACAATGTAGTATTTATAGCAAAATCTTAGCACTGTAGATTGGGGACATAATCTCTGCGCCACACACTGTTGGAAGCAGGCAGTTTCAAAGTAACGCCCTTTTCTAAATCAAAAAAAATCACCGGGATGCTTTTTAATGGCTTGCCCCGCGATACAGCTTTATTGTTGTCCGCCCAGAAGCAGAAAATTAGATGACATTTCCTGAACTTGGGTTTCTGTTTTGATAGTCACCATGCTATAACTCTGGGATTCATCCCCCTAGAGTCGGAGATTGACCTACAGGGAAAAGCCAATTCCTGCCCGCTTCAGGTTTATTCCCCTCTACTTTAACTGGGTAGCCCTGCATCCCAATCCCATTGGCGTCATTCAATTTATTGGCGGCGCTTTTTTGGGACGTTTCCAACCATTTTCTATCGCTATTTGCTGCGGCAATTATTTGAGCAGGGATATACAATTGTCGCCATTCCCTACCGATTTACTTTACGCCATTGGTCAGTGGCCATTACGATGGTTGAAGACCGAAAAGGGTTGCTAGATGCGCTCAAGCAAGAGGCAGAACGACTCAACCAGCAGCTTACAGTCAGTTGCGGAATGCCATGAAGCTAGAAGCCCAAAAGCTCGGCTATAGCTACAAACTTTACGAAGCAGAACCGACCGACCAAACCAGTCCCTATCTCTGGCTGGGCCACAGTTTGGGCTGCAAATATATTGCACTTCTGGAATTGTTGAGCGAATTGGAAGATAAAAATATTCGGCAACTGCTAGATGGCTGTGCAGGAGAGGCTCAAGCTAAACAAATTGAGGACAGCTTGCAAGGCGTTGATTTTAAGGCGATTTCCTTAAAGAACCAACCGTCTTTGTTGATGGCTCCCGCCATTGAGGGCATTGAGGGAGCAATCCCGATTAAATCTTTGGCTAATCTCTTTAAAGCTTTGGGAATCGATGCCAAGCCGAGTGTAGAAGAAACCCGCTGTTTAATTGAACGCAGTCCGGCCTTTGGTTTAGCGGGTTTAATGACCTTTGGCAGCGATAAGATTGCCGCAGCAACAATTCAATGGCTACAACCTGTTTTGGAGCAAAAAGGTGACATCATTGAGCCAACGCTGCCCAAGCTCGGTCACTTGGGGCCCCTGGGTTTTGCCAATGGGAATCAAGATATTTCCAAGACAGCCATTGAGGTGTTAAGACGCTTGCTTGAAAACTAAACGCCTAAGTTTGCTCAAGTTAGTACAAGTGCCTGCTTAGAGCTGAAATTAGCCTGCTTGCTCTTTCTCTGTCTTTAGGTAAACTAGCGATGGTGCTGTGACTTGCCGATCGCTAAAAGTGCTTTTATAGAATGAACCGAGTTTTGGGCGCAACGCTGCTGGGAATTTTGGTGATTTTGAGTTTAGTTTTAGGGAGGCCAGGCGCTGTAGCAGCGCGATCGCCCTTGTTTGTGGCCTATCCGCCCAATCAACATCAAACCGTCGCCGAACAGATCTTTTTAATCGGGTCAGCACCGCCAGCGGGCGATGTTTTCGTTAATAACCAGCGCATTGAGCGATCGCCAGCGGGTCATTTTGCGCCGAGTTTTCCCCTAGCGCTAGGAGAGAATCGGTTTCGCCTAAGCTACGGTGACCAGGAAATTGAGCTAAGTGTGACTCGTTTAGCCGTTTCGCCAGCAATTCCCCAAGGAGCAGCTTTTGCTGAAAATTCTCTCATTCCCAGTCAGCCTATCGCCCGCTTGAGCGGAGAATCAATCTGTTTTAGCGCGATCGCTGCGCCGGAAGCGACGGTGACAGTGCGCTTGGGAACCCGGACGATACCGTTGCAACTCCAACCATCGGTGGAACTGCCAGCCAATAATGGGGTGTTAACTGGTAATAATCAGATCTTTCGCTCTCAGAACGGTCAGTTTCAAGGCTGTACTCGCTTTTCAGAACCTGGAAACCTGGAAACGCCAATTTATCAACTCAACCTCCACGGAGAACGCCTTAGCCAACCCAGCCCCGCAACGGTGACCATTCTTTCCCCGGATGCCTTAAAAGTAGTTGCTGTCACCGCCGAAGCCGGGGTAGCCCGCACGGGCCCCGGAAGCGACTATTCCCGTCTGACGCCCTTACCCCAAGGAGCGCAAGCCGCCGTCACCGGCCAAGAAGGGGAGTGGTTGCGCTTAGATTACGGAGCCTGGATTCGGGCCAATGAAACCCAAGCGATCGCCAGCACCATTCCGCCCCAAAGCCTAATTCGCGGCATTACTTCCCGTCAACTCTCCCAAGCCACGGAAATTGTCTTTCCGCTGCAAGTTCCGGTTCCTATCACTGTCCAGCAGAGCGATTCGATCTTTACCTTGACGCTGCACCATGCGATCGCCCAAACCGATACGATTCGGCTCAATGACGATCCCTTGATTAAACGCCTAGACTGGCAGCAGGTGACGCCCACCCAAGTTCAGTACCAGTTTCAGCTCAAAACCCAACAACAATGGGGTTACGGCTTACGCTACGAAGACACTACTTTGATTTTAACCCTGCGCCATCCCCCGTCGCGATCACTCAGGGACAGCAAAATCTTGCTCGATCCCGGTCATGGCGGCGAGGAATTTGGTGCTAGAGGGCCAGACGGTACGCCTGAAAAAGATATTAACCTGATCGTGTCAAAACTCCTGCAAACAGCCTTGGAACAGCGCGGAACTACCGTTTACCTAACGCGGGAGAGCGATCGCACCGTTTCCCTGGTCGAGCGGGTCAAGGCCATCGAGCGCCTCCAGCCCACCTTGGCCCTTTCCATTCACTACAATGCCCTACCGGATGGGGGCGATGCCCTGAATACGGCGGGGATCGGCATGTTTTGGTATCATCCCCAGGCTCACAATTTGGCAATTTTTCTGCACAATTATTTAGTTAAAACCTTGAGCCGTCCCTCTTACGGTGTTTTCTGGAACAATCTTGCCCTGACTCGCCCCCACACTGCCCCTAGCCTGCTCCTGGAGTTGGGATTTATGATCAATCCCCTGGAGTTTGAATGGATTACTAATCCCCTGGAACAGCAACGCCTGGCCAATGCGATCGCCGACGGGATGGTTGAGTGGTTTGCTAGCTTAGAGCAAGATTAGGAAAAAGCAGCAAAAAATTTTAAAATAAAGTTTATTCAGCCGTTTTTTTCATGCCTCAACTACAAGCGCTGATTTTTGATGTAGACGGAACGCTAGCGGAAACAGAGCGGGACGGCCATCGCGTTGCTTTTAACCGTGCCTTTGCTGACGCCGGATTGGACTGGGACTGGTCAGTGGCAGCTTATCAGGAACTTCTAGAAATTGCGGGCGGAAAAGAGCGAATTTGCTTCTATCTGCAATCTCGCCCCGTTTCAATACCTGACCTGGACGCCCTAATCGCTCGCCTTCACCAGGGCAAATCCCGTTATTATCAGCAAATTCTCTCTCAAGAAGGGATTGCTGCCCGTCCGGGGGTGAAACGTTCCATCGCCGAAGCTCGCCGTGCCGGATTGCGCCTGGCCATTGCCACCACCGCCGCCCCCGAAAATGCGATCGCCCTCTTGAAAACCTCGCTATCTCCTGATGCGCCGCATTGGTTTGAGGTCATTGCCGCCGGGGATATAGTACCAGCCAAAAAACCCGCCCCCGACATTTATCGCTATGTGTTGCAGCAAATGGAACTGGGGCCGGAGAATTGTTTAGTCATTGAAGACTCCCATAATGGACTGGAAGCGGCAAGGCAAGCTGGCTTAACCACAGTGATAACCGTCAATGACTATACCCAAAACCAGGATTTCACGGGAGCAGCCTTAGTTATCAACCATTTGGGCGAACCCAATTTACCCTTTACGGTTCTAGGGGGTAACGCCAGGGGAAAATCCTATTTTGACTTGGAATTGGCAAGTATAATTACTCATGCGATCGCCAAATATAAAGTTTGTTATATCATTGGCTTTGCCTCCCGATAGTGCTTGCATTATTTT
>JAAUTE010000008.1 GCA_012031815.1 Chloroflexaceae bacterium
GACGGCTCTCGGCAATAGAGGCGGGGTTGGGGCTGTGATGGTCGGGGTGGGAATGCTGCCCGCCGCAGGTGCGCCATCAATTAAAATTTCTGGGTTGGGCACAAGGACGCCGCCAGGGGTTTGGGCCAGCAGGTCTTGTCCCATCCAGTGTCTTAAATTCTGTGGCTTCTTCTGGGATTGCCTCTGAGGCGGCTTCGTCTGAAACGGCGATCGCGCCGGAGGCGATCTGGTTCGATGGTAGAGTTTTGGCTAATTTTAGAGGATTTTCTTCAAAGGCTTCGAAGGTGGCCTCTGTAGAAGACAGGATTGGTTCGGCTGTCCCTAAGCCGTGGGGTAATGCCAGAAATAACAGGGCCGTGCTAGTTAAAATCCCTAGCGTATTACTATGCTGATTCACCGTTCGCTCCTCACCGTAAGGGGTTGTTACAAAACCAATCGTTCTAGTGCTCGATTAAGCAGCACTAATCCAAGAGATAGTCTTAAGTTACCCGTCTACTAATTGACGGGTAACAAGGCGTCCAAGCGAAAATCGGCTTTCAAGTCCCGCGTCTCCGTGGGAACCCACTCCCCGTTTTCATTAATCTCACCCGATGTTAGCTGGCCAGGTTCTTTGAGAGCCAGCTTCAGCTCGCGAACCACCAGCAGCGACTGCAATCGCTCCAGATCTTGCATCAGAGCTTGGATTTCTGAAAATTCCCCTTCAACTTGTAAATTAATGCTTTGCCGTTTGATTTTGCCGTTGACCAGTTCGCCAAGGGAACCATCGCTGACCACAACGGCCTGCGGCTCAACGGGCGCATAGCTTCTCAGTTGGAGTCCTTCCTTCTCGCTGGGGAAAAATTGGTTGACATCCAACAGCAGGGTATCCAGGGAGGATTCGCTGGCAAACAACGCCAGGATTTGGGGTTGGAGGGCCTGAGTTTGTTGAATTTGAGCATTTAGTTCCTGGAGAGCCTGGCCGGTCTGCTGGGCTTTAACTTGCTGGAGTTGGGTTTCTTTGGCTTGTCGATCCTGCTCCAGTTGTTCTCCCTTTTGGCGGGCTGGCTCCACTAAGGTGAACCACAGGTAAGCGGTGGTTGCAATGCCTAAAAGCGCACAAATTACCCCGCCCACCGAGGGCGTGAACGTGATGCCGAAAACCACGGGATACTCTGATGCCGCCGCCTGGGCTTGTCCCTCTTCGACAAATTCTTCGCTGTAACTCATCGCTTAATCGCTCCTTTTTGCTCTAAGGTTTTGATCCGGGTGACCAGACCCGTTGCGCCTTGCACGGAGAGTTGCTCAATGACCTGGGAGGCGGGAACGTCGCTGAGGGTGGTGACGATGGTAAACTCTACGACCTCTGGCACTTCAACGGGAACGGCTTCGCCAGCGGCGTTGGTACGCTGTAGCTGCAAAGCCGTCGATTTTTTAGTCGAGGTGAGAGTGGTGGCATTGGCCTCCAAAAAGGGCGACTGCTGCAAGGCCAGCAAAAAATTGTTGGCTTCGGCGTAGGTACGGGCTATGCCTGCAATGGTTAATTGATCGCCGCCTTGCTGGAGGGAGCTGACCACCACCCCCAAAGGAATGCGATCGCTAATTTCTCCCAGGATGGCCGACCAGGGTTTGATTTGATCGAAGACACTAACTAGAGCTTGGGTTTGGGCTTCGACGGTCTTCAATTGTTCTTGAAGCTGCTGTACCTGCTGTCCCTCGGCTTGGAGGGTAGCGATTTCCTGATCAATGGCCTGAATGGCGGTAGTGATCTCGCGATTGTTGCTGTTGGTCTGCCAAAGTAGCAGCAATGCCACCAGCGGAAGGACAACCATGGCCGCGCCCCCCGGCAATTAGCGGTACCAGAGAATCGCACCGATCGCGGTGGTTTTGGCAGCAGCTTTTTGGGAAGAAGGCTTGGTTTCCTGCGCTTGATGGCGATCTTTGAGGAAATTAATGTCGATGATAAACATAAGCTAGATCACTCGCAGTCCTAAACCGAGTACTGTTCCCAGACCCGGTCGTTTCACAGGGGGTAAATCCATCTCCTTGTCCACCTCCAGGGTGAGAGTAGAGATGGGATCGACTTGGACGGCAGGCAAACTCAAGCGCTGGGTGAAAAATTCATCCAGTTGGGCAATGCCGCCGCCGGGCCCAGCGAGCAAAAGCTGAACCACTTCTAAGTTACTGGTTTGATTGAGGTAGAAGTTAATGGAACGGCGCAATTCGTCGGAAAGCTCGCCTAAAACCCGCATTAAGGCGGCCATGCCCGGGTTGATACCCGTGGCGCCAGTGTGAGTGGGATCGGCTTGGGTGCGAGGAATGGTCATGGTCAGCAGTAGCTCCGTATCGCGGGAAGCGGGTAAATTCATCGCCGCTGAGAGAGCATTCTGCATTTGGAAGGTGCCAATGGGAACGGTGCGGGAAAATTGGGGGACGCCATCAACCACAATGGCAATCTCGGTGCTGTCAAACTCAATATCGACTAAAACCGCGGCTTCGCTGGGGCCAAACTGGCGCAGTTGTTCCCGCAGGGTACGCAGCAGGGAAAAGCTGTTGATCTCAAGGACTTGTAGGTTTAGCCCGGCCTGGCGGAAGGTATCGACATACACCTCGGTTATGTCCCGCTTGGTGGCAACCAGCAATACCTGGACTTTCTCAATGCCATCTTCGTCCACAAAGTAGCCGAGCTTTTGGTAGTCGAGATCGACTTCTTCGCGGGGGTAGGGGAGATAGAGGCTGGCCTCGTGGTTGAGTACCATGTCCCGCAACTCCATCTCGTCTAGTTCCGCCGGAATGGGAATAATGCGAATGATCGCTTCCCGCATGGGGACGGCGGTGGCTACGTCCTTAGTTTTGATTTTGTTGTCTTGGAGGATCTGCTGAATAAATTGGGCCAGTCCGGGGGAATCAACAATTTGCCCTTCTTCATAAATCCCGTTGGGCAATTCTAGGGAAATATGTTTAGCCAGTTTAAACTGCTGTCCTTTTTTTTGAGTTCGGCCAAGTTAATGCGATCGGGAGTAATTTCAATGCCGATTCCTTTCGGCTTGCTGGCAAAGAGTTTATTGAAGCGACTAAACATACTATTGACCCTACCTATAACAATGGCAAGCGTGCGGGAACTTCAATATCTGCTACCCAATCTACCCTACAATCAGTCAAGTGGCTAGGGTTTTGCAGATCTTTACCACCCTTAGCTGATGCAAAAGATTGCAACAAGAGCTAGGTTTTTGCAGTTTTCTGAAAACAAGAGCAACCGTGATGATCAGTACCGTGAAAGTCAGGCGCTTCGGCTGGTGGACAGTTCTGGGATTGCTAGCAAGCTGGTTAATTAGTTGTCAGCCTGCGGTAACTCCCCCCAACGCCACGGAAATTGAGTTTTGGACGATGCAGTTACAACCGCAATTCACATCGTTTTTTCAGACCTTGATCGGGGACTATCAAGATCAGCATTCCCAGGTAAAGGTGCGATGGGTTGATGTTCCTTGGTCGGCGATGGAAAGCAAAATTTTAACGGCGGTTGCGGCGGGTACTGCCCCGGATGTGGTAAACCTCAACCCTAATTTTGCCTCGCAGTTGGCCGCACGCCAAGCCTGGTTGGATCTGGATGCTCAGGTGGAGTCGCCGCTGCGGGAGCAGTATTTACCCAAGATTTGGCAGGCGAGCAGTCTTGAGGGTCGGGGGTTTGGCCTGCCCTGGTATTTGACGACTCAGGTGAGCATCTACAATCGGGATTTGCTGGCACGGGCGGGGAATTGAGGAGCCGCCCAGTACCTATGAAGCTCTGGCTGAGGCGGCTCAGGCGATTCATGAGAAAACTGGAAAGTATGCTTTGTTTGTTTCCTTTGTGCCGGGGGATTCGGGGGAGGCGTTGGAATCTCTAGTACAGATGGGGGTGACGTTGGTGGATGAGCAAGGACGGGCCGCCTTTGATTCGCCGGAGGGACGGGCGGCCTTTGGGTATTGGGTGAAGCTCTATCAAGATGGTCTGCTGCCGCCGGAAGTGCTGACCCAGGGCCACCGTCGTGCCATTGAACTCTATCAGGCGGGGGAAACGGCCTTGCTCTCGGCGGGAGCGGAATTTTTGAGGCGATCGCCACCAATGCCCCGTCGGTGGCGGCGGTTTCGGGGGCGGCTCCCCAGATTACGGGAAAAACGGGCAAGCGCAACGTGGCGGTGATGAATTTAACGGTGTCTCGTGGCAGTGAGATTGCCGATCGCGCCTTAGATTTTGCGTTGTTTGTGACCAGCAGTGAGAACCAGTTGGCCTTTGCTAAGGCGGCCAATGTGTTGCCTTCTACAAAAGCGGCTCTGGAGCAATATGTGGCGGAACTGGAGCAATTACCGGAGACAACCCCGGCGGAGCAAGCCCGGAAGGTGAGTGCGCTGCAATTGCGGGAGGCGGAGGTGTTGGTTCCGGCGATGAAAGACCTGAATCGCTTGCAGCAGGCGATTTATGAAAATCTCCAGGCGGCGATGCTGGGCCAGAAATCCGTGGAGCAGGCGGTGACGGAGGCGGCGAACCAGTGGAATCAAGCCCTTGCATCTTAATTAACGATCATTGGGGAGGTCGAATAAAATCTGGTTCATGTAAAAATCCGCCCAGTCCTGACCGAAGGCTTTTTCGAGGACGCGGCGGGTTTTATCGTTTTGGCGCTGCTGGTTGCAGTAGTGGCGCTGTCCTTCTAGGTAGAGGGCCTGTTGGTCGGGGGTTAATGGCTCGGCCTGGAGGGCTTGCTGGCAGTGGATGTGGAGGTAGTCGCCGACGCGCTCAATAAAGGCGCTGTCTTCTCGGGGCTGGCGGGGCGGATGAAGAGGCAGTATGGGGAAAAAATGTCGCCCCATTCTGGCAGGGCGCGGGGTTGGGCAAAGTCTAGGGGTGCTAAGTTGGAGAGCTGTTGCTGGTAGGGTTCAGCTAATCGGCGATCGCTGGCGGTGGGGGAGAGATCGGCGATCGCGGCGCTGACCTGGCCGCGGCCGGCTACGATGTCGCAGCCAAACATGGGTAAAGGATAGGCGGGGTGGGGAAACATGACGCAGTGCAAGATGTCGAGATTGGTGCCAACTTTGGCTAGTTCCAGGTGGAGTTTGCGGAAGTGGGGGGTTTGGTAGCAGCGGTTTTCAATACGCAGGCGCTCTCCTTCCAGGTGTCCTTCCACGTAACCGAGGCCGGGGGGCAGTTGGTAATCGCCTAGCTCAAAGTATTGTTCCCAGCGTTGGAGAATCACTTGGGCCAGTTGGCCGATGAGGGGATGGAGTTCGTCGCGCAGGTTAGAAGCAGAAGTTTGTAATTCTTGCATGTTAAAAACCGTTAAATCTATGGGCGATCGCCCCTGGGGATTTCTTTGTTCAGCATATCGGAGTAGGTGACCCGAATGCCTGGGGTCTGGGGAGGCGGCACTGTTCTGGAAACGGCTCCCGGAGAAGGTTTCCCGGTTAATAACCGCCGTTGGATCGTCACAAACCAAGCGTGAGTTATGGCAAACCAAGCGTGAGTCGTGGCAAACCAAGCGTGAGTCGTGGCAGCTAAAGTTGCGATCGCCCTGCCCAATCCCTGCCAATCCCCCTCCAGGTTAGACTTAGCGCTATACTGGTCAGCGATTTACCTGTAAAGCGAGAGAACCCCTTATGTTTGGTTTGGGATGGCCGGAGGTTGCGCTCATTGGTGTGGTTGGCCTGCTAGTTTTTGGGCCGAAAAAGATTCCTGAGCTGGGCAGTGCCCTGGGAAAAACCCTGCGCGGCTTTAAAGAAGAAGTCAAAGGAACCGCTAGCGACGAGGAACCCGACGTCAACCCTTAATGGGAAATTAATCAAATCCCAGCAGCTCTGTCGGGAATAATTAAAAAGAAATTCTTTTGCCCTGATCCATCGGACTGAGGGAGGCAACTCATGGAAAAACAACTTCTTAGCGCCCTATTGCTGCTAGGTGTTCTGGGAACCATCCCACCCGCCTGGACTCAGGAGAGCGCTCCCGCCAATCCCACCGAAGCGGCCGCCGATCCCGAAGCTCAGCTCAAAGCCCAATTACAGCAACTCCTGGCCCGCGGCCAGCAACAAAATCGCGATCGCCAATCCCAGCAAGCCATCTCCGCCTTCAAACAAGTTCTGGGCCTGTCCCAGCCCTTGGGCTATCAAGACATGACCGCCGCCGCCTTGATCGGCCTCGGCCGCAGCTACCTCCTCCTCGACAAACCCCAAGAGGCCATTCGTTATTTTGGGCAGGCCGCTCCCGTTTTCCGCAAAATGAACAACCGCCCAGGGGAAGCCAGTACGTTCTACAGTCTTGGCGCTTCCTACCATCGCCTCGGCGATCGCAACCAAGCGAGAGATTACTTCAACCAAGCCCTGGAATTGTATCGACAGGCCGAAGACCGTTCCGGCGAAAGCGCGGCTCTCAGCCAACTCCGCGCCCTCGATCGCCCTAATCCCACCGTCTCCCAACCTTAAGGCTCCCCTGGGAGTCCCCGAACGCCAGCGACATTAGCGATCGCCGGAATCAAGCCGCCGCCATCGCCAAGCAAGCCCAGAATGCCGAATTCCAGGGATGAGTTTGGACATATTCCAAGGAGTCAAGACCGCACATCCAGATTAAACGCGGAAAAGCGGGAATGCCCTATCCAACACTCCCGCTTTATTCTCCTCGGACTAAGCTCAAAAACGACGATCGCCAAAGAGCGCTAGCTCAATTGAACGCGATAGGCCTCCGGCATAACTTCGCTTACCGCCTACTGTCCCGTTCCGCCAGGAACTTCGGTTTCGGGAGGGACTTCTTCTCCCGGTTCAGCATCGGGTGTTACGCCCTCTGCTCCCGTGTCTGGGACGGTTTCGGTGGGTGTTTCGGTGCCGGGTGCTGTTTCCGTATCCGTCGCGGTGTTGCAAGCGCCCATCACAGTTGCGCCTAAAAGTAAAGTCAGAAATAAAGCGATCGCTTTGGGTTGCATTAGCGTTCTCCTGCAAAGAAGGCTGATTGAATCCTCAAGATACGCAATATTCCCTCCCGGAGATTCTACCTGAAGAACTATTTTTCTAGGGCGCTTCTGCGGCTGATTTTGCGCCAATCATAGCCTATCTTGGCTATATTCCTCGCTCTGGTTTCAAGGCAGTTGAGCCATACATTCCAAAATCAAACGTTGATTGATGTCCCCATAGGGTTGAATGGCCAGTGCCCCGCGAAAGGCCAGGATGGCTTCTTGATAGTGACCCAAGGCGGCTCGACACAGCCCAACCCCACTGCCAGGCACCAAAATGATGGGGAATAAGTTCAATCACTCGCTCGCAGTCCTGTTGGGAGCGCTCAAACTCTCCTTGGACATAGAAAAGCACCGCCCGGCGATTCCAGGCTTCCCCAAAATCTGGCAAGGCGGCGATCGCCTCGGTTAAAATCTGCTCGGCCCGATCGAACTCGGCCGCCTCCAGATGACTCTGAGCGCTTCGCAGAGCTTCCAGCCCGATTAATCCTTTTTGCTCAAACCAAGACTGCCACAGCATTGCCGCAGCGTTGGAGCGGATCGCTTCGTCCGCGCATTTGAGGTCTTTGAGCAAGCGCTCGACGAGAATTTCATCCATGACTTGACTCTCCGGCGGCAACCATTGAGCGGCTGCGGGGTTAGTCCTGGGATTCGCCCACGGTGGGATCGACTTTGGGTACGACGTTGGGGCGGTCTTTGTCTTCCCAGCCGACGGGACGCTTGGAATTGTACCAGGCAATGGAACCGATGGTCACCGCAGCAATAAACCCGATGGCATAAACTGCAATAAAGTATACCGGCAAGCCGCCAGAAGCCGCAGCAGCCTCTAGGAGAATGTACATAAATTCGGTTTCAACAAACAATCTGGGGCTATCTTAGCAGAAATTCCTGGGGGAATCCCCGCTGCTCTCCCAGGAAAAGTTTTAGTTCCATCAATAAAGCGGCGATCGCCACGCTGGCTTCTCTTTTGGCAAAAGATCCGTCACAATAATAACTAGTCACAAAATTTTCAAGATCTCTCTTTAGGAAGTCATTATGGCGGTCGAGCGGCGCAAGCAGAGTATTATGGAGCATTTGGCTCGCAGTACCAGCAATTTGAACCTGGTACGCCTGCCTCAAACCCTGGAAGCTTCAAGGGTATCGTCTCGCACAGATGCCGAAAAAGCTCGTATTATGGATCACCTTTCCCGCAGTGCTGGTCAGTCTAACGTTGTGGGCTTTGCCAGCCAGCAGCGCAAGCAAAAAGTTCTCAATCACGCTCAAATCACCAGAGGGTAATTTCCCTTAGCACAGCGTTATGACAATCTCTGGAGGGGTTCTGCAAGGAACGCCTCTTTTTTTTGATTTAAAGATTTGGTTTGGGGCAGGCGGTGAGCGCCGTGGGAGAGAAATACTCAGGTTTGCTCTTTGCCATACTAAAGATAGAAAATACAATTGACTGTTCATTGAGTCGTTTTTGAGCAATTTTTAGGTCATGAACCAATCTTTAAGTCCGGCTCTCATTGAGCAGATGAAGCAGCCCAATTTCTATCCCCATGCGGTGCGATCGCTGGAAGTCTTACAAACCCATGCTTCCTATGTTTTTCTCACCGGGGATTATGCTTACAAGCTTAAAAAAGCGGTTAACTTTGGCTTTTTAGACTATTCAACCCTGGAAAACGCCGTTTTTTTTGTCAAGAAGAACTGCGCCTTAATCAGGAAATAGCGCCGGATATTTATCTGGAGGTTTTGGTGATTGCGAAAGTCGGGGAAAGGTTTGTTTTAAATGGTGAAGGGGAGCCAGGGGAATATGTGCTGAAAATGCGGCAATTTCCCCAAGAAGCTCTATTGATTCATCTGTTTGAGCAGGGCAACTTAGATCGGGCATTAATGGAAGAGCTGGGTCGAGTAACGGCAAAATTCCACGAAAAAGCGGAGACCAATGATTATATTACTAGCTTTGGCACGCCCCAGAGAATTCGGCAAGCCTTTGAGCAAAATTACCAACAAACCCAAAAGTATGTGGGTAATCTGCTAACTCAGCAACAGTACGACGAGACGCGAAATTTTACCAATGATTTTTTTGAGAAGGTTAATTTATTTCAGCAGCGCCAAATGCAGCAGAGAATTCGGGAATGCCACGGCGACCTGCACTTAAGAAATATTTGTTTCTGGCACGATAAAATTCAGCTTTTCGATCGCAGCGAATTTAATGAAGCATTTCGTTTCGTGGATGTCATGTACGATGTGGCGTTTACCGTCATGGATGTGGACGCCCGCCAGCGATGGGATTTAGGCAATGCCTTTCTTAACACCTACATTGAGCAAACCGGGGATTGGGAGGGATTACAAATCTTGCCGCTGTATTTAAGCCGCCAGGCCTACGTGCGAGCCAAGGTTAACTCGCTGTTGCTCGACGATCCAGAAATCTCTCCCCAAGACCAACAGCAAGCAGCCCGAATTGCCGCCGATTATTACCAGCTTGCCTGGAGCTACGGGCAAAAACGCTCAGGAAAGCTAATTTTGATGTCCGGGCTATCCGGTTCTGGTAAAAGCACCGTTGCTCAAGCCCTCGCCAGACAAATTAATGGGATTCACCTTCGCTCTGATGCCCTTCGCAAACATCTTGCCAAACTGCCCCTCTACGAGTCCGGCCCTCCATCTCTCTATCGTCCCGAAATGAGCGATCGCACCTATGAGCGGCTGCTGGAGTTGGGGGAAATGCTGGTACTTTCTGGCTTTTTTGTGATTTTAGACGCCAAATTCGACCGGCGGCACTGGCGGGAAAAGGCGATCGCCTTTGCCGAAGCCGAGGGCATTTCCTTACAAATCCTGCATTGCCATGCCCCCCTGTCCGTCTTAGAAAAACGCCTGGTTCAACGCCAGAATGACATCTCCGACGCCACGCCCCAACTCCTCGCTCAGCAACAAGCCGCAGCCGAACCCTTTAGCGAGGGAGAAAGCCCCTATGTCCGGGAAGTCGAAACCAACCACCCTGACAGCCAGAATCCCCGCTTTTTAGCCAATCTAGTCGGGCTTTAAGCCAGTTCAAAGTTTCTGGGTGGAGATAGCTCTCTCTGTTGCTTCTCTTCCCCTACCGACCGTAAGCCGCATTGTCCGCTAGAATTCCTCCATTGCTACGATACAGATAGCCAGGTCTTAGGAACAGCCCCGGAATCCCTCAATGATGTTAATATTTTCTTAGAAATGTTAACATAAGTTAATAACACCCCGTAAAACTCATTGCTTACAGTCCAAGACCCCGGTGTGCAGGTCTTCCTCGGAAGGCTGGCCCCATACCCGGCTGAAAGATATTCGGCGCAACCTTATACCTGAACTTGAGAAACCTAATTTTTGGGAGACACGCAGCGTGAACAAAAACAACAAAAAATGGCGCAATGCTGGTTTATATGCGCTGTTGGCGATCGTTGTGATTGCCCTGTTTACAGCTTTTCTAGACCAAAAACCCCGCACTCAGCAAACCTGGAAATACAGCCAGTTAATTAATGAAGTCAGAAGTGGTCAGGTTGAGAGCATTCGCATCAGTGGCGATCGCTCCTTAGCGGTGGTGACGGCTCCCGACGGCACGCCTGTTGAGGTCAATCTTCCCAACGACCCGCAACTAATCGATATTCTCACCGAAAATGGCGTAGATATTTCGGTGTTGCCCCAGAGCGACAATGGCTTTCTCGCCCGTACGCTGACGGGTTTGCTGTTTCCCATTCTGCTGCTGGTGGGCTTGTTCTTCTTGCTGCGCCGCGCTCAAAATGGCCCCGGCTCCCAGGCGATGAATTTTGGCAAGTCCAAGGCGCGAGTGCAAATGGAACCCCAAACCCAAGTCACCTTCGGGGACGTGGCTGGCATTGAGCAAGCCAAGCTGGAGCTGAACGAGGTGGTAGACTTCCTCAAAAATGCCGATCGCTTTACGGCAGTTGGGGCGAAGATTCCCAAAGGCGTGCTCCTGGTAGGCCCTCCGGGAACGGGTAAAACCTGTTGGCCCGTGCCGTGGCTGGGGAAGCTGGCGTGCCGTTTTTCTCGATTTCAGGGTCAGAGTTCGTGGAAATGTTTGTCGGTGTCGGTGCTTCTCGCGTCCGCGATCTCTTTGAGCAAGCTAAAGCCAATGCTCCTTGTATCGTCTTCATTGATGAGATTGATGCGGTGGGACGCCAGCGTGGTGCCGGTTTAGGCGGCGGCAACGACGAGCGGGAGCAAACCCTCAACCAGTTGCTCACGGAAATGGACGGTTTTGAGGGTAATACGGGGATTATCATCATTGCTGCTACCAATCGCCCCGACGTTCTCGATGCCGCCCTGTTGCGTCCCGGTCGTTTCGACCGACAGGTGGTGGTGGATCGTCCCGACTACGCCGGCCGTCAGGAAATCCTCAAGGTTCACGCGCGGGGCAAAACCCTGGCTAAGGATGTGGATCTTGATAAAATTGCTCGCCGTACCCCTGGGTTTACGGGAGCTGATTTGGCCAACCTGCTCAATGAAGCGGCTATTCTGGCAGCTCGGCGCAATTTGACGGAAATCTCGATGGATGAGATCAATGACGCCATCGATCGCGTCCTGGCTGGGCCGGAGAAGAAGAACCGTGTCATGAGCGAAAAGCGCAAAACTCTGGTTGCTTATCACGAAGCGGGTCACGCCCTAATAGGTGCATTAATGCCTGACTATGACCCGGTGCAGAAAATTAGCATCATCCCGCGCGTCGGGCAGGGGGGGTTGACCTGGTTTACGCCCAGTGAAGACCGCATGGAGTCGGGCCTGTACTCTCGCTCCTACCTGCAAAATCAGATGGCGGTGGCTTTGGGTGGACGCCTCGCAGAAGAAATCGTCTTCGGTGAGGAAGAAGTTACGACCGGTGCATCCAACGACTTGCAGCAGGTCGCTCGCGTGGCGCGGCAGATGGTGACTCGCTTTGGCATGAGCGATCGCTTAGGCCCTGTGGCCTTGGGCCGACAAAACAGCAATATCTTCCTCGGACGGGAAATCGCTTCCGATCGCGACTTTTCCGACGAGACCGCAGCGGCGATCGACGAAGAGGTTCGCAACCTGGTTGACCAAGCCTACCGTCGGGCGAAAGAGGTATTGACCAGCAACCGCCACATTCTTGATCAATTGGCAGAGATGCTGATCGAGAAAGAAACGGTAGATGCGGAAGAATTGCAGGAAGTTCTGGCAACCAACGACCTAAAAATGGCCGCCCTCGCCTAAATCTTCTGGTTTCGTTAATCTAAAGGCAGCATCGTATTGGTGCTGCTTTTTTAGGCTTGAGTTGTAAGAGACGTTGAACCCAATGTGATTGGAAGTCTTAGGTTTCACTGCTTTTGAGTGGGGGCGATCACGTAGGAGCTGTTAAACTACATTTAGCTTTAATTGAAAACGCTGGCGAACCATGCAACTAGAAGACTACTTTATGTTTCTCTCTAAGGATGATATTCGCTTAAAAAATACGCGAATTGGTATCGAAACAATTTTGTATGATTACATTTACCGTAGTCGAACCCCCGAAGAAATTGCCAAAACCTACCTGTCATTAAGTTTAGAGCAGGTTTATGCAACGATTCTCTATTATCTGCACAACAAAGATGAAATTAGTCAGTATCTAACCAATTGGCTGGAGTGGAGCTATAAAATGAGGGAAGAACAAAAACGAAGCTTACCGCCCATTGCTGAAAAACTTGGCCAACTTCGAGCCGAACGGCTAGCATTAGGAAAATCCTATGCCAATCAAGTATTTGATGGATGAAAATCTCGACCCAATTTATCAAATACAGCTACGTCGAAAAGAGCCAGATTTAGTTGCTTGGGCCATTGGCGATCCCAACACACCTCCGAAAGGGGCTTTAGATCCTGATATTTTGCTTTGGTGTGAAAAATATAACTTTATTCTCGTGACTAATAATCGAAGGTCTATGCCTATCCATCTAAGCAATCATCTGGCTCAAGGACATCACCTTCCTGGAATTTTCCAACTCAACCCTGGCATGAGTGTCGGCGAAACTCTGGAAGAGTTAGTCCTTGCTGCTCTAGCCTCTCTAGAAGATGAGTATCGCGATCGCATTTCATATTTACCCTTGGCGTAGTGTGGCGGTAGCAAAGAGTTGCCCGCCTGGAAAGCGGGGTGATCGGGTTCATGTTTTTCGCAGAAGATTGCTGTTGACGGCAGATCATTGCCGCTGACCTAGCAGTTTGTCCCGCAGTTGTTTGATGCGATCGCGAAATTTAGCAGCCTCTTCAAATTCGAGATTTTTGGCGGCGGTTTTCATCTGGTCTTCCAGTTGAGTAATCAGTTCTGGGATTTTCTCCAGGGGCAATTCATCGCAGTGTTCGTAAACTTGCTCCAATTGTTGGGAATTGAGGCGGCGGGAAATATCGAGAAAATCCAGAATGGAATTGACGGAGCGTTTGACAATGGGTTGGGGTTCAAGATTGTGCATGCGGTTGTGCGCCATTTGAATATTGCGCCGTCGTTCCGTTTCTTCAATGGCTTTAATCATGCTGTCGGTGAGATTGTCCGCGTAGAGAATGGCTTGGCCCCGCACGTGTCGCGCCGCCCGCCCAATGGTTTGAATCAAGGATCTGGCTGCCCGCAGGAAACCTTCCTTGTCTGCATCCATGATGGCCACCAGGGAAACTTCCGGCAGATCCAAGCCTTCTCGCAATAGGTTAACCCCGATCAGCACGTCAAACTCCCCTTCCCGCAAGCCCTGCAACAGCTCGATCCGCTGAATTGGCTGGATTTCTGAGTGGAGATAGCGCACCCGTACCGCCCGCTCCTGCATGTATTCCGTTAAATCTTCGGCCATGCGTTTGGTCAGGGTTGTCACCAACACCCGTTCTTGGCGATCCACGCGCTGGAAAATTTCGCTAAGCAGATCGTCTATCTGGCCTGCCGTTGGTCGCACAAAAATCTCCGGGTCGAGTACCCCCGTCGGTCGAATGATTTGCTCGACAATGCGATCGCCAGATTGCTCGATTTCCCAATCTCCCGGCGTGGCCGAGACAAAAATGCACTGATGGACTTTCCCCCAAAATTCATCAGCTTTGAGGGGTCGGTTGTCGGCAGCACTGGGCAAACGAAATCCGTGGTCGATTAAGATGCGCTTGCGGGATTGGTCGCCGTTGTACATGCCCCGTAGTTGGGGGACGGTGACGTGGGACTCATCGACTACCAGCAGCCAATCCTGGGGAAAATAATCAATCAAACATTCCGGCGGTTCTCCCGGCTGGCGACCTGCGAGGTGGCGGGAATAATTTTCGACGCCGCTACAATAGCCCACTTCCTGCAATAGATCCAGGTCGTAGCGGGTGCGCTGGGAAAGTCGCTGGGCTTCGAGGAGTTTGTTTTCCTGCTCCAGTTTTGCCACCTGTTGCTCTAGTTCGGCGCGGATATTGATGATGGCCTGTTCGAGTTGTTCTTCCGGGGTGACAAAGTGACGGGCTGGATAGATACTGATGCGCTCCAAACTTTGCAAAATTTCGCCAGTAACCGGATTGACGTAGCGCAGGGCGTCAATTTCATCCCCAAAAAACTCCACGCGAATAATGCGGTCTTCGTAGGCGGGCACGATTTCTAGGACATCGCCCCTCACGCGAAAATTGCCCCGGCGCAGGTCGGTGTCGTTGCGGTTGTATTGCACGGAGACCAGATCTCGCAAAATCTGCCGCTGATCCACTTCCTTACCAATTTCCAGGGGGACGGCTGCCTTCAAATATTCTGAGGGAATCCCCAAACCATAGATGCAGCTAATGGAAGCGACCACAATCACATCTTGGCGTTCAAAGAGATTGCGCGTGGCGGAGTGGCGCAGCATGTCGATCTCTTCGTTAATCGACGCGGTTTTTTCAATATAGGTGTCGGTGACGGGGATGTAGGCTTCTGGCTGGTAGTAATCGTAGTAGCTGATGAAGTACTCAACGGCATTTTCCGGGAAGAATTGGCGCAACTCATTGCAGAGCTGGGCGGCCAGGGTTTTGTTATGGGCAAGAACCAAGGTGGGTTTGCCGACATTGGCAATGACGGAAGCAATGGTAAAAGTTTTGCCCGTTCCCGTCGCTCCGAGGAGGGTTTGGAGGCGGTGGCCTTCTCTGAGGTAGCGGGTCAATTGGGCGATCGCCTGGGGTTGGTCGCCGGTGGGTTGAAAGGGGGCATCCAGTCGAAACTGAGCCATAGGAGTCGGAGGGGCAGGGAGTACAAGGGGTCTTCTCTCTACTTTAAGCGAGCCGCTCAAGGATTTCCTGGAACAGCGATGCACTAACCGATGGTATTGATGGGGTGGAGATGGGGAGACAGGGAGGATTGGGGGATAGTAAGTCAAGATTCGGCTTTACTTGGTTGCAAGTTTCCCAACAACGGGAGGCAATCGCGCGCTAAACAGTGACTTTTTCTTGAGGTCAGATGTGCTTTTCACAACTGTACAAAACGCAAATTAGTACGATCAAAGCGTAACTAAGTATTTTTAATATCTAAATTAGTGTGCCAAAAGCGTAGCTATATTTTTTCAAGATTTAAACTAATAATCCGAAAGTGCAACCTTAACTGTGTAAAGTCTGGCCTAGCGTGGCAAAAATACAGCCATATCTGTTTTAATAGCAAGCTAGCGCCAGAAAATACTAAGAATCCGCTAAACCCGGAAGAACGGCGCAATCTGGGAATCCAGGGCTTAATAACGCCCACCAACACGAAGGCAGGTAGAGAACTGCCAATGGTTCCGGCGATCGCCCCGTCAGAATGATGCCTGAAATGATTAGGCGATCGCAGGCAAAGAGTCATTATGATGAGACCAAGTACCCATCGACAAACCGTCAATTTTCATGGAAACGATGACTCATCGAATCGTTCTTGAACTGCCGGAATCTCTCATTCAGCGAGTAGAAGCGATCGCCATCCGGCAAAAGCAGTCTCTGGAAACGTTATTGATAGATTTGATTGACCAGGCCATTGATAATATTCCCTTAGAGTTCTTACCTGACGAGCAAATTTTAGCTTTATGCGATCGGCAGATGGAAGCCAACGATCAGGCACAACTGAGTGAATTATTGGCACAACAGCGGGAAGGAGATCTCAGTAGTGACGAACAGCAGAAACTAGACTCTTTGATGGAAATTTATCGTCAAGGTCTAATTGAGAAAGCCAGAGCGACCCAAATAGCAGTTGAACGAAAGCTCCGTTCATCCTTGGGTTTTGACTTTACTGAAGTTCAATGAGCCGCCGTTTATCCCTGAGTTCTGAATTAGATAGAAAGATTAGAAGTGATGCAAAAAATCGCTGTGGTTATTGCCTAAGTCCACAGAATTTAGTGATGGCACGATTGGAGATTGAACATATTATTCCTGTGTCTAAAGGTGGTAGTAATGATGAATCTAATTTATGGTTGGCCTGTCCACTTTGTAACGGGCATAAAGCCAGCAAAGTAAAAGCTTTTGATCCTCAAACTAAACAAATATTTCCCCTATTTAATCCTAGAAAACAAGTGTGGTCGGAGCATTTTGAATGGTCGGAAGATGGAATCAAAATTATTGGTAAAACCCCTATTGGCAGGGCAACCGTTTCTGCATTGCATCTTAGTAACGATCCCGATGCGTTAGAGGTCAGAAGCTATTGGGTAATGGCCGGTTGGCATCCCCCGGAAAACTAGCATGACGGCGATCGCCTATTTCGCTCAGGTTACGCTCGCAAACAAAGAATCAGCTTGACCAACTCCCGATCAGCCAATTACCCAAACCGTTTTGGGTAACCCTAAATAGGTTTGGTGGCTAAACCAATAAGGTTTTGTCCCTAGACCAATCGGTTTCTCCCGCTAAACCCATAAGGTTTCACAGCGCGATCACAAAAGTTGCTCCCACACCGAATGATTAGCTGAGAGTTGAAACGGGCGATCGCTGAAAAGTGGAGATTTAGTGGTAATCTGAGAATGCTTACAGTAGGTAAACTCATCGGTTAGACCTACTCCTAAGTTTTAAATTTTCTTACATGGAGTTGAGGAAAAGTGATGTCTGCACAGTTTTTGTGGAAGAAGTTCCAATTTATCATTGAAGTTCAAACTGCACTGATTAATAACGCAGTTAATTTATCGCTTGAAGCTGACGCAAAAGAACAACGACATATCTTTTCTGCAACTGGCGCGTTAATGACTATGGATGAGGCGTTTTATGCGGCAGAGAGAATCCCGGAGAATTTGAGCGCTCACGAAGCTGCACATGAATTTGTTTACTGGTATTTGGATAATCTACGCGAAACAGGAAAAACTGTACCCCATGGGCTTTCTCGTCCTTAATCAAGGCATTAGCAGAGTTTTGATTGTTAATTTAGTAGTTCGGTCTCTATCATAAAATTCAGCACTCATAGAATAATCGCTAGTTAGTAATGATAGCGAAGCTGAGCGATGAAAACTGCGTCATTTTCAACTTTGTAAATAATTCGATGTTCATCGTTGATTCGTCTCGACCAATATCCCGATAATCCATGTTTGAGGGGTTCTGGTTTGCCAATTCTCTCAAAAGGTTGTCGCTGAATCTCTTTAATCAACGTATTAATCCGATTCAGTAGTTTGCGATCGCTGCGCTGCCAATAGAGGTAGTCATCCCAGGCATTTTCTGAGAAGATTAACTTCACTCAATTAACTCCTGCTCCTGCCCTCCTCCAGCCTCCAGTTCGATGACAGAATCGATGAGCCGCTTGGCATTTTTAGGACTGCGAAGTAAATAAGCTGTCTCTTCGAGGGCTTGATAATCTTCCAATGACAGCAAGACAACCGCCTGGGAATTACTCCGAGTAATCGTAATGGGGGCATGATCGTCACATACCTTGTCCATTGTCTTTGCCAGATTGTTTCTCAGGGCTGTGTAAGTGATAGTGTCCATAACCCCTCCAGAACCGTACAGGTACTTATAATTTTACGTTCAGGACGCGAAGGCCATCTTGTCCGTTAATTTGGCGATCGCTGCTTTGAAAGTAACTTTATGCCAACAAATTGAGCCACTGCGCCAAAAAGCCGACAATTGCGCCCGCCAAAACGATCCAAGCTGAATTAATCTGCCAGCGAAACACGGCAACTACTGCCAAAATTGCTAGCAATCCGGTCAGCCAATCCGCGATCGCGCCCGGCCCAAGGTGTAGGTAACCACCGCCATTAATCCCATCGAAGCGGCATTGACGCCATCCAAAAAGCCGCTAAACCAGGAAGAACGGCGTAATTTGGGAACCCAGGGGTTAATAATGCCCACCAACACGAATGCAGGTAGAAAAATGCCAATGGTTCCGGCGATCGCCCCCAGATTTCCTGCCAGAAGATAGCCGACAAAGGTGGCCGTCGTAAAAACCGGGCCAGGGGTAAACTGACCGATGGCTACCGCATCTAGCAATTCTTGGGAGGTCAGCCAGCCGTTGCGCTCCACCAGATCCTGCTGCAAAAAAGCGAGTAACACGTAGCCGCTGCCATAGAGTACCGAGCCAATTTTCAGGAAAAAGAAAAAGACCTGCACCCAGCCTACGGACGCAGCCGTCGCTGTCGGGGGATTTCCCTGGGCGATCGCCACTGCCGGGAGTAAAAAAGCCGCCGTTCCGCCTTTCCCTAAATTTTTCACCAGCATCACCCCTAATCCGCCCAGTAACAGCAGCAGGATTTCATTGGCTCCCACAAAAAACGCCCCAATAACGGCGATCGCCGCCAGGGTTGTGGGAGGATCTTTGATGGCTTTTTTGCCTAATTTCCAGAGCGCTTGCAGAATAATGGCGATAATCACGGGTTTAATGCCGTAGAGCAGCCAATTCACTTCAGGAACCTGCTGATAGCGCACATAAACCGCCGCCAGAATCCATACCAGGGTCATGGCAGGTAAAATAAAGCAAGTTCCCGCAATCACTAAGCCGCGCCAGCCCCCGCGTTCGTAGCCTAAATGAATCGCTAATTCCGTAGAATTCGGCCCTGGAATTAGGCTAGTCACTCCAATCAAGTCCAGCAGCTTTTCCCGACTCAGCCAGCGACGGCGCTTGACCGCTTCCTCATCCATCATGGCAATGTGAGCCGCCGGGCCGCCAAAGGCAACGGTTCCCAAGCGCAAAAATACCACAGCCAATTCCTGGAGCCGCTGCCGTTGCTCGGTGGGTGCTAGCGCTCTGTAGGGAATCGGTTCATCAATGGGAGATTCAGGGGGTAAGTCCCCCGCTTCTGGTACTGTCATGGCTTAAACTTCCAAATTTAAGGGGGTCTCTAGATTGCGATCGCCATCCGCCTAACAGGTTAGCCTGAACCAGGTGCAAAGATGGTAAAAATGAATCGGCTCTCACCAACACCTATGGATACTACCGCTCTCATTTCACCGCCTTTCTCCCCCCCCAGACTTCACCACTGCGCCCCTCATCTTAGGGATTCTCGCTTCCGGGCAAGGGAGCAATTTTGCAGCGATCGCCACAGCCATTGCCACGGGCCAGCTCAATGCCCAGATTGCCGTTGCCATTTATAATCGCCCTGAAGCGCAAATCAAGCAAAAAGCCGAAGCTTGTCAGGTTCCAGCGGTGTTTATCGACCATCGCGCCTACGATACTCGCCCAGCTTGCGATCGGGCCATTGTTGAGGTCTTACAACGGTATAGAGTTGAACTCGTCGTTATGGCGGGATGGATGCGCATTGTCACCCCCGTTCTCCTGGAGACTTTTCCCCATCGCATCCTCAACATTCACCCTAGTTTGTTGCCCAGTTTTCGGGGGTTGAAGGCCATAGAACAAGCGTTAGAGGCTGGGGTTAAGATTTCCGGCTGCACGGTGCATCTGGTCAGCGAAGCAGTCGATAGCGGCCCGATTTTGCTGCAAGCAGCGGTTCCCGTCCTCCCCGACGACACCCCAGCAACTCTCCATGCCCGCATTCAAGAGCAGGAGCATCACCTGCTGCCCCAGGGCATTACCCACATGATGCAACGTTTACGCGGGAAATTGGGCTAGGATACGGACATATTGAGCGGCCACATCTTCCCAGCGCCAATGACCAAAGCGCTCCTGAATTTGTTCAGGGGAGAGCTTACCCGGCGGCTCCAACAACACCCGCTTCATGCACGCGGCTAAAGCCCCTACGTCTCCGGGCGCAAACAACTGAACGCGATCGCCACAGCGGTATAGCTCCACCTGTTCCCGTAGCACCGGCAAATCAGAGGCAATCACGGGCTGGCCGCGGACGATCGCCTCCGATAGGGCAAAACCAAAGCCTTCAAACCTGGAGGGAAAAACAACGCCAGCACAAGTTGCGTAGAGCTTTTCCACGACTTCCCCATCGCAGTACCCTAATCCCTCAAAGTGCTCCGCAAAAAAGTCAGGATGAGCTTGATAGAGGGCTTCGAGTCGCTCCACGTAGTCTTGATGTTCAGGGAGCTTGGACTGTTCCGGCAGGTCAAATTCGCCCCGACTCAGTTGGTCGGTGTTTCTACCCGTCAGGACGACTTTAAAGTTAAACCCAGCTTGCCACAATTGCACGCTGGCTTGAATTAAGGTGAGGTGGTCTTTATAGAGGCTGTAGGCCGAGGGGAAATAGAAAAAAGGAACATCACTGGGGTCGGCTGCGACGAGGAGGTGCTGCCGACCCAAAAACCCTGATAGGGGAACGCTCTCGATCTTGGCGGCAAAATCCGGGAATAATGAGAGAATATCCTGGCGGTTACTTTCAGAAATAGAAAACACTACATCCGCCTGCTCCAGCCAGTCCAAGAGGCTGCGATCGTATTCCTGCACCAGGGATTCGGGATAGGTGAGGGGAGCAAAATGCCAGAAGAGATCGTAGGAAATCATGGCTAGGGGGATCTCAAGGCGAGGCGGCACAATCCGATTGGCAATGCCGTAGAGGCAGTGGGTGGCTTGATGTTTGTCGATGAGGTGGCGTAACAGCGCTTCGTAGCGATAATTTTCGTTATATTGGCTGAGCTGGCTGTGTAATTGCTTAAAATTAAGTTTCTTAAGGAGGGTTGCCCTTTGCTAAAAACAGCCGAAATTTTGGACTGGGGCAAGGTGGCAGGCAGCCGGGAAACTTCGTAAACCAGGGACTCACACTCAGGCAGTTGGGGACGAAAATACTCAAGTTGTTTGGGGGAGACAATGAGTATCACTCGCTCAACCTGTCGGGCCAGTTCGCTCAACAGGCAAATCAGCACGCGCTCGACTCCACCGTAGCGAGAATATTTAATGGGCACAATCAACCGCATAGGCTTAGCAACTATCGCGATCGGGTTAAACAGCTCAGCACTGCTCCGGGATGGGCAAGGGCACCAGAGTCCTCATTTTACCACCCCCGGGTGGGGAACCTTGAGGTTTGTGGGGATCAGGAAGGGCGATCGCGAAGGTTGTCCCTGGGAATTGATTTGATCAACCCAGATCGCCATGTTATAAATTAGAGCAACTCAAGGTTAAGGATAATTTGGGCAACAGATGAGCAATAATCCTCATGATAACGGCAAAAAATCCATTGCAATTTATTGTCCAACCTTTTCGGGAGGAGGGGCAGAAGCGGTTTGCCTGTGGATTTTAGAAGCGTTGGCTGGCCACTATAATTTGACTTTATTTACGATTGTTCCCATCGATCTCGACAAGATTAATACCATGTATGGTACACAGCTTTCTCCGGAAAAAGTGACCGTCAGGTTTCATTATCCTGCCTGGGCAAAATCAGTGATTAATTGGCTGGTGGCTAATAATAATGACCGTAAAAGCTGGGCCCGCCATCTGGTACTGCGGGATGTCAAACAAAAGGCCGAGGACTTTGATCTGTGCTTTTCTGCCTATAATGCCGTCGATTTTGGTCGTCCTGGGATGCAATATCTCCATTATATCCGGGTAGTGGACGATCGCAGTCGTTTTTATACCCTTTCAGACTTTTCTGAAGCGGGAATTAAAGACAATGTTTCGATTGTCAATTCGGAGTTTGTGGCGGAGGCGGCCCGGCAGGAATACGGGGTTGACTCCCTGGTGATCTACCCGCCGGTAGACGTGGAAGTCACGCCCTTGCCTTGGGAAAAAAAGAAAATGCCTTTATTTGTAGCGGTCGTTTAACCGATGCCAAAGCCCCCCATCGCGTGATTAACATCCTCAAAGCGGTGCGCGATCGCGGATTTCCTGTGAAGCTTTATTTAACCGGCGGCGGTGGTGGACTTTATGGCTGGAAATACCTGCGATTTCTCAAACAAATGGTGTCTAAAAACCGCGATTGGGTGAATCTCTACCAAAATTTGAGCTACCGAGATTATTTGACCTTAATGTCCCGCTGTCGCTACGGCATTCATTTCAAGCGAGAACCCTTTGGGATTTCCGTGGCCGAAATGCTCAAATCCGATGCTATTCCCTTTGTGCGCTTCAAGGGTGGCCAGCTAGAAATTGTCGGTAAACACAACCAAGATTTAATTTTTTACGATGAAGCTGAAGCCATCGAAAAAATTGTCAGCGTCCTGAGCGATCCCGTCCGACAACAGCAACTTCGCACCTCCCTCCATCAACAAAAACCGCTGTTCACGCGGGAAAAATTTATTGGCGATATTCAAGAGATTGTTGCCCATTATTTCGCCGATCGCCCTCAAGCTTAACCTAGAGCCTGGCCCCTTGATCGCCAATTGACCCCTAAAACTTTATCGGTAAATCTGCCGTATCCCAAATCTGATCTTGGGGGAGCGTTCCCGGCTGGCTTGTCTTTCAGGGGATAGATGTTGGGGCGGAGCAGTTTTTCTTTAATGAAAGGCGAAGCGTTAAATAGCCTTGAAATTAAACTATGCATCCCATCAACATTGGCCTTAGCGAAGAACAACGCCACGGCGTTATCGATCTGCTCAACAGCGATCTGGCAGACACCTATCTACTTGTCATCAAAACCAAGAAATACCACTGGGATGTTGTTGGCCCTCAATTTCGCTCCCTCCACGAACTCTGGCAGCAACAGTATGAAATGATGACCGAAAACGTGGATGCGATCGCCGAGCGCATTCGAGCTTTGGGTGGCTATCCTCTGGGAACGGCGGAAGGATTTATAAAATTTAGCTCCCTCAAAGAGCATCCAGGCGACCTCCCCAACGCCAACGAAATGGTCGAGCGCCTCGTCTATGACCACGAACAAGTCGTCCGTAACCTGCGCGATCACTCCCACCAGTGCGAAGAGACGTTCAACGATCCGGCGACCCAAGATTTCATCAACGGACTTATTGAACAGCACGAAGAAATGGCTTGGATGCTCCGTTCCTTTATTGAAGGCGAGCAAATCCAACCCAGCGGCACGATCCCAAAAGAAGCCATTAAGCCGGGAGCAGGCATGTAATTGGGGACACTTAGGTAGGAGCAATCAGAATGGCGAATAATTATCGAGTAGAACAGACGCTTACGGCGGTTTTTGCCAATCAAACCCAGGTTGATGAGGCGGTGCGCCGTCTAATTGACCAGGGCGTTGACCGCGATCATATTTCAGTGTTGGGCAAAAACTTCCAATCCCAAAGTCGCATCAGCGGCTTTCTCACCAAGCGGGATGTGATTTTCGGCGGCTTGCGGAATGGGGCGCTTTTTGGTTCTTTATTTGGCTCTTTTTTGAGCTTACTAACGGGCGTAGGCGTTTTGTTCGTTCCCTTTGTAGGAACGGTAGTGGCTGCCGGGCCCATTGGGGCCATTCTCTTGGGTGCAGCAACCGGGGCGATCGCCGGCGGGACGGGGGGCGGACTGGCTTCATTTTTAGCCACCCTAGGAATGCCGGAAGAAAAAGCAGCGGTTTATGAAACCCGACTACAAGCCGGAGAATACCTAGTCATGGTAGAAGTACCGGGTGATCGTCTCGGCCTGGCCCAACAAACCCTGAACGAGGTAGGGGGCGAAGAAATTCATGTCAGCGAAGGCGTATTGCCTCGGGCCTGTGAAGGTCGCTGCAACTCTCCAGCGGATCTCTCACCAGAAATCCGCAACCATCTGTCGCCAGCCGCCCAAAATGCCTTTATTGAGCGCTATAACCAGGCACTTTCTGACTCGGCTGACCCCACCGCCGCCGAACAAGCTGCCTGGGAACAGGTTCGCCAGGACTATCAAGAAGACGAAAACGGTATTTGGTCTCAAGGTAAGGTAAAAGTCGGCGCCATGTAAGCAGGACAGGTGGCGTTCTCTCCAAAAACAAAAGGCAAGCCCCCGGCCTGCCTTCCCAACCCTAAATTAGCTCGTTGTTTGAGCGACGACGTTCTTCTAAACGCCAAAGGACTTACCACAACCACAAGTTTGGCTAGCGTTGGGATTGGTAAACTGAAACCCACCTCCGATCATGGCGTTGCTGTAATCCAGCATCAAGCCGTACAAATACAGCAAACTCTTGCGATCGCAAACCAGACGAAAACCGCCGTAATCAAAAACTTCGTCGTCCTCACGAATCTGAGAGGGGTCGGTAAAATCCATGAGGTAAGACAGTCCCGAACAACCGCCTTGGCGAATGCCAACCCGCAGACAGAGGTCTTTTCCCTGCTGGTCTCGCAACATCGAAATATGTGCCAGGGCAGTATCGGTCAATTGAATTCCTTGGGATTTAGGCTGAATTGCTTGTGTCATTGGTTAAAGCGGCTCCTAACCTTAAAGATGAACACCTAACAGCTCGGTTGGCAATGGAGGGCAAGCTTAGCTTTACCCCTGGTAACCGACAAAAAGCTGCCTATGCTCCCCATGTTAGCGACTTTCCGCTGGTCAACCAAGCACCCAACGGCACAGAAATGAGGGTTGATTTCCAGCCAAGGCGGTAACTCAAGCCTCCTCGGAGACTGGGTCGTTTATCCGCTAGTTTTCCAGGCAGCTAAGCCGGAATGAAGAAAGAGCTAGTTACCCGACACGCCGTTTGACAAGCACTCGATCAACCCTCTCTGCTAGCACCTAATCAATTGCCTAGTTAGTTATTGATCGAGAGACTCTAAGCTGCCAAAGCTAATGGGTACAAAATCTCCATAGGTCGTCAGGGCTAGCATCATGGTTTCATTTTCCGGGATCAGCTTGCCGGTGAGGACGCAGCTTTCGTCTTTGCGGGCGACGGCTTCTATGGTGGCGCGGATGTCGGCTCTGGTGAATTGCGGCCGGTAGTCTCCAGACTTCTGCTGGACATAGTTCCAGAGAATATCGCGAATCAAAGCTTGATAGCCTTGATTGCCAGCTAAGGCTTTAAGTTTGTCCTTGAGCGTCCGCTCTAGGCGAATGCTGGTGACTTCCATCTCGGTCGTCGATGTGCGAGCCATCGAGCGCGTGCGCATAATCATAAATTACCTCAACACACTACGGGTTTTTGGGTTTAGGGGTTAATGGGACAGGATTTGCAGCACAATCTCCCCCTGAAATCGGGAGGAGCGAACCCTTGCTTGGATGCAATCCTCGACGTTGGGAGAGCCTGCTACAAACAGGTTGGCTTGGGGTTAAATCCAGGCTTACTCACCAAGAATTGAGGGAAACCTCAGTCATTGATTGAGAAAATTATAACTGATTACCCTACCCCAGCGTACATCAAGTATACAAATTTTGCACCATTTTTGGAAGAACGAACAGCTATGGGCGAGGATAGCTAGGGGGTGAGATGCTTGCGCTACGCCTATTTGCTACATTGCGACAGTAGCGGATTTAACTCGCGCCACGGGACAGACACCCCAAAAAGTTAATATTTTTTTACGTTTTTGGCGGGCAGGAAGCCGGGGCGAGCTAGTCTCTTCCAGGTAACGGTCTAAATTGAGGCTAAAATCCTCTATCACAAGGCGTAAAATCAGAGATAGGACTTTTCCCCTGCAAGCCTCGTCGCCAGTTGCCGAGTTCGCCAGCCATTGCTTGCCACCATTAAGTTCTAAATTCTTTCCTGTCTTGTGTCTGCTGCCCTTGGCTGGCAACTGAGAGTTCTCCGCTCCCTGCCTGTTCCAGGTCGCCTATGTCCTGGGAGCACGAGTACTTAACTGTGGCCTGCTAGTGGTTTAAGCGCTGAATTCCCAACCTGCCAATCCTCGACTTTCAGCTCTATTTAAGGGAACGAGGAATGACACAATGCTCAAGCTTATTTATACAGATACGGGGTTTGGTTTAGAGCTAGTTGAGCAAGCGGTGGAAGAGTGGCTGCAAGCGCGGCTGTTGTTGTCCCTGCGAGCAAGCACGAGTTTCTGGCTGGATCCTGGGCGAGCTTCCTTTGGTATCACCAGTAATTTGCCTTGTCTGTCGGCTTTTCAACAGGCTATTGAAAGGGAGAACCAAGCGATCGCCCCGGAAAATCGGCTAATTGAACTGTCTTGCTTGGACGATTTCTCCCTGGAGGTGAGTTTGCGCGGTGTTTGGATTGCTCAAACCAGCGATCGCCATGAAGGGGTGTTCGTAACTCGACTGAGCGATCGCTGTGAAGATTTGCTTTGGCAGCTTTGGCAGGAAGCTCAAATCTTTGCTTCTCTAGCGAGTCTTTCCCTGGATCTGGGAACTTAGCAGGACTGCTAAGGGAACTATCCCCCGCCATCAACCGACTCGGCTGAGGCGGGGGATTTTTCGGGGATAAAAGGGAGAAATTAAACTAGATGGCCGGTTCTGTTCCTTGAAAACTGGCCGTTCCATGAGTTTTATCCCAAAAGGGTTTGTTAATAGAGACACTACAACGACTTGTCTTTATTCCTCCAGGTGACTTAGGGATTATCTTCGGTTTCTGAGGGATTTCCCCGTTCCGGCGACAGGAGAGTGGGGTCAATCTCCAGGAGCGGGGCTTGGCTAGCCTGTTGCCGTTGGTTTAATCGGTTAACTTCTTCGTCAAGGTGCTCTCGTCCCGCCTCAAAAAAGCGATCGGAACTGGTGGGCGAAAAAATACCGTTGAGGCTGGGATAGTTGATGGGAATCCTAACCTGACTTGCCAAATTTTTAGAAGATAAAGCTAGCGTCAGCAGGAGAAATGTGGCGAAAAAATGCGCAAATTTCATTTTCCCCTCCTTTTGGCCCATCGGAGCGCTAATGTTCTTACATCTCTAATCCTATTGTAGTAGAAATTGCTTCTAAGTTAGGATTTCTTGACTTCAACTCTTGGTATGTTGGCCGGGGCCAGCCACCAGGGGAGGCAAGGCCAGCCCGGACAGTTGGGGCGCAATAATGGCTTGGGGGCCTACCAGGGAAACGTAGGGTTGTTGCAGATACTGGGCGGCGATCGCCTGGGCTTGGGGGGCCGTAACTGCGGCGATGCGGGCTTGAAACTCCTGATCGAAATCGATGCCCAATCCGAGGGTTTCGTACCAGCCATAAACCTGGGCAATTTCGGCATTGGTTTGCTTGCCCAAGGCGTACTGGCCGAGCAGTTTATTTTTAGCCCCTTGCCATTCCAAGGGTTCCAGGACTTCCTCGACTAAGCGTTCTACTTCCCGGCGCAAACTGGCGATCGCGATTTCCGTATTTTGAGGTGCGGTTCCCAAATAGACCACAAACTGAGAGCGATCGAGGCGGGTGGGATAAAAAGCAGAAACATCGTAAGCTAAGCCCTGTTTTTCCCGGAGTTCCACAAATAAGCGACTAGAGAGTCCATTTCCCAGATAACTACTCAGCAGCTTCAACGTGGGATAGTCAGGGCTAGTTGCCTCTGGTGCCAAATAAGCCAGCATCACAATGGCCTGCTGACTGTCGCGATCGACGAAACTGGTTTGGGGCTGGGAGCACAGGGGCGGTAGGGTGAGGGCAGGGGGTGGCGTAAGGGGAGCGGGCCAGTCCCCCAAGGTGGCTCCCACTAACTGAACTGCCTCAGCAAAGCGAATGCGCCCGGATAGGCTCACAATCAGACAATCGGGCCGAAAATGGCGGGCATGATAGGCTATCAGGTCAGCAGGCGTGAGATTGGCGACGGTTTCAGGGGTTCCCAGGATGGAAACGCCGTAGGGGTGGGGGCCGTACATTACCTGACGCAAGCGTTCAAAGGCAACGTTAAAGGGCTGTTCCTGCTGAGAGCGGATTGCTTGTAGGGTCAGGGTTTTTTCCCGATTCACCTCGCCTTCGGGAAAACTGGGCGATCGCAAAATTTGGGCAGCTAAACCGAGGATCGCCCCAAAGTCTGCCGTGACGGTTTTAAAAGATAGGAGAAAAATAGTCAGCCGTGCTGTCGGTACTCAAGCTTGCTCCCAGCGACTCTACCTGTTCGGCAATTTCCAGGGCGCTGAGGTGAGTGGTTCCCTTGGTGGCCGTGGCCGCTAACAGGTGGGTCAAACCCGCTTGATGGGGCGCTTCCCACCGACCTCCCGCTTCGCGCAAAAACAAACGTCCCGAAATAATATCGGCCGCCGGATTTTCTACAACAATCAGGGTAATACCGTTGTCGAGAACTCGGCGCTGCACGAGTTGGGGCAGAGAAGTCGTTGTACTCATAAAAAGCGAAGGCCAGGCAGGAAATACGCCTACCTAGTCTAGCTTGTCACAGTGGCACTGTCAGCGCGGAATCCGGCCTGGCGATCGCCCACTTACAACCTTAGGCTGCCGCCCGTAGACTACGGTAATGCCACAGCAACAGCGCCGTCCCTGCCAGCAATTTAACCCCTTCTAGTCCCCAATAAACCCCGTGAAGTAGCAGTAAAGAAGAGGACATCGGTGCAGGAGTTGCAAACTGATTGAGCGCGAGGGCTAAACCACTCATCTGTGGTGTCAACACAAACGTACAGAGCAAAACCACCGCTAACATCGCGAGTGACAGCGCAATGGCCCCTTTTGCCTGAGAGCGATCCAAGCAATCACTGGTGAGGACGAGGGTTCCTACCAGCACAAAAGCAGCGCAGAGGAGTTCTACGTGGTTAAACAAACCAAAAATCAGGTAGCCAGTGCTGGCAAACCCAGCTTCAGCCATCATGCCCGCAGCAGACAGACAGGGCACAATCACGGCGTCTAAAAGCAAGCTAGCACTTAACCAAAAGCCCAGCGTTAGGAGAACAGCCGCCAGCCAAACCTCAGACTTTGAACGACTGTGAACAATTGCATTCATGGATAAATCTCAGCCCATAATTCCTGGTATTAGGTTAGCCAATTCTGGGGACTTGGAATATAAACTATTTTTACGGCGATCTCAAGGGCTGGACTGCTTTAAAATCCGAAACTAATTCGCAAATTACCTCTAAATTGCGGTTCAGTTCTGCTTTGTTCAAACTCGCAGAACGATTGAGTTCCGGCGTAACTTTCCTGCAAATAGGGATTTCTAGCGTTTTTTGGAGAAGAGGTCTGTTAAGATCAGTTGCTGATGATAAAAGCCCCCTGGAAAGAAGGAATAGTGAATCAAAGCAATACGCAACCCAAAAAGCCTTACCGTCAGCCTCAATTGACCAAATACGGGAGTATTAACATGTTGACTCTGGAAAACGGGATGTTAGGAAGAGTTGACAACCTTGTAACGATGACTATGGCGCTATCTTAAGTTTGTGCTAAACCCCAACACTAAACTGCACCGATCGCCAAATCTCCAGATTCAACTGAGCAGCCCTGACACGGTTGAGATTATGCGTGGGGCGACGGTTGTTAATGGCGGGCCCCATGCTTTAGCCATTCTGCATATTTTTGCTCGTCCAACGACGCTTAGAGATGCTCTTGACTCTTTAGCCCAGGGAGTGCGCGGCTCCCAGGACTGGATAAATCTCACGACAGCCTTATCCTATCTTTACCAGACGGGCATACTTGAGGATGACAGCCGCGATCAAAGACCGCTCCTAGATACAACCGGGTTTGGCGCCGCCCCAATCCACTTGGAAATGCTCAACGATCGCCAGCGCACAAGCTGTTTTCTGGCCGCCATTGCTGAAGTTGTCCGTCCGGGGGATGTGGTCGTCGATATTGGCACGGGAACCGGGGTGTTGGCGATCGCGGCGGTTCGGGCGGGGGCGAAACGGGTTTATGCTATTGAATCCACTGCCATGGCCAGCGTTGCGGCGGCAATTATTGCGGCTAACGGCTGCTCCGAGCAGATTACCTTGATTTCCGGCTGGTCAACCCAAGTGGAGCTGCCAGAGCGCGGCGACGTACTCACCAGCGAAATCATCGGCAATGACCCCTTGGGCGAACAAGTTTTAGAAACCACGGCAGATGCGCGGCAACGACTGCTCAAGCTCAACCCGCGCCTTCTTCCCCAGCAGCTCGCTATCTACGCATTGCCCCTCACTCTCCCCCCAGACGAATGGGCGCGACGCGTGGTTACTTCAGAAACCCTGGACAATTGGCGATCGTGGTACGGCATGGATTTTGCCGAATTAGCGGCGGCTCAGTCGGCTTCAGCGACGGTCTTTTATTTGCCGCCCCACCGCACTCAAACCTGGCCCGTTCTTAGCGATCCCATCTTACTTGCAAAAATTGACTTAAATCAAGCTGAACGTTACCTGAACTGTACTTCTACGGCTTTTGCGACAACTTCAGGGCATTTAGACGCTATTCTGATTTATTTTGAATTGCAGCTCAGTCCTACCGTCTCCCTATCCACTCGCCCCGGCCAGGCATCATCCGACTGCTCTTGGCGCTGTCCCCTTTGGTTGCTGGGCCACTCTCTTTTCCTGCAAGCCCAAGAATCATTCCAGGTTACCTATCGCTATGGAATTGGCCGCCAAGGCAACCTTGTTCAAGTTTCCCGACCATAGGGTTTTTTCCGGCTGGTCTCTGGCGATCGCGCTCTGGCGGTAAACCAGCAAACTCCAGTGGAGAACCGGAGTATACTAGAGATGGTTGCCAGACGCTCAAGACGACGAAATTCGTGGAACTCTCCTGTAAAACTGAATACGCGCTGCTAGCGCTCCTGGAACTATCTTCCCACTACCAACAAAACGAACCGCTGCAAATTCGTCAGATCGCCGCCCAGCAGCATATTCCCGATCGCTATCTGGAACAGCTTCTGGCCGTTCTGCGGCGCGGTGGTTTCGTTCGCAGCCAGCGGGGCCCCAAGGGCGGCTACCTGTTGGCGAGGGAACCCTGGAAAATCACCCTGCTTGAGGTCATTAATTGCCTGGAAGGACAAAATCCCCAACCGCCTAAAGCCCCTGTCAGTCCGCCACCAACGGCTGAAAGCGCTATGGTTAAAGAGATTTGGCTGGAAGCCCATGCCAGTTCCTTGTCTGTATGGCAGCGCTATACACTCGAGGATGTGTGCGAACTTCGGGATGCTCGCCAGCAGTTGAATCTGATGTATTATATTTAGTCCGTCTGAAAACAGTGGAAAACAAGCAGAACGGGCCCCGTCCATCACTTTTTAAAGAGGATTTAGAGGTATGCGAATTGCTAAAAACGTTACGGATTTAATTGGTCGGACGCCGCTGGTGCAACTCAATCGGATTGCTCAGGCAGAAGGCTGTCTGGCCCGAATTATCATCAAGCTAGAAGGCATGAATCCTTCGGCGTCCGTCAAAGACCGCATCGGTGTCAATATGATTAATCAGGCGGAGGCGGCGGGATTGATTGCCCCCGGTCAAACTATTTTGGTTGAACCCACCTCTGGCAATACGGGAATTGCGCTGGCAATGGCAGCGGCGGCCAAGGGCTATGCCTTGATTCTCACCATGCCAGAAACTATGAGCAGCGAACGGCGAGCCATGCTACGAGCCTACGGGGCCCGCTTAGAACTGACCCCTGGCAGTGAGGGGATGAGTGGCTGCATTCGCCGGGCCCAAGACATTGTAGATACTATCCCCAATGCTTACATGCTCCAGCAGTTTAACAATCCTGCCAATCCCGAAGTTCACCAGCGGACAACGGCGGAGGAAATCTGGAGCGATACTGACGGTTTGGCAGACATTTTGGTGGCGGGGGTTGGCACGGGTGGTACGATTACTGGGGTTGCCCAGACTCTTAAGGCTCGCAAGCCTTCGTTTCAGGCGATCGCCGTCGAACCGGCCAGCTCGCCGGTACTGTCTGGGGGGCGGCCCGGTGCCCACAAAATTCAAGGGATTGGGGCGGGTTTTGTGCCCAGCGTCTTGCGACTCGATCTCATTGATGAAGTGATTTGTGTCGGGGACGAGGAGGCGATCGCCTACGGCCGCCGTCTAGCCCGCGAGGAAGGAATTTTGTCCGGAATTTCAACGGGGGCAGCTCTAGCGGCAGCGATCCAGGTGGGCAAGCGCCCGGAAAATCGCGACAAGCTGATCGTCGTCATCCAACCCAGCTTTGGCGAACGTTATTTGAGTACGCCGCTGTTTCAAAACTTAGATGCGCCAGAGCCAGTCCTGGTCTAGGCAGCCACCAACGACCGAGGGAGGAGATTTTCTTGCTTTAGCCATGATTCCAGACTATTACCAGACCTTAGAGTGCGATTCCCAGGCGACCCCGGAGGAGATTAAGCAAGCCTATCGGCGTTTGGTAAAGCGCTACCATCCAGATAGCCAGCTTGAGAGTGCGGACAGCGAGACGACCATCCGCCTTAATGCTGCCTACGAAGTGTTGAGCGATCCCCAGCGCCGCCGTTCCTACGATCGCCGAGAATACCAGGGCACGGCTAACCCCACGGTTACGCGGGAGCAGCGGACGGCTTCTGCCCAGCAACAGTACCAGCAACAGCGCCAAAGCGAACAGGGAAGCGATCGCCAACAGAAACAATGGCAAAAGCAAGTTTATATCCCGATTAAGCGGCTGATTGCTAAAATTCTGAGTCCATTGACGGCACAAATTGACCAACTGGCTGCCGATCCCTTTGACGACGATTTGTTGGCAGCCTTTGACGACTATTTAGCAACTTGCCGAGAGTGGTTGGAGCAAGCCCGGCGCATTCTCGCTTCCCAGCCCAATCCTGCTACGCAAGCTGGTACGGCGGCCCATCTCTACTACTGTCTCAATCAAATTGGCGACGGCATTGATGAATTAGCTTATTTTTCGCTAAATTATGACGATCGCCACCTCCACACCGGGCAAGAACTGTTTCGCATCGCCCGCCGCCTCTACCAGGAAGCCCAGGAACGGGCCCAAATCCTTATTTTTTGAGGGATCGGGCGAAGTTTTTCCCGGCAATGCCCCAAGCCAGGTCAACCCGCAATTCGCCAATTACCAAACGTTTGGTAACTTAATGCAAGGATGCGATCGCCATTTGCTGCGTTAAATTGTTTGGTTAGGCAGAGACTTTTAGTCGCGTATTCTGACAAAACCCGCTTTTTCAATAAATTTTTGATCCTCTTCGGTCAGCAACAGCTCGGCGTAAGCTTTTCCCGCTGTTTCCAAGTCGCTGCCTTCCTTGACGATGACGTATAGTTCTCGCGTAATTGGATACGTCCCTTCTTGGAAAGCCTGGCTATTGAGTCGATTGCGATAGCGCGGGCAGTCCTTTTGCGGAATGTAGGGCAGGGTGTAGGGCGCTACCCACTGGCCTGTTTTTTCGCCCAGGGCCAGGGGTTTAACGGTGCATTGACCGACAACCTCCGGGGCCGACCCATAATAAATGCCGCCCAGGTCGCGGCCCGCCTTGCGCAGTCCATCGGTAGTATCGCGGGCAAATTGCACATTATTGCCAAAACTGCCTTCAATAACTTCTTCCAGAAAGAATTCCACCGTACCGCCATCTTCTTGGCGGCGAGAGTAGGGCACGATCGCCAAATTGGGCCCGCCCACTGCCTGCCAGTTGTTGATTTGACCCGTATAAATACGGCGCAGTTGCTCCAGGGTTAAGCCGTCAATTGCCAGGGACGGATGAACCGCGATCGCAATACCGTCGAGGGCAACGGGAATTTGCCGGAGGTTAAAACCCTGTAGCCGAGCTTTGGCTTGCTCTTTATCTTTGACCGGGCGGGAAGACTGGGAAAAGTTTAATTCCCCGTCTAGAAGCATGCGAATTCCCGTTCCTGAACCAGGGGTTTCTCCACTCCCAGGCTTGGGGTCTCTATATTTCAACCGAAATGTGGGAACGGCAGCGAACAATTGAGAATCTACATCCCGGCGAATCGGGGCCCAGGTGGTACTGCCGCCGTAATAGTAGGTGTCTGAAGGGACGGGAGTTACATCGTTGAACTGTTGTTTATCTAGAGACAAGTCAGCCCATTGTGAGTGGGAGGAAGTCTCTGACTGGGCAGGCTGCTGCTCAACCGAGAAGGAACCCCTGACTGCCCAAATACACACTGCCGCAATAACAACAGAAGCACACGTTTTTAGATAGGGCGACATAGCTAAAATCATCCAGAAACGGGTACCAGCCTTTAGCGTTATCTAATTGCTATTTAAGCGAACTTTCAGAAGCAGCGGCAATTACTACGGTTTTTTGTAGGATTGTCGATTAGCCAATCAGACGTTTAGGGGAAGAGCGGCTAGCTTGAGTCGGTAACCCACCAGATCCCTTGGGCCGCACGCCAGGTTTCCTTGGCGACCCATCAGGTTTCCTTGGCGACCCATCAGGTTTCCTTGGCGACCCATCAGGTTTCCTTGGCGAC
>JAAUTE010000130.1 GCA_012031815.1 Chloroflexaceae bacterium
ACCCCAGCGGCCTGGAGTCGGGCCACTTCGGCGTTGGCTTCGTCGGCAAGGGTTTGCAGGATGGCGGGATCGAGGGGGCTACCTTCGCCGCCGATCACTTCAACGCCACCAGGGGAACTCAAGCTAGGTAGTTCGGGGGTGGTCAGGCCGATGATGCCGATCTGCTCGCCGTTGACATCGGCAATGACCGAGGGGGCAATGCGATCGAAATCAATAAAGTCGGCATTGCCCGTACCGGGAGCTGGGCGGAGGGCCGCTTCGTTACCAGCGGCAGCAGCCTGCTCGTCAAGGGCCGCGATCGCCTCCAGGCTCAAAACAAAATCTTCGGCGTTGCGCAGCTCATCAGTAAACAAAAATGCTAGATTTTCGTCGCCGCTAAAGTCCAGGTTGGCTGAGAGATAGGGGAACAGCGTTCCCGGAAATTCCAATTCAGCAAGAATACCCGCATCGTCGATAAAGCCACCAGCGACTTCGGTGGCGATAATATCAGCAACTTCAAAGGTTCCCAGGTCAAATTCGTGGTTACCCAGCACCGACGCATCAAACCCGATCAGGTTCATGATGGTGATGTCGATGCGACCACTGTCGGTTTCAATTTCGTTGAAACTTTGGATGGTTCCCGGCGCTAGCCCGTAGATAAAGTCGTAGGCTTCCCTTAGAGCGGCTTGAATCGAGGGCACGCCTTCCACGACGGGTACGCCGCTATTGTCCCCTGCTGCCGAGAAGAAGGGCCCGGATAGGTAGTTGTCCCCCGCCGAGAGCGTCAGGGTATTGGCTCCCAGCTCTGGATCGCTGGCGAAGAAATCGGCGATCGCCGCAAAATTGGGAGCGCGGCCGATGGCTTCAATGCCGCCTTCCAGGTCAGAGGCGTGAAGCAGTTGTAGAGTGAATACTTCGTTCATGGGTTTATCTGGGTGAAATTCAAATCTGTCACAGAGCTTGGGATACCACCTGAGAGGCTCATTCCGATGGAGTTCTCTTCCTGCCGGAACGAGTTTAAACGACTGACGGCGAAAAACTAAGATGTTCTTTGGTGAGTTTACAGAATATTTACAAAATTTGGCTAAGGGTAAGTAAAGTCCCGATTAAGAACCCGGCGCCCTTAGACCCAATGGCCGATCGCGTCAGGTTTAAGGATTCAATGAAAGTGGGTCGGGTTTGGGGTTTGATGTACCTTGGGCGACAGCAATTAAAAATTCCATGACTTGGTCGGGGTAGCAATGTCGTCTTCAAGACAAGATTGGGAACAGGTACGGGCAGCCTTCCAGAAGATTTGGGGTTACGAGGATTTTCGAGCGCCCCAGGGGGAAATTGTGCGCAGTCTTTTGGCGGGCAGAGATGCTCTCGTCGTATTGCCAACCGGCGGGGCAAATCGATTTGTTTTCAATTGCCGGCCCTGCTACAACAGGGACTAACGTTGGTGGTGTCTCCCTTGGTGGCGCTCATGGAAAACCAGGTGCTAGAACTCAAGCAGCGTCAGCTTCCGGCTGCTCTCCTCCACAGCGAACTCCCCGCCCCCAACGCAAACAAACCCTGGAAGCGATCGCCGCTGGCAAACTGCGATTATTGTATTTATCGCCGGAAACCTTATTGTCTCCCCCGGTTTGGGAGCGTTTGCTGCGGCCCCAGGTGGAAATTAATGGCTTAATTCTGGACGAAGCCCACTGTCTGGTGCAATGGGGTGATACTTTTCGCCCGGCCTATCAGCGATTGGGCGCGGTGCGACCCGCTTTGTTGCGCCACAAGCCAGCCGGAACCAAAATGGCGATCGCAGCGTTTACGGCGACGGCCGATGGTTTTACCCAGAACAAAATCGAGAAAAGCCTGGGTTTACAGGAGCCGGAGCGCTACTTAATCAATCCCTATCGCGCTAACTTGAATTTACAGGTAAAAACCGCCTGGTCACCGGGCTGTCGCCGCCAGCTCCTGAGCCAATTTCTGGAACAGCAGGGGCCCGCTTCGGGCTTAATCTATGGGCGATCGCGGCGAGAAACGGAAGAGTTAGCCGACTGGTTAGCCAGCCAAGGCTACCGAACAAATGCCTATCACGCTGGATTGGGGCCGGAGGAGCGGCGAGAGCTTGAGAACCAATGGTTGAGCGGGGAGTTACAGTTTGTGGTTTGCACCTCGGCTTTTGGCATGGGGATTAATAAGCCGGACGTTCGCTTCGTAATCCACTACCATGCGCCCCAGTTGCTCTCGGAATATTTGCAGGAAGTGGGACGGGGGGGACGGGACGGGCAGGTTTCCCAAGCCCTGACCCTGGTGGCAGAACCCACCGGCTGGCTCAATCCTGAAGATAAACAGCGCGATCGCTTTTCCGAGAAAAATTACAAAAACAGTATCAGCAAGCCCAGGCGCTAGCCTTAAAAATTCCGGCTCGTGGGGAAGTGCTGGCAGTGAGCAAGCAGTTTCGCGGCGGGGACAGGGCGCTGTCCTTGTTGTCCAGTGCGGGTCAACTGGACTGGCTCGATCCCTTTACCTATCAGCGACGAGAGGGCAAAATCTCCCAGGAGTTAGGGAAGTTAGGCAAAACCCAGCAGCACCTGAACGCTCAGAGGCAACAATACCTCAGAACCCCTGACTGTCGCTGGCAATTTCTCCTGGTCGCCTTCGGGTTCACCACCGCTGCCCCAGGGTTTCGCTGCGGTCACTGCGATAATTGCCGCGATCGCCGCCGCTAACCTGGCTGGAGCTAGCACCGCGATTCACTTACCAATGGCATTAATGGCATTGATGAGACCGCACGCTAAACCGGGGCTTGTTTGGGGCCGGATGCTCTTCTCACACTTGTACAAAACGCAAATTAGCAAGACCCAAACGTAACTAAGCACGTTCAAAGCTTAAATGAGCTTGCAAAAACTGTCGCTGTAGCTGTTAAAGATTTAAATTAACGCGCTAAAACTACAACCGTTGTTGGCTAATACTTAACCTAGCTTGGCAAAAGCATTACTGTAACCGTTCTAACGGTAAACTAGCGCCAGAAAATCGCAAATGACCTGACCATAGCCGCAATTTAGCGACCAATGGTAGGGAGCCAGGGGGAGATAGGGGCGTCTGACTGGATAGCAACCATTACTCAATCAACGTCTTGGCATCCAGCCTAATGATTGACGGCTTTCAGCTCTGCATGGGCGACGGGTAAGGTGACGGTAAAAGTCGTTCCCTGAGCGAGGGTGCTTTCCACCGCGATCGCGCCCCGGTGATTTTCGGCGATCGCCTGAGCAATGGCCAAACCCAACCCCGAACCAGCGGCCACCTCCCCTTCCCGACTGCGGGCGGCATCCACGCGATAGAAGCGATCGAAAATGTGGGGCAAATCCGCGGCAGGAATGCCCATGCCCGTATCTTTGACAATGACTTGTAATTGCTTGTGTCGGTCTTTTTTGAGCTGACGTAATTCAATCTCGACGGCCGGTTTCTCCCCATGCCCTTCCTGAAACGAGGGCGTGTAGGCGATCGCATTGCCGATCAAGTTAGTAAACAAGCGAGCCAACTGCTGCCAGTCCCCGCTCAGGGTATAGGCTTGCTCCCAGTCAGCGTTGCTAGTGGAGGTCGGTTCCGCAATGCGCAGAGATAACAAAATCCCCTTCTGCTCGGCGTTGGCTCGTTGTTCTTCGATGGCTTCGATTAAGAGGGCGTCCAGGGGAACCGCCTGCCGCTGTAGCTGCACCGTGCCACTGTCAGCTCGGGCCAAAAACAGCAGATCGTTGACTAGATTGCCCAACCGCTGGGTCAAGCGCTCAACCACTCGCCACTGCCGCTGTTGAACTTGGGGTTCGGCATCGGGATAAGCCAGGGCCATTTGCACATTGGTTTGAATGGTGGCAATGGGATTGCGTAATTCGTGGGAGGCATCCGCCGTAAATTGCTTGAGGCTTTGGTAGGATTCCCGAATCGGCTGCATGGCAATGCCGGAGAGCAGCCAGCCGATGGCCGCCACGCTGGCCAGCATCAGCAGGGTTCCCTCGGTTAAATCGATGGCCAGTCGGTGAATGGGTTTAGTAACCTCAAACCAGGGATGGCTCACCCGCAGATAGCCCAGCACACAGCGACCGATTTCCACCCGCTTGGTGATTTGCCTGAGCAAGTAATCCGGGGAGGTTCGCACCGTGACGCCCTCCCGGTTCAGGGACAGGGGAATGTCCGGGGCTTCGGCAAAGGTAGACCATAACAGCTCCCCCGTGGGCGCAAACCACTCCAGATCGATGCGATCGTCTTCCACCGTCGCCGCTGGGTTGCGAAAACTCCCTTCAATGTCCACCCGAAAGGGACTGTCCCCCTCCGGGACGGCTTCAATAGCCAGAGAGCGATCGATGACCTCCACCACATGCTTGAGGGTGTCATCAATGCGCTCAATCAGGGTGCTGCGGACATAAACATAGGTTCCCGTCGCAAACGCCACCAGCAGAACCGCAGTGACGGCGGTATACCAGAGGGCCAGGCGGCGGCGGGTTGCTTGAAACATGGCTTCAACTACAGCCCACAGGAACGGCGATCGCGATCGACGGTCGGTTCTTGCCAGGAATAGGCAAAGTGGCTCACGGTTCGTAGCTGGGGATGGCGCGGCGCAGGGCGTCCATTTGCGCTTCCAGGGGCGGGCGCTGCTTAAAAACCTGTCCCCACAGACCCGCTAGAGCTGGAATCACCTGGGTTTGCTGGGGTGCTTTCTTGGTCACCAATCCGACCTGCTCGACGATGCAGCCGGGATGGCCGCAGATACCGTAGGACATGGCGTGCCATTCCAGAAAGGTGGGAAATTTATCCCAGGCTTGCAGGCGAGAATCAAAGCCCCGCTGGCCCACGGCTTGATTGCCTTCGGGAAAAAAGACGGCGCCGGAAGCGATGCCCTGGCGTTTGACCTCTCCCGCCGCAAAATTCAAAAAATCAATGACGCCCTGGGCCGCGTGGGCGACGCTTAAATTCCACAATTCCGTTTGGAGTAACTGGTGTCGGTCTTTAATGTCCGCTTTGGCTTCTGTCGGCGAGGGATTGCGGCCCTGCCAGAGGGGAACTGCTTCATTGGCATAGAGTTTGTCCACCACAGACAGATCATTGACCGTAATATAGCCTTGATTGACAAAACGATTAATTAACTCCCGGCCCTTTTGATTCTGGGCCCGGGCCAGCAGGGCCTGGCGGGAGGCGTCTCCGTAGATCCACAAATCATGGACGCGGCTAACCACGGATAGATCGCCAGTCCCCCGTGGGTAGCGAACGTAGTCAAACAAAACCCCATCGGGACGGCGCTTGAGGACTTCTTGCAATAAACCGAGGTAATCGAGCTGAGCTTGACGGTGGTAGGGATCGACGAAGGCTTGGGAGTTGTCATGGACGAAATTCAGGCTATCTTCCCCTCTGGCGTTGCGGGCCAAAACCTGCTGGCGATCGCTGCGTTGGGCGTAGGCATAGCCAAAATTGAGGGTAAACATCCAGGCATAGACTTTTAAGCCCCGCTCCCGACCCTTGGCGATCGCTTGGGCGAGGAGATCTACCTGTTCGCTACCGGGAGAGCGCACCACCGAGATCCAGGGCGTCCGATTGCTGGCTTTGGGCAATAGCACCTGGCTATCGTAGAAAACCTCTACATAAACCTGGTTATAGCCCTTATTAGCAATATGATCAAGAATACGAGCCACAGCCCCCGGTTTGGCATCACAGGGGTAGAGGCGCAGCCAGATAGCCTGGTTTTGGGGCCAGGTTCGCGATCGGCAGTTTTGGAGCCAGGTGGCGTGCTGTCCCAACAGCTGCTGATAGTCTTGCAGGGCTTTGGCATCGCCCTCAAGGGCAGCCTTGAGTAATTTTTCTTTCTGGCTAACCTCTGCCACTGGGAGCTGACAGTAAGCACTGGTTTGGGCGATCGCTGGACGAATCCAGGCTAGTTGAACCCACAAACTGCTGCTTGCCGTAACCGTAGCCATCAGAACTTGAGAAACTCGTTGCGGCCATGACTGATGCCGTTGCTGCTGGACTGACCTCATGGGTGGCTTACTCTCGCGTCTAACAAACTGCGCTGACGAAAAAAAGGTTTGGCAGAGCCAACCTTTCCTTACTATATTCGACAAATTTGGCATTGGCTTTGCCAGTGCGCGGAGCGCAATCGCGAGGCTAGCTGCCGCGATTGACAGCCAGCTCAACCTCTTTAAATTCTCGTTCTAGGCGGTTTTTGAGCTTGTCGGGCAGGGGGCGATTGCCGTAAGAAGTATAGTAACCCGCCAGGGAGTTTAGCGCCGTCTGCATGGTGGTAAAGGAGCGCAATGCGGTATATTTGTCAGCGCGGCGGTAGCGGGAAATATAGTCGTTAATTTGCTCGCGAGCCAGGGTTTGTAGATCGGCTTTGTTGGTAGCGTCACTAGCGACATTGATAGCAGCTCGCATGGTTTCAATCACAGCCAGGGTATCTTGTCCGTAATTTCCCGTTAGTCCAACGGTGCTGGTTGAGCAGCCAACCAGACCGATACAGGCAACTAAAACCAGAGCAAACAGGCGGGAAAGCAGGGATTTAATCGTCATAAATCTTATTCGGGCTACAGAGGGTTTCAGCTCCACCAATCCTATCATGCCCAGGGGCACGGCTATTCCCAACCTTAAGAGATAGAATTTGAGCTTGCCAGAGGCTTGTGACGGCTTTTCCTGGAAAGTCTACAACTATTATCGCTTTAAGGGGTTTTTCTGTCTTCTTCAAGGATTTTGCTAGAAGCAAGATAAATTTACCCCATCCTTCATTCTCTAGGAAGAGACAATCCCGCTTAGGTTTATAGACGATCGAATCAAGAAGTCAGGGCTTTGATTTAAGACGGCAAAGACTGATTTGAGTTTGAGAAAAGGAGATAAAAAATGACAGCGGCTATTCGTTATTTTGCCTTGGGTTTTGGTGTATTTTATACGTTGATTGGTACTCTGGGATTTATTCCCGCACTGGTTTCTCTGCCGCCCGTTGCGGCTCCTAGCTTGACGATCGCCACTGGTTACGGCTATCTTTTCGGATTGTTTCCCGTTAACCTGCTCCACAATTTAGTTCATCTGGGAATTGGGGCTTTAGGAATTGCGGCCTTTAACGATACCGACAAGTCTCGCTTGTATTCTCAAAGTTTGGCGATCGCCTTTGGTGTCCTCGCCTTATTAGGAGCGTTTCCGACCTTGAACACCCTGTTTGGCTTGGTACCGCTCTTTGGCAATGACATTTGGTTACATGGGCTGACCGCGATTGTGGGGGCATTTTTCGGGTTTATCGCGCCCAATTTGGAGCGGGCTAATATTGCCGAGAATCGCCGTTAATGACCGCGGAAAGCGGTCACACCCTAAGGGGGGCTACTAAGCCCCTTTTTGGGGATTGGCTTACCTGGCCTGTCCAGGGCTGGGGCGGGGTTATCGCCAGAAAGAGCCAGTTTCTCCTGATAGCGCTGCACAATTTCCTCCATCACCTCCTCAATCGTTAGGCGATCGGTATTAATCTCAATGGCATCGGCGGCTTGGCGCAGGGGAGCCAGGGGGCGAGTGCTATCTTGATAGTCCCGCTGTTGAATCTCTCGCTGAAGCTTTTCCAGGCTAATGTCAGTCAGTCCCCGGTTTTGAAACTCCTGCCAGCGCCGTTTTGCCCGTTCCTCCACCGAAGCCGTCAGATAAATTTTTAATTCGGCATTGGGAAAGACATTGGTGCCAATATCCCGTCCTTCCGCCACCAATCCCCCCCGCTGGCCCAAGCGTCGTTGTTCGGCCACTAGGGCTTGACGAACCGCCAGTTGCGCCGACAGGGGCGAAACGCTAGCCGTCACTTCCGGGGTGCGAATGGCGTCGGTAACCTCTTCGTTATTGATGCGTACCCGCGTCGGCTCCTCCCAGGAATCCGTGGGCAGTAACTCCACCTTCATCTCCCCCATCAGTTCGGCAATGCTGGCCTCATCGTTGAGGGGAATGCCCTGCTTCATCACCAGCCAAGTAACGGCGCGATACATGGCCCCGGTGTCTAGGTGCAACAGGCCCATCGCTTGGGCCAGGCGGCGAGTCACGGTGGATTTCCCCGACCCTGCCGGGCCGTCTATGGCAATAATCGGCTGGCGATTGACCAAAATTACGTTGTCAATTAATCGCGTTCCCCCAACAAAAGCTGCGATCGCCAATAATCCTGCTGCCTCGACCCGTGCCAGAGGAGCCAGGGTCTGGGGATGAACCAGTTCGACATATTGCACTTGTATCCCCGGAGCCGTTGCTAATTCCGCCTTAACCCCAGCCAGCAGGGGTATCGCCTCCCGTTCGCCCTGGCGAAATGCCTGTTGAGCAGACTGCAAACTGCGCCAGAGACTTACGGCTTCTGCCCGTTCGATCACAGAGAGATACTGATTGCGGGAACTCAACGCTAGACCGCTGGCTTCCCGAAGCGTGGGACAAGAGCGAATCTCCACAGGCAAATTTAAATCCGCCACCAACCGTCGAATAATCGCCAATTGCTGGGCATCCTTTTCTCCAAAATAAGCCAGGGTCGGTTGGGCGATCGCCAAAAGTTTGGTCACGATGGTAGCGACCCCCGTAAAATGCCCAGGACGAAAGGGCGCAGAGGTTGGTGGTGAGGCTGCTAGGAGGAACAACAGCGGAGATTTCCCTGCCCACTGCCATTTCCTCCGTGGTTGGGGCAAACACAAAGGTTACGCCCAATTCGCGGCATTTCTGACAATCCTGTTCAAGCTGGCGGGGATAGGAAGCCAGGTCTTCAGTGGGGCCGAACTGAAGGGGATTGACAAAAATACTGACGACAACCACATCGGCTTCCGCCACCGCTCGTTTGATCAGACTAGAATGACCATCGTGGAGAGCGCCCATCGTGGGCACCAAGCCAATAGAAGCTCCCTGCCGCTGTCGCAGGGCCGAGCGCAACCCGGCAATGGTTTTAAACAGACGCACAAATCTATCCTTCTAGACGCATGAAGCATCTCTTAGCGTAGCAACAGGGCGACTGGGCTGCCCTAGCAGGGAGGATGAGTCCCCCTATATCTAGGACAAAAAGCCATCGCGAGTCGCCCTCAAGACGCGCTTTAACGGCCGAGAATTTCAATTCGCACCGGAGCCACACCGCTACGAACTAGCCCAATAGCTCTGGCTGCGGCTGTGGACAGGTCGATGGCCCGCCCGCGAGCGTGGGGGCCGCGATCGTTGATGCGGACAATCACCGCTTGCCCCGTGCGAACGTTGGTAACCCGCACCTGCGTCCCGAAGGGCAGGGTGCGGTGGGCGGCGGTCATGGCATTTTGGTTAAAAACTTCACCGCTGGCAGTACGGCGGCCGTGGAAACCGGGGCCATACCACGAGGCCATGCCACTGCTAGGGCCGCCTTTGGTTTGGGCGGAGAGCGATCGTGGCGAATTAGGCTTGGCCGGAGCGGTTAACGGGTGTGAGTCTTCGATGACCCGAAAATCTCCTGGAAGGGAGTTCTCCTGCTGCTTCGCAGGAGTAGCGCTGGGGGCAGCAGGCCGCCGGGTTGACGCCGCGCCAGATAGTTGGACTGCCGCGCCTGTAGCAGGCGTTCCGTTACTGGAAACGGCTCTGGCAGATAGCTTGGGCAGAGCCACAGCCGCGCCCAATGCTGTCGTCATTAGGGCAGTTGTGATGCCTCTCCAAAGTTTCTGTTTCATAGATCCTTCTACTGACAAAAGCGTTGACGGTCGAAAAACAAATAACTACGACTTCGCCAACTGATTTTCCGAATTGATTACCGTTACTTTTTTTAAGCTGCCCCAGACTATCACATAATTCCCCCGGTTGAGATCGCCATAATTTAAATCGTTTTCAGGGAAGACAATCAAAACATTAAATCAATGGTTGACAAAAATGAAGTGCGAAGGATATAGTTAGGGTTTTTCTTGAGTAAAAAGGGGCGGAAATATAAAATAAATTGGAAGAAACTGGTGCTTATTTTCCCTAGAGTCGAATTTTGCCAGAGGAAAAAGCGGCGATGCAGGAGCCGGGTTAAGTTAAATTTAGGTTACAGGTTCCCCGGGGTCGAACTCCGGAGCGTGCCTGTGACCGCCTTCCGCGGTCAGTTTTTAACTTGGGTATTTGATTGAAGTAAGTCTATGGATTATCGAGACGCGGGCGTTGATGTTGAGGCAGGGCGAGCTTTTGTAAATCGCATTCGCACTCAGGTAGAAAACACCTATCGCCCTGGGGTACTAGGCAGTATTGGGGGATTTGGCGGTTATTTTCAACTGCCAAGCGGCTACCGAGAGCCCGTGTTGGTATCGGGGACGGATGGGGTCGGGACAAAATTAAAACTGGCACAAGCCCTCCAGCGTCACGATAGTATTGGCATTGATTTGGTGGCCATGTGTGTTAATGATGTCATCACCGCTGGGGCCGAACCGTTGTTTTTCCTAGACTACATTGCCACAGGCCAGCTTGATGGGGAGCAATTAGCTGCGGTCATTGAGGGAATTGCCACGGGTTGTCGCCTCAGTGGCTGTGCCTTGCTTGGGGGCGAAACGGCAGAAATGCCGGGATTTTATGGGGTAGGAACCTACGATTTGGCGGGATTTTGCGTGGGCATTGTTGAGAAAAGTCAACTGCTAGACGGCTCCCAAGTCAAAATTGGCGATCGCGTTTTGGGCCTGGCCAGTCAGGGCGTCCACAGCAATGGCTTTAGTTTGATCCGCAAAATTATCGAGACTCAGAAAATTGATTGGCAGGCGACGCCCCCCCAGCTTGGTGGCCAGGTTTTGGGGGAAGTCCTCCTGACCCCTACCCAAATCTACGTTCAACCCGTGCTGGCGGCCTTGGGAGCGGGCCTGCCGATTCGGGCCATGGCCCACATTACCGGCGGTGGCTTGCCAGAAAACTTGCCGCGCTGCCTCGCACCGGGTCAATCAGTACAGCTTGAAGCCAAAAGCTGGCCAGTTCTGCCGATATTTAACTGGATTGCTGCGGCTGGAGCGCTGAAGTCCGAAGTTCTCTGGAATACCTTTAACCTGGGCATTGGTTTGGCTATTGTGCTGCCCCCGTCAGCAATGGAGACAGCGTTGGATTTTTTTGCCGCTCAGTCCGTTGCGGCCTACGCCATTGGGGAGGTTATTGCCGGAACGGGTCAGGTTTTGGGCCTGCCGGAGTAGCCTATGCTATAGATGAAAAAGCTCTATCCTAGGGTTGCTTATGGATTTAGACGCACAATTACAAACCTTGATCGCCGACGGCCCCAGTCAAGGCGTGCCCCTGGCGGTGATGGAAGGGCGATCGCCCAGCCGTT
>JAAUTE010000131.1 GCA_012031815.1 Chloroflexaceae bacterium
TCTCTGGTCACCCTTTTAACCCACTGGCCGGCCCATTGCGATCGCCTGCGCGGGGAGTCTACGAAACCCTGGGCTGGAACCTTCCCCACTGGCCGCAACTGCAACAAGGCGCTCAAGCCCTGCTTTCCTGGTATCCCGTTCTGCGGGTGACCATTTTTCCCGACGGACGGGAGTGGATCGCGGGCCGCCCTCTCCCAGCAGAGCTGAGCCACTGGCAGCAACAGGGCATTTGTGCCTGGTTAGCCCCGCCCCAAAACCGTTCCCTGCCCACTCATAAAACCGGCAACTATCTCCTGCCCTGGCTGGCTAAACAACAAGCTGGCGATCGCGGGGCCCAGGAAGCCATTCTCTGCGATCCCCAGGGTCATTGGCTGGAAACCAGTACGGGTAACCTGTGGGGCTGGCAGGGGGGCTGCTGGTATACGCCACCCGTCACGGCCCAAGCGCTACCAGGAATCGCTCGCGATCGCCTCCTGAGCTGGCTCCGGCAGCAAGGAATTAAGGTCAAAGAACGCCCCTGGCCCGGTGATTGGGTTCAATCCCTGGATTTTCTCGCCTACAGCAACTGCGTGATGGAGGTTATCCCCATTCACAGGGTCATTTGTCCATGGGGACAGCTTACCTACAAGGGAATGACATCGCCGGCCGGGAATTAAGCCGTTTTTTCAGGTCTCCTCCGGCGGGCTTCCGGGTTAAACCCAGATCTCTGGCAAAGCAGTTAGCGTGCCGCCATTGCTTCGACCTGAGCCAGCACCTCAGCACGGGCTTCTGCCATGCCCTGCTGTTCAAACAACTGCGCGGCCGTTTGGAAACTCTGGTTTGCCCCGGTTTGATTCCCCAATTTGTAGCGGGCCAAGCCCTGATTGAAATAAGCCTGAGCGTAATCCGGCGATAGCGCCAGAGCCTTTTCAAAATTTCCTAGGGCGGCTTCGGTGTCTCCTGCCCCCATTTGCGCCAGTCCTAAATTATTCAGGGCAAAGGCATCTTGAGAATTAAGCTGCAACGCTTGGGTAAAGTCCCGAATCGCACCGCGGTTATCGCCCATTTGTAAGCGAACATTGCCCCGATTGACGTAGGCTTCTGCAAACTGGGGATCAAGGTCGAGGGCACGACTGAAATCCTCCAGGGCTGCTCCATTGTCACCCAGTTGTCCGTAGGCAAGGCCCCGGTTGTAGTAAGCAACTAACAGGTTTTTGTCAACGCGCAAGGCTTCACTAAAGTCAGCGATCGCCCCCCGGCCATTTCCCAGTTGAAACCGGAGCGTTCCTCGGTTGATATAGGCTTGGGCATAGTTGGGATCGAGCTTAATGGCTTGGCTAAAATCGGCGATCGCCCGCTCCGTTTCTCCCAGTTGGCTATAGTCAATGGCGCGATTGTAATAAGTTTTAGAATTATTGGGATCGAGCTGGAGCGATTGGTCAAAATCAGCGATCGCTTGCTGGCTGTCACCCAGTTGGCTGTAAGCTAGACCCCGCTGCAAGTGAAGGGGTGCTGAGCGGGGTTGTTGCTGAAGGGCGCGATCGAAATCAGCAATAGCACCAACATAATCTCCCCGATGGCTTTTTTCCAGTCCTTGCTGGGCATAGTTAGCCGTACTAATAGCCATTAGTTTTTCCGATGCCAGTGGGATAAAAGGCAACCGGGTAGCCGTTACCAAAGCAGCAATACCTGCGATACCAAGAAAAAAATAAAGCGCCTTGCTCGGTTTCATGGCCGTTAGCTGAAATTTAGACATAGAGGTTAGCGTTAGGCAATAGAGCGGCGAAAATAGCCTTAAATCTAGCTTGCCAAAAACCCAGGTAAAACAGAGACCAGTTCACCCCAGTATTTTGATTCGAACCACTGAAAAAGAATTCAGGAGTTATCCCTGAAACTCAACTAAAACAAACCCTAGATTAATTGTTCTGCCACAGAGCTTTAATAGGCAGTAGATAAAGCTTTTTTTCTATATTCATCCTAACATATGCACAGATAATAACATTGATGTTTCCATTTCTGATTGCTTAAAAGAGCCAGGAAAACCAGATTCATCTTTACCCTACCCTATGACTCGAAAGCACCAAGGCATTTTATTCCGGGAGATAGATCCTTGAATGTTCGCTTTTTGTTTCTCCTCAGCTTTTATTTCTAGATTAGCTAAAAGCGGTAAACCGCAACAGCCAATTTCCCAAACCTAGCCAGGGAATCGGTTGCAACGCGGCCAGGGGTTTACCCCTCTATTTAGGACAATTATTGACATCTACCAGGGAACTTGGGCAGTAACCTGCATTAACCAGGGATGGCCCCACCACAGCAGCAGGACAAAGCTAAGGACGCCCAAATAAGCGGGCCGCCAAAACTCTTGCCACTGAAGCTGTTGGCGACCGTCGAGAATGGCTTGAAAGGGAATAACCGAGGTTCGGTCTTTTAAGGCAGTGAAAGCTTCCCCGTAGCGCCGCTCCCAACGGCGATCGCCGTGCCAAACCGCGAACAGGTGATGGGCGATCAGTCCTATAGAGGTAAGCAGGGTAAAAGAAGTTCCAAGCCAGAGGGTATGAGCGATACACCAAATAAATTGTCCTACCATTTGGGGGTGGCGAGTCACGCGGATGATACCACTTTCGTAGAGATGTATCTGGGGTTTTTCTAGGGCAGCAATTTCGAGGAGGTTAAAGGTCGCCGGATAGAGAAACAGAAAGGAAATTGCTGAGAGCAGCCAAACCAGCGCTTTAATGCCGGGAACCAGTTGGAGTTGCCACAAAACTAAGCCATCGTAGCGATGATTAAAAAAATAAATAATCAAAACCGCTGCGGCGGGTAAACTCACTGCCGCAAAAATTACCCGATAGCCCCGCGGGCCGAGACGATCTTCTCCCCAGGGACGCAGCGCGGCCAGTCCACTGTGGGCGATCGCAAATCCCAGCAGCAGTGCCAGCATTAGCCAATGGCTATTGATGTTAATGATTTGTTCCATGCCGGTCTTGGGCAATTTTGCAATTTAAGGCCATTCTCTATATTAGCAAGCCTTTTTGGTAACTCATAAGATCAACGATCCCCGCCTTGTGCTACTGTCAATGGCAGTAGTCGTAAAACTGATCCCCGCAACCAGAGGCTCAAAGGATCGCGCCAGTTTAGCTGGCCCCAGCATTTGCCTGCTTGGTGAAACCTGTACTTGGAGGGACAATGACTGATATCCCCTTTACTCTCGATCAACTCCGCATCCTCAAGGCGATCGCTGCTGAGGGGAGTTTTAAGCGTGCGGCTGATAGTCTCTATGTCTCGCAGCCAGCGGTGAGCCTACAGGTACAGAACCTCGAAAAGCAGTTAAATGTGCCTCTTTTCGACCGAGGGGGGCGGCGAGCCCAATTGACGGAGGCGGGGCATCTACTGCTGAGCTACGGCGAGCGCATTATTACCCTATGTCAGGAAACCTGTCGCGCGATCGAAGATTTACAAAATCTGCAAGGGGGAACCCTGATTATTGGAGCCTCCCAAACCACGGGAACCTATCTGCTGCCCCGAATGATCGGACTTTTTCGCCAGCGCTATCCTGACGTTTCCGTGCAGTTGCAGGTGCATTCGACCCGGCGAACCTCCTGGGCGGTGGCTAACGGCCAGGTTGATGTCGCCATTATTGGCGGTGAGGTTCCCCCGGAGTTACAGGAAACCTTAGAAATTGTTCCCTATGCTGAGGACGAGTTGGCGCTTATTTTGCCAATTTTTCACCCGCTGGCCAAGGAATCAACCATTCAAAAAGAAGATTTATACAAGCTCAGTTTTATCACCCTGGATTCCCAATCAACCATTCGCAAAGTGATCGACCAGGTGCTAGCCCGGAGTAATATCAATACCAAACGTTTCAAAATTGAGATGGAGTTGAACTCCATTGAGGCCATTAAAAATGCAGTTCAAGCGGGATTAGGGGCGGCCTTTGTCTCGGTAACGGCAATTGAAAAAGAATTGCAAATGCGGGTTCTCCACAGCACCCGCATTCAAGATGTGGAAGTGCGCCGGACACTTTCGTTAATCTTCAATCCCAATCGCTATCGCTCTAAGGCAGCGGAAGCCTTTAGCCAGGAAATTTTACCCTTATTTTCCACGATGGCGGTGGGGCCAGAGATTGAAGCTCATTACCAAAATCATGCTTCTCGCCCGAAAACCGCCGTCACCGAGATTAAGGGCTAAAAAAGGCTGTTTATTAGACCAGTGGTCGGGGACTCCAGCGATCGCTTGCGCTTTAGATGAGCGATGGTCAAGATAGAGAAAGAGAAGCCCTGGAGATAGCGAAAAATTTATACTCCGCCCCTAGCCCGCCTCATCGAACAACTACAGCGCTTGCCCGGAGTCGGGCCTAAAACTGCCCAGCGCTTAGCGCTACACTTGCTCAAACGCCCCGAAGCCGACGTGGAGGGGTTAGCCCAAGCGATTATTGATGCCAAAAAACAGGTGGGTTTATGTAAAATCTGCCACCATCTTTCAGCAGAACCCGTTTGCGACCTCTGCCGCCATCCCAATCGAGATAATACGATCATCTGCGTCGTTGGGGACTCTCGCGATGTCATTGCCCTGGAGAAAACCCGCGAATACCAGGGTAAATACCACGTCCTCGGCGGCGTCATTTCCCCAATGGACGGCATCGGCCCCGAACAGTTAAATATTGAGTCTCTGGTGCGTCGGGTCAGCCAACAGCGCCCCCAGGAGGTAATTCTCGCTATTAATCCCAGCGTGGAAGGGGAAACCACCACCCTTTATGTGGGCCAACTCCTCAAGCCTTTTACCAAGGTCACCCGCATTGCCTTCGGCTTGCCGATGGGGGGCGATCTGGAATATGCCGATGAGGTGACTCTGGCCAGAGCTTTGGAAGGCAGGAGAGAGCTGGATTTTTAGGCTCTAGTTTCCACTAAAGCTTAAACACTAAGGTTTAAGCCCCATAATTTTGGCTACCTCCTCCAGGCAAGGGGCAACTCCCGCAAACACTGTATTGCTGCTATTGTGAATGGCACAATCGGGGTCTTTGAGGCCGTTGCCCGTCAGGACACAGACCACCGTTGCCCCCGCCGGAACCCGGTCTTTGACCTTGAGCAACCCGGCCACGGACGAGGCGCTGGCTGGCTCGCAAAAAATTCCTTCTTCTGACCCTAAAAGGCGGTAGGCCGCTAAAATCTCGCTGTCGCTCACCAGGTTAAACTCGCCTCCGCTAGCATCTCTGACCGCCACGGCTTTTTCCCAACTGGCCGGATTGCCGATGCGAATGGCCGTCGCTAAGGTCTGGGGCTGGGCAACGGGAGAGCCAGTCACCAATGGCGCTGCTCCCTCGGCTTGAAAGCCCATCATTTTTGGCAGGCAATCGCACAGTTGCCACTGGTGATATTGACAAAAACCCATCCAATAAGCGCTAATATTGCCCGCATTGCCCACCGGAATGCACAACCAATCAGGGGCATTGCCTAGGACATCCACAATCTCAAAGGCGGCGGTTTTTTGCCCTTCCAAACGATAGGGATTGACCGAATTCACCAGCGTTACCGGGTAGCGATCGGCAATATCTCGGACGATTTGCAACGCCTCGTCAAAATTTCCCTGAATGGCGATCGCCTCTGCTCCGTAAACTAAGGCTTGAGCCAGCTTGCCCAGAGCTACGTAACCGTCGGGAATAATCACAAATGCCCGCATTCCGGCTCGACGAGCGTAGGCCGCCGCCGCCGCCGAAGTATTGCCCGTACTGGCGCAGATCACCGCCTGCGCCCCCGCTTCTTTGGCCTTAGAAATGGCCATGGTCATGCCCCGGTCTTTAAAACTGCCCGTGGGATTGAGTCCGTCAAATTGCAAAAACCTGGACGCCGCGCCCCACAAGCTCAGCAATTCTCGGTACGGGGATCAGGGGCGTATTGCCTTCATGCAGCGTAACAATGGGCGTCGTTTCAGTAACGGGCAGATAAGCGCGATAGGTTTCAATAATCCCGGGCCAGGGTCTGACTCTCCCTGGCGCAGCTAGCGGGGGCGGAGAATTTAAAGGGTGAGCAAGGGAAACCACAATTGCAATCTCGTTGAGGATGAATTCATCCAAATACTCCAGGCCACAGCCTAGCGCAAGTCCCGATCGCCGGTCAACAATGGGCGTCAAGATTAAATTTAATTTTGAATTACGGCGAGAACTCAGCCAGTTGTGTCAAGACTTGATACAAGCAACAAACGTCTAGGCGTTGCTTTGGGCTGAGGAATAACGAGAGAACCAGCATTCTCCTAAACCCAGCCCCAAAATCAAACCAAATACACTGAGCCAAGCTCCGATCGCCCCAGCGAGAAAAATGGCTAGGGCCACCAGAAGGTTAATGCCAATGTAGGTACTTGCCACTTGAGCATGGGACCAACCGGCAACCTGCAAGCGTTGATAGAGGTGAGTGCGATGGGCCTGAAATATGTTTTCACCCCGCAGCAGCCGGCGGCAGAGCGTATAAATGGCGTCAATGACCAGCGGCCCGGTAACTGCCAGGGCCGACCAAGCCCTGATCCCGTTGCCGCCATCCCTCAGCAAGGCGATCGCCACTACCGCGCCCAAAACCGTACTGCCCGCGTCTCCCATAAAAATCTGGGCTGGCGACCAGTTCCACCGGAGAAATCCCAAGAGCGCCGCCACTAGCAACCACCAGAGCGGTTGATTTAGGTAAACGGCAAGAAACCCTAACTGTACCGCCGTCATTCCTGCTACTAAACCGTCTAAACCATCCATAAAATTATAAAAATTAACATAAGCCGTGAAACCGATCGCACTCAGCAAAATGGCAATAATTCGGCCCAAAATTCCCCAATTGCTCAAAAAGGGTAACTCAAAGTGACCAAACCAGTAAATAGCCATCCCTGCACAGGTAAGCTGAACTAGATAACGAATGCGGGCGGGAACCCCTTGGCGATCGTCGAGGATGCCGATCAACGCCAGGGGAGCAAGGATGAGCCACAGAGAAAGCAGGGGAAAAGAGAAGGACTCGGTCAAATTGGCGATCGCGCTAGTGAGGGCAAAAGGGAGAATAAATCCCAGCCCTCCGCCTCTAGGGGTTGGTTGCTGGTGGGAGCTACGTTGATTGGGAATATCGAGCAACTGCTGTCCCCAGCGCTGTTTAATTAAGAAAACCGCGAGTAAGCTCGCCCAAAAACTTATCAGTAGGCAAATAATCAGTGACATGGTTCTATTTCAGGGTTTGGGCTAAACCTTGCTCCATCGTATAGGGCGGATGCCAGTTTAAGCGATCGCGAATATAGCTGCTATCGACGTAGAGAGAGCCTAATAAACGATCGATGGTTTCGCTATTTAAAGACACCGGGCGCTGGCGAAGATTTTGCCAAGTATCTCCAAGTTTCCCTGCCAGTCGGAGCAATCCGGGAGGAATGGGAAGTAGTTGACTGTTTTGACCGCGCTGCTGAGCAATGAGGTGAACCAGCGCTGGGGTAGACACGTCCTGTCCGTCGCTAATTAAAAATCGCTGATTTGCTGCCTGGGGATGTTCGAGGCAAGTGAGAATGGCATCGACTAAATTGCCCACGTAGACAAAACTGCGGCGATTTTTGATAGCGCCAAGGGGTAAAGGCCGTCCGCGATCGACGAGATTCATCAATCGCTCCATATTGCCCGGATTGCCAGCGCCATAAACTAAGGTCGGTCGAATAATCGTCCAGGTCATGGATTGATTTTGACACAGCTCAATTAACCCTTGTTCGGCGGCAAGTTTGCTCCGTCCATAGGGGGTATCGGGCCGACAAGGAGACGATTCCGAGAGGATGCGATCGCTGAGGGTAGCGACAGCTCCAATTGAACTCATTAAAATAAACTGTTTGACTCCCGCCTCAAGGGATTGCCTCGCTAGATTAGCCGTTCCTTCGACGTTGATACGGTGGAATGCCGCTTCGCGATCGCTAGTTTGATCTTGTAGAATATGGGCGCGAGCCGCTAAATGGATGACAGCTTCCACTGATTGAAGGGCTGATTGCCAATCGGTTTGCCCATTAATGTCTCCAACAACCACTGTTCGATGGGGCGCGGTTGAGAGGGAACGACAAGGATTGCGGATGGCAGCAATGATTCTATAGTCCGTTAGGAGCGGAAGCAGATGGCTCGCAATAAAACCCGTCGTTCCCGTCACCAGAATAGTTTTCATGGCAGTAAATTATGTCTCAAGTCCTTAAGTATTTGGGAATAATATTACAGATTTTTCTCCTGCTTTTGGCCATCGTTGGTTTAACCACTGGTTTTTGCTGTTTGCGATCGGCAATTACATTTGTTAGATTTCCGAACCCACAAGCTATCCTAGTACTAGGAGGAGCTTCGGAGAGGATACGCTTTGCCGCCAACTTCGCTTTATTAAATCCTTCCCTAGACCTGTGGGTTTCAGACAGACCTTTTACATACGTTACAAATAAACAAATTTTTCAGGAAGCGAATATTAACAAAAGACCGTATTATGATTTCTGCGCAACAGACACAGTTACCAATTTTACTTGCACTGTTGACAAATTAATTCAAAAAAAAGTTGCCAGAGTTTATCTAATTACATCAGACTATCACATGAACCGTTCAAAACTTATTTCCATTTTGGTTTTCGGCAGCCGAGGAATTGTTGTAGATTCTATATCAGTCTCGTCTCAAACGGACTACGTTGAGCCTAGGATCAAGCTATTTAGAGACTATATTAGGTGTATCGTTTGGATTTTTACCAAGCGCACTGGTGCATCCTTAAATCCTCGCTTGTAAGGATTCAGTGGGGTGGGGTTGACTTTGGGCAGTAATTTATGATCAACGCTTTTCTGTTATTTTAGGGAAGTTTAGAATGAAAAAAAGTAGGCATCCAAGTTAGCTGAGAAAAGGAACGGAAGGGAGCAATGGAAGTTGTAATCTCCTGCTGTGCCGGATTAGACTTATACAAGAAGAGCGTGGTCGCCTGTGTGATGAGCACAGGAAACAAGGGGAGCTGAACAACGAAACACGAACGCTTGAACCATGAGCGACTTACTGAAGTTGTCAGATTGCTTGATGGAAAAAGGGGTGTAGCCCAGTGGCGATGGCAAGCATGGGGGAATACCGGCGAGCGATATTGGGTTTGGGCCAGCGATCGCCATCGCGCTCCAAGGTGACGATCCATCGACCACCCCATATCTGAGCAACCAGCCTAGTTCGTTGTTACTACAATAGGAATATTACTGAAGCTTTAAAACTGTCTCCGCTGACAGATAAAGGACGGGAATAGTTTTTCTATAACCAAGGAAACGGGTTTTCCGGGATAGATACTGCGGCGAATTTTTTGAAGATCGCTCTCGAAATAGGGACAGTAGATTCGCTCACCTCCTCGCTACTTCACAAGCACTCCCCAAAAATCATGATTTGCAACCAACAACAGCGGGCTAATCCCTTCTCTCGATACCTGAAAAAGGGGATTTGGCTCCTAGGGCTGCCTATTTGGATATTTGCGATCGCGGATCGGAGCTTGGCGGCACTGGCGGACGGATATTTCTCTGGGTTGGATGTGGTACAGATTTTAACGGCGACGTTTTTTTGTTTTTGCTGGCTCCTGCTGAAACCGAGATAATCTTGGACGAAATGCTTGGGATAAAGAGGAACAGGCCGTTCAATGACAATTTTAAGCTGTTTCATAAAATCTTCTGCCTCCACTCAAAACCAGATCGCCTAGCCAACGGTTAGCTGCAACTGCTCTTGTATTTTAGGCGCTGCCTCCCGTCCGAATCTCAAAGACTCAAGTCAAGTTTGAGACGCAGGAACGCGGAACATGCGGTCTTCAATGGCTGCCCAAGTTTCGGGTGAGACTTTCACAGCGGCTTTCTTGCATTCCAACATTAGCCAATAAATGTAAAAGTACTGCCGATCAATTTCTGCAAGTTCTTCCTGAGCGAATTCAACCATTTCTCGAGTTAAGTAGAAAGCATTGAGCCAAACTTTGATAATTCTTTCGGCAAACTCACGATACACTTGCTCTAGCTGATTACGATTGGGAATTTGAGTTTTTAATGTCTCTAGCTGAGCGATTAATCCAGCCCAATTTGTATCCCTAAAAACTTCTGGGAAATCTTGAATCTCTTTAGCTGCTCTAATAAGGCAATCGATTATGTTGACGTAGGCGTTGGCGTAGGTGTAGATGTCGGCTGTGGCGTTGGCGATGGCGTAGGCAATGGTGTTGGCGATGCTGTAGACATCGGCGTTGGCGATGGCGTTGACGATGGTGTTGGCGATGTTGTAGACATCGGCATAGGCGTAGGCGTTGGCGATAGCGATCACGATGGCGATCGCGACCGAACGTTTAGCAACGGGTGATAGATCTCCGGTTGAACCAGTGGTTACGTCCTCAGCCCATTGCAACAGAGGAATAAAGCGTTGTTGAGGTAAAGGTGTTTTTAGGTAGTCTAGGGCTTTTGCCTCCATTGCCAACAGCAGCGGATCGGCTCCAGCTTTTCCTGGCATCAATCCAGCAACTAGCAGAAAAACCTCTTTCCAGCGATCTTCAGTAATGTACTGGTTTACTAAATCTGGAACGGCATTGTTGTCAACAATATACTTGGCAGTCAGGTATTCCTGCAACGTCAAATGCGAAAACGAATAAACTGCTTCAGCCCGCTCGACTAAAATTCCTTGTTGAACGCTAATCGCTTTTAAAACAGCTTCTCCATCTAGGTGCTGTGGCGCATTTAAATTCCCAGTCAAAAATGCTTTGATCTGTTTAACAATTTCTTGCTGATTAAAGAACAGCTTGTTGTTTTGAAAACCTCTGTGAGAGATTTCTGCGAGCAACTCCTCCTCCAATTCCGTATGCAGCCCCTCATAAATAAGCACTCTTTCAATCCGTTTTTCTGCCGCCCATTCCTCCAACAAAATTCGCAAGGCTTTACGATAAAGAACGCTGCGATTGCTCGGCAAAGTTTGAGAACGATCGTAGGCCAAAACATAAAAAATGTGAGTAATAGGGGCGTTTTTTGCCAACTCTTTTGCCGCTTTTGTTTGCTGGTTCTTGAAGAACTGACCAGCACTTTTTTGCTGTTTGCGACTCCCGATCTGTTTTCGAGCGAAACCAATTTTGGATAAAACTGCGTCGATCTGTCCGTCATCAAAATCAGCAATAAATATATCGCTAAACCGTCGAAAATTGCCTAGATTCCGATAAGCGGCGGTTCGACAGGAGATGATAATCGGTTTTGTCATAGCGGTCACA
>JAAUTE010000132.1 GCA_012031815.1 Chloroflexaceae bacterium
TTCTAAGGGCAGAGAGGATGGGACTGTTAGCGTCCTTACATTACTCATTAGAGCGGTCTTCAAACTGCTGGCGACGGCGCTGCTGGCGGCGTGGCGCTTGAGTCGGCGCTAACACGGGGGCTTCTTCCTGACCCGGAATAATTTCACCCTTGAAAATCCAAACTTTAACGCCTAAGATTCCATAAATCGTTTGTGCCGTCCGGTAGGCGTAGTCAATATCGGCTCGTAGGGTATGCAGGGGAACCCGGCCTTCCCGCGTCCATTCCGTCCGAGCAATTTCTGCCCCGTTTAAGCGTCCGCTAACTTGAATTTTGATGCCTTGAACCTCGGCTCGTTGAGCGCGCTGAATCGCTTGGCGCACAATGCGGCGAAAAGAGACCCGTCGCTCTAGCTGCTGGGCAATGTATTCAGCGATAAGTACGGCATCGGCGTCTACCCGCGCCACTTCGATCACATTGATGCGAATCTGACGGTTGCTGCCCAAGAGGGCTTGCAGTCCTGTCCGTAGAGATTCAATGCCGCTGCCCCCGCGACCGACGACAACACCCGGTCGAGCGGTATGAACTTCCAAGTCGATCTGGTCGGCCTTACGCTCAATGCGAATGGCTGAAATTCCCGCACTGTTAAGCGTTTTTTCAATGTGCTGCCGAATTTTATGGTCTTCTTGCAAAACTTCGGGATAGCGCTTAGCATCGGCATACCAGCGCGACAGGTGTTCTCTGGTAATGCCTAGGCGAAACCCGACCGGATGAATTTTTTGTCCCACGACTTTCTCCTACATAATTAGCGTAACGGGCCGTCTAGTCCTCTGCTAGCTCAGGGGCAACGGCGATGGTAATGTGACAGGTCGGTTTACGAATCATGAAAGCTCGTCCTTGGGCGCGGGGGCGAAAGCGCTTGTAGGCCGGGCCGCCGTCGGCATAGGCTGTGCTGACAAACAAATCCGCTGCCTCGTAGCCTTCGTTATGCTCGGCATTGGCGGCGGCCGATCGCAAAACTTTGAGGATTGGCTCACAGGCTTTGTAGGGCATGAATTCTAGAATAATCAGAGCTTCGCGGTAGCTCCGTCCTCGAATTTGATCGAGAACCCGCCGTACTTTAAAGGGGGACATGCGTACGTGACGCGCGATCGCCCGAACCTCATTGCTTCTATCAATTACTGGCATGGTGCTTAGCGCCTCCCTGCTTTCTTATCGCTTTTGGCGTGACCTTTAAAGGTACGGGTGGGAGCAAACTCGCCCAACTTGTGACCAACCATTTGCTCTGAGACAAATACCGGTACATGCTGGCGGCCGTTGTGAACGGCAATGGTGTGACCGACCATCATCGGCAGGATGGTGGAAGAGCGAGACCAGGTTTTGACCACCTGCTTTTCGCCCTTGGCATTGAGTTTTTCAATTTTTGAGAGCAGGCTGTCAGCAATAAACGGCCCTTTTTTTAATGAACGACCCATAGGACTTTCCCAACGAATAACAAACAATCGGCATAAATACCGGAAGACAGGTTCGGCACTCTCAGCGCCTTTGTCAGCCTTTACTCCCGTCCCTTGGAGACATTGCGGCGGCGGACAATGAGAGCATCACTGCGCAGCTTAGATTTGCGGGTTTTGTATCCTAGGGCGGGCTTGCCCCAGGGAGTTAACGGGCCGGGACGGCCAATAGGAGCGCGTCCCTCACCACCACCGTGGGGGTGATCGACAGGGTTCATCACGCTACCTCGAACTTCAGGACGGCGGCCCCGATGGCGGGTACGGCCTGCCTTGCCAAGGGTGACGTTGCGGTCTTCAATGTTGCCAACCCGACCAATGGTGGCATAGCATTCCTTGCGAACCATCCGCATTTCTTTGGAGGGCAGTCGCAGGGTCACGTAGTTGCCTTCTTTCGCCACTACTTGCGCTGAACCACCCGCTGCCCGAACCATTTGCCCCCCTCGTCCGGGTCTTAGCTCAACGTTGTGAACCTCTGTTCCCAAAGGAACTCGGCTTAAGGGCATAGCGTTGCCAATTTCGTATGGAGCGCTATCGCCCGCAATAATCTGCGTGCCGACTTTAACCCCAGCTGGAGCGAGAATATAGCGCTTTTCGCCATCTTCGTAGACAACAAGGGCAATACGAGCGTTACGGTTAGGATCGTACTCAATGGCAACAATTTCAGCCCCCATGTCCCGCTTATCCCGATGGAAGTCAATAATGCGATACAGCCGCTTGTGACCGCCGCCGCGGTGGCGACAGGTGATAACACCGCGATTGTTGCGGCCCTTGGGGCGATGGTGATACTTAGTCAGGGATTTTTCCGGCTTGGATTTGGTAATCTCGGAAAAATCGGAAACCGTCGCTTGACGAGTTCCAGGGGTTAGTGGTCGGTAGGAACGAATGCCCATAGGGTACCTCTTGCTGTGCCTAGTTGCGGCTAGAACCGATCAGTCTATACTTCAGGAAATAGGGGAATGGAGTCGCCTGAGCGCAGCGTCACGATCGCCCGCTTGTATTGTGGTTTAAAGCCCGTAAAGCGGCCCACCCGGCGTTGGCGGCGGGGCGGACGGTGGGTATTGACTTGGATGACGCTCACCGGGAACAGGCTCTCAATAGCTGCCCGAATCTGGGTTTTAGTGGCCTGGAGCTGCACGTCAAAAACATATTTGTTTTGCTCTAGGAGCAAGGTGGCCTTCTCCGTCACTACGGGCTGAATAATCAGGTCGGCCAGCTTACGGCGATCGCCATCAATTTTAGTTGTCACTGTAAACCTCCTGAATCTGAGTCAGTCCGCGGGGAGTTGTCACGATCTTGTCGGCATGGAGAATGTCGTAGACGTTAAGGCCATTAGCCTTGATGAGCTTGAGATTGGCAACGTTACGAGCCGACAAATAAATGTTTTCGGAAATATCAGGAAGGATCAATAAAACCTTAGCGGTCTGGCTAACGCCCCAGCGATTGAGGGCGGATACCAGCTCTTTCGTTTTAGGACGGGGCATTTGCTCGTCGCCAAACTCTTCTACTACCACCAGATCTGCCGCGCGACTGCAAAAAGCAGTTCTTAGGGCCAGGCGCAGCTCTTTGCGATTCATTTTTAGGATGTAATCTCGAGGCTTGGGTCCAAAAATGACTCCCCCTTTCCGCCACAGGGGCGAGCGGTTAGACCCGGCCCGCGCACGACCCGTCCCTTTTTGACGCCAGGGTTTGCGACCGCCGCCCCGCACTTCTGCCCGGGTTTTGGTAGAAGCCGTACCCTGCCGGGCCAGCGCCATCTGTCTCACTAAGGCCCGGTGAACGATATGGGAGGCCGTTTCCGGTTTAGCCGTTCGCAGTTGGAAGGCGGCTTCGCTGACCGTTTCTCCTTGCCAGTTTTTAACTACACAATCAACCATGTTCTTTTGACCTTGCTCGTACAGCCCGATTGATGCCTTCAGTTCCCCTACCGCTATTTACCACGATGGTGGCTGGGGTAATGCTGAGCAGTGCGCCTGGCTTGCCAGGGACGGCCCCTCTGATCAGTAATACATTTTTTTCTACATCGACACTTACCACCGCTAGTTTGCGAATGGTCGTGTTTTTGTTGCCGTGTTGTCCGGCCATACGCTTGCCAGGGAAAACCCGTCCCGGCGTGGTTCCTGCTCCCGTGGAACCGGGTAGTCGGTGATTTTTCGAACCGTGGGTCATGGAACCGCGCTTGAAATTATGGCGCTTTTGATAGCCCGAAAACCCCCGACCAATCGTGTTCCCGTGACGTCAACCAGGTCGCCAACCTTGAAAATATCAGCCCGAATGAAATTGCCGGGTTGATATTGATCGGGCTTGGTAACGCGATACTCTTTTAGGTGGCGCAGGGGCGGAAGGCTGGATTTTTCCAAGTGGCCCAGTTCAGGTTTAGAAAGCGCTTTGGGCTTAACTTCCCCGAATCCTAGCTGAATCGCATCATAGCCGTCAGTGGCAGTGGTCTTGACTTGAGCGATCGCACAAGGGCCTGCCTGAACGACGGTCACCGGAATGGCGAGGCCGGATTCGAGGTCAAAAATTTGGGTCATGCCCAATTTGGTGCCGAGGATGCCGACGGACACGGAAGTTCCCCCATTAGTTTGCGATAGAACAACTGGCGATCGGGTGCCGGACTGCCGATTGGGAAGAAAAACAATTGCTGCTGGCAGCAAAACCTTTCCCCGGCGATTCCAGTACCCGCCTTTCAAAAAAACGGTCAATTCAACAGGAACAGTTATAGGCTGCGCTTGAGCTACTGCAACCCAATCTTCCTAGGTGCCTAATTTCCCTCAGACTTAGCAATAGTTTGACTACTCCAGTATCTTCGGGCGGCGAGCGATCACACAACTGATCCAATTCTGCTGGTCACGAGATCTCAGCATATAGGATTTTAAAAAAAATAGCAACTCAATTTTTCTGGGGGCGACTAGAGCGAGGCGCAACAGCGACAGGTTAATTGAGGAGTAGAGACAGGGCTTTCAGGTTTGGAGGGGAGTAAGCTTAACTCTATAATCAGGACAGTCAAGACAAGTACAAAACCAATTTAGGCAATTCCTATGGCTTTAATCGCAACAGGCAAAGCGTTTATCCGTGCCTTGGAGCAGGCCGGGGCCCTTAGCGTCTACGCGCCTTGGAAGGGGGATTTGAGGGGCGCTACCAGCGGCGGCTCCGGGCTTGCGGCTATACGACCTATGCTTTATCCGCTAGGGGGTTGGGCGATCTTTCTGCTTACTTACTGGAAGTTCATGGGGTACGTCCCGCTCACCTGGGTAAGAAAACCATTGCTCAGGAAGCGGCGGTGGGGCTGGTCTATTTTGTTGAGCCACTGGCCGGTTATCAGCTTGAAACCTTACCTCCCCGGAGTAAAGGACTGGTGTTGTGGATGATTGAAGGCTTCGTCCTCTCCCGCCAGGAACAGCAATTTCTCCTGGGCCTGACCCAGGCTAATCCCCGGCTAAAAGTGGTTCTCGAAGTCGGTGGCGATCGCTATTTTCGCTGGGAACCGCTGGCGGCGGCCCTAGCGGCGGCCTAAATTGAGTCAACTTGTGCAGGAAAACCATGCTAGAGAATCGAGACTATACTCTGATCGTTGATAAAAGCGGCAGTATGACGATCAAGGATCGGCCGGGTGGTAAAAGCCGCTGGCAATATATGCAAGAATCGACCTTAGCGGTGGCGAGCAAATGCGAAGAGTACGATCCCGATGGCATTACCGTCTATACGTTTTCCAGTCGATTTAAGCGCTACGACAATGTGACCGCCAACAAGGTTGGGCAGATTTTCCGGGAAAACGAACCATCGGGCCGCACTGACCTAGCGGCGGTTCTGGGAGATGCGATTCACAACTATTTCACCCGCAAAGCTCGCGGTAGCGCCAAACAGGGCGAAACGATTGTGGTAGTCACCGATGGCGAACCGGACGATCGCAAAGCCGTGATGCGAACCATCGTCGAAGCCTCCCGACAATTAGAGCGAGATGAAGAGTTGGCCATTTCCTTTATTCAAGTGGGCGGCGACCCAGAAGCAGCCCGTTTTTTGCGGGCCCTGGACGATGAGCTTGAGGCCGCCGGGGCGAAATTCGACATTGTTGACACCATCACTATCGACGATATGGAAGAGATGACCCTAACGGAAGTGCTGCTAAATGCTATTACCGATTAAAGACAGTGCCTGCCAGCTTCCGTCAATCACGCCGGGGCTTCCTCCGTTCAGTCATTCTTCACCTCCAAACCCATGCTTAGCGATCGCGACTAAACGCTGATTATTGATAGAAGCGGCAGCATGGCCAACGCCGATCGTCCCGGCGGCCCGAGCCGCTGGCAGGAAATGCGGGAAGCGGCCCCCACCCTGGCCGCCCAATGCCAGGAACTCGATCCAGACGGGATTGTGGTCTATCTGTTTTCCACCCGCTCTAAGCGTTATGAGAAGGTTGTCGCTAGAGAAATCGAGGATATTTTTCGCGAAAATCAACTCTTTGGACTGACTGACACAGCAGATGTCCCCTAGGATGCCCTCTCTCGCTATTTTGAGCGTACCGCTGGCAAGACCAAGATGCCCCAACGCTCCCCAAACCCTGATCGACGTTATCGTTAGAGCCACCAACCAACTCAGTTGGAGTGGCAAGCCGTCCATTTGTTTCAAATTGGCAATTCCCAACAGGCGGCTCGGTTTTTGCAGTCCCTTGATTGCAATCTGCGCCAAGCTAGAGCTAAATTTGATATGTCAGCAAATATCCAGCAGGCCACCCTCAGCGAGGTCTTGCTCAAAGCGATTACTCAAATTTAATTCAACCCAGGTCGTTCCCAGGGAGCGCGATCGCCGCCAGTGGTTTCTGATGGGAAGGCGGTTTGATCTAGAATGATCGAGCACCTAGTTAGAGCGCCCTAGGACAATAAAGTGGCAGCGGCGGAGACTCATGGCAAATCTTGATGAATTACTCGCTCAATTGCGGGAAGAGTACCAGGAAAAAGCGGCTATGCCCAAGCCGGAGACCGCCCCTGTCGTGCCACTGCCATCGCCGGCAATGGATAGTCTGTTGGCGGAGGTTAAAGCAGAAGTTGAAGGTCGCGCCCTCCCCTTGTCCCCCCCGTCCCCTGCCAGACCCGAAGTTACCTGAAACAGGCAGCGTCTTCGAGTTAACCCAAGCCCTGCGCCAAGAACAGGAAGAACAGCAGCGGGCCGAGGTCGCTCGCCAACAACAGCACTTACAAGAGCAACAGCGACAGGAAACCCGCCAGCAGCAGCAGCGCCGAGCTTCACTCTCGCGACAAGCCCAAGCCTGGTTGCAGGGATTAGACCCCCACTCGGAAGAAGGGCTTTGGTTTGAAGAGTTCTCCTATGCCTATGAATCTAAATTGGAAGCCGCGATCGACTACCTGGAAGCCTTGCGAGAAGCCCGCGCTTAGGAAAAACCTAGCGCTTTTCGAGGGAAGTAGCCGCTTGGGATGAGGCTTTAGCTGCTTCGAGGCTTTCGATGTGCTTTTGCAGGGTTTTAACGGTCAATTGAAGCTGTTGCGCCGTGACGATCTGTTGTTCGAGCTGCTCCGTTGAGGAAACTAAATTGCTTAAGCCATTGACCAGATCTCTCAGGTTGCGGCGAAAGGCCGGATCGCCAGTTAGTTCATCGAGATCGGCGGTAATTTTCTCGGCATTTTCAAAGGTAGCCCTGGCAGAGTCTAAGGTCTGTTGCAGAACGGTCAGGTTGGCTGGTTCGTTGAGGGTTTCGGACAAGCGGCGTAGGTTGGCCGAGGCTTGGGCCGCATCGGTGGTGAGGGCTTCTAGGTTTTGGGTAAGTCTTTGGGTGTCGACGCTATCTAACTTGGCGTTAACCTCCCCCAGGGTTCCGCGCAGGCTACTTAAGAGTTGATTGACTTCGCCATTGGTATCGCGCACTAAGAGATTGGTGTTGGCAATGAGGTCGTTGAGCTGGTTGCTGGTGCGATTGACGCTCCCCAGGGTTTCATTGAGGCTATTGCGGTTTTCGCCGACGATCTGGTTAACATTGTCCACCAGTTGGGTGGCTTCCTGGGCAGTGGCTGAAACGGAGTTGGCCGCGGCGGAAAAGGATTTGATCTCTCCCTCGACTGACCCGGCTAGGCTGGAAATATCCTCGCTCAGATCGGTAATCTGCTGGGCTGCGATCGCGGTGTTTTTGGCAGCGCCGTTGACATTGTTAAAAAATTCTTCGTTGCCGTAAAGTTCGCTGAGGCGGGCCAGGGTGGGAATTAGTTGGGGGCCGGCAGCGCCCTGCAATTTTTCTTGGGCGCAGATAAACTGCTGGGGGTTGCAATCGCCACTGCTGGGCGTGAAATTGGCCTGGCGTTTAATTTCCGGGGGAACTGTTTCTAGGGGGGTAATATCCACCGAGGTCTCCCCAATCAATCCCGAACTGTTGGCTTGAATTTGCACGGCTCTAGGAATGAGCAGGCCCGCGTTAATATCCAGGGTGACATCCACTCCATTAACCCCCGGCTGAATGCGGCTGATTTGACCCACCCGAAAGCCCCGAAAGTTGACCGGGCCGCCTTCCTGGATGCCATTGACATCAGGAAAAGTCACCACAAAGGAATAGCCTTCCTGCCCAAACTTGAGGTTACGCAGCCACAGGATCGAGCCGCCAAAAATGAGCAGTCCCGCCAGGGCGAGCAATCCTACAGAACCTTCTCGAACGGTGCGTGCTTTTAACATTTTTGCCTTCCTGGGACATTTTTCGGTAGATGCTTTCTGTTTTTAGACAATAACTTTAATTGGCCCCTCGACGCTGGCACTAAAGAATTGACGCACCAACGGATTATCGGTGGTATCAATGTCTGCCACTGATCCATCCCACTGAATCTTGCCGCTGTAGAGAAAAATGACGCGATCGCCCGTGCGGCGGATGGTACTTTCCTGGTGAGAGACCATGACGTAGGTTCCACAGGTATCAAAGGTATGCTGCAATTTTCGCACCAGATCTTCAATAATCGTGGAAGCGATGGGGTCGAGGCCGGCGGTGGGTTCGTCGTAGAGCACGATCTCTGGATCGTCATTGGGATCGTCGGGATTGTCCACGATCGCCCGAGCAAAGCTGACCCGCTTGCGCTGTCCTCCAGAGAGTTCCGCCGGATAGCGATCGCCCATGCCTTCCAGACCCACCCTGACTAACTTCTCGTCGACTAGGGTGCGGATGCGGGCCTCTGGCAGTCGGCTGTGTTGGTAGAGGGTAAAGCCAACGTTTTCCCGGACGGTGAGGGAATCGAAGAGGGCCGCCTGCTGAAACACCATGCTGATGCGAATCGAGGCATCGCCGTCTTCAATGAGTCCTCGTCGCAACCGTCCTTTAACATAGACTTCTCCCCTGTCTAGGGGCATTAAACCAGCAAGAATGCGGAGAATTGTGGATTTTCCCGTTCCTGAAGGCCCCAGAATGACCAGGGCCTCACCCCGATAGACGGTCAGATCGACCTCATTGAGAATGACATTGCTGCCAAAAGACTTGCAAGCGCCTTTCAGTTCGATCAGCGGTTCGCGCTGGCACGGAGATCGGTTGGTCATAGTGTCCCTTCGCTGCTCTAGCCCTTGCGATCGCAGATGACCTCAATTGTAGAGGAGGAGCGACTATTCTTGCTCCCCTGTAACTTCAGGAACCTCCAGGGCTTTTGCGAATAAATTAGCCCCTTCCTGGATTTGTGTCCGAAAAATCCCCGAAAGATGCCCCAAATCAGCTACTGTCTTTCCCTAGGGTGGCTTTCAAGCGGTGCGAAACGGTGATCGCTTCTTGACCCCACCGGGCCGCAGCCCACCTTAAGATAGGTTCACACAACTTAGGAATTATTGTTAAATTTTGTTAATAGCTGTCATTAAACTTCCTTCTAAACTATGCCTGCCGCTTTAACTGCACTCTTCAAACCCAATACTCAAGCCAATTTAGGGTCACAAACCGCCTGGGCGCTGCTACGCGTGGTTGTCGGTGCCATGATGATTCACAACGGCCTCGATAAACTCAGCGATATTCCCAGCTTTGCTCAGGCTTACGTGGAAGTTATCGGTCTGCCGTTCCCGATTTTTTCAGCTATGCTGCCGCCTTGACGGAACTAATCGGCGCACCCCTGGTGGCCATTGGTTTGTTAACGCGTCCCGCTGCCTTTGGTCTGTTGGCAACTATGGGGGTCGCCATGTATCACCATATTTTGGTGGCAGGGTTTAGTATTCCCTATCTGGAACTGTCGGCAATTTACGCCGCCTGCTTCCTCTTTTTCACCATTAATGGCGCGGGACTGTTTTCCACCGATGCCCTCATTGCTAACTGGCTGGATGCCACAGCTCTGTCGGCTCAAGCGAAACGGCTCATGCGCCTAGAGCGAGCCTATCATGCTACGGTAGAATCTTCGGCAGAGCGTGGCAACTAAATAAATCCTTCGTTTTGCAGGTTTTTCACCCCTAGTAGACTCTCCCAGGGTTTGACGGAAAACTGGGTCGTTGGCGCGATCGCCGAGCAAGCTAGTATGATTGGGAAAATTTGCTTATCGCCAGGTCAATGCAGCTCCCAACAACGCCGAAATCTTCTTTGCGTACGTTGTTTGTGACCCAACTGGTTCCCTACCCTCCCATTGGCGGCGGGGCCTTACGCAATTGGCAGAACATGAATATCATGGCCAAATTTGGCCCTGTCGCTATTTTTCCGCCTCAACCTGGTCGCCGCAGGAAACCCTTCCCCCCGGCATGGCCCAATGGAAACACTGCAACGTGGCCCTGGATCGTTCCCAACGCGAGCAGTGGCAGCGGCGGCTGTGGTGGCTGCGACCCAAGGGACATCCTGACGGTGATTGGGGATACTCCGATCGGGCAGCCGCAACCCTGGATACATTAATGCAGGAATTTCGCCCCGATTGGGTGATTTTCGAAGAAGTCTGGACTTATCGCTACTTGCAAGTCGTTCAGCGCTATCCCTGTAGCGTTGTCTTGGATCAATACAATGTTGAAGCTGACTTGTTTTGCCAAAAACTACGAATTGACCGCACCCGGCGATCGCGCCTGAGGGGGCTGGTGCAACTGCCCCAACTGCAAAGGATTGAACGAAATTTTATTCAACGAGCCGATCGGGTCTGGGTTTGCTCCCAGGAAGACACCCAGTTGCTAAAGCGCCTCTACGGGCCCCAGGCTCAGAGCTACGTGGTTCCCAATGGGGTGAATGTTGACCACTACGCTGAGGTTCGCTCCGGCCATTGCCCGCTGCCCCAAGGTCTCAGGGGCGATCGCCGATATTTGTTATTTTTGGGTCAATTGTCCTACGAACCCAACACCGTTGCCGCCCGACTTTTGCTGGACGCGATTTACCCGCCGCTCAAGCAACGCTATCCGGATCTGTGCCTGCTCTTGGTTGGCCGCAATCCCACAGCGTTTATGTTACAGGCGGCGGAGCATGACCCGGATATTGTCGTGACCGGGAGCGTTGCCGACGTGCGTCCCTATTTGGCCATGGCCAGCATCATGGCAGTGCCTTTACAACAAGGAGGCGGAACCCGCTTAAAAATCCTGGAAGCCTTTGCCATCCGGCTGTCC
>JAAUTE010000133.1 GCA_012031815.1 Chloroflexaceae bacterium
AAGACATTGAGAATTTGCGCGAATTTCCCACCCATCCCGCCCGAATTTGGTGCAGGGCGAAACCGATCCCCAGGGGTAAAAACTGCACCAAAGCCACCATTTTTACCACATCCCAAGGGTCGAAGCGGATATTGGTCGCGTTAGGAAACCCCCTTTGAAATAGGCTCACAATGATCGGGGTCGTAACAATGGAGACCAGCGCCAAGGTTACCTGCACACTTAGGGCCACCTCCCGACTCGCCCCCGCTTGGGACGCTCTTTGGGTAAGAAACGGCGGACAAGGGGAAGCCGCCAGTAACGCTAAGGCAATCGGTACGGGCTTCGGTATGGGAACCGCCAAGATCAGCGCGGCCAACAGCAACGGCGGCAAAACGACGGTGGCTAAAAGCGTCCGCACTATCCGGCCCGACTGCTGCCAATAGTCCCGCAGTCCGGCAATAGACAGGCTCATCCCCAAGGACATAACGAAGGAAAAGATCGTCAGGGAGATGAATCCCCGAAACCACGGGCTACTGGGGTTGATAATACTCATGGGCTGGTCTCCTGGTTAATTTTTAGAAGTAGCTTCCAGTTTGGCGATCGCTTGCTTGAGCTTGATCGAGGAGAAAAAAATTGTCTTGAGAGGTTAAGAATTTTTCACTAACCGAAAGCCAATGTGAGTTCTGCCCGTGGCGGGCTAACTGTCAGGACTCGGCTCGCGAGCTTGAGAGAGGGGCAGCGTCAATACCCATCCGCGATCGCCAGACCAAATATCAATCCAAAAGCTATACTGTACGTTTTAGTCTAATCAAAGATGTTCCCTATACTACTAAAAAAGTGGGAAGATTCTCGGATTTTTGTCTGCCGCAACCATGAAAGTAAACCCCAGCTACAAATCCTTTCAAGATTGTAGCTGGGGCGTTGATGGGAATCCTTTGTCGGGTTATTGAGAATGAAATTTAGGCAAAGACAAAATTAGCTTCGGCGATCGCGCTGGAATCAACGCCTAGAAGTACAGCTAATTCAGCCCCCGCCGAGATTAGGGTATTGCCATCCAAGGACTCAATGGTCAGATCGCCAAAGGCCAAACCACCGCCGATGCCCAGAACATCAATGCCCGCAGCAAAGTCAGTAATGGTGTTAGCCGTAGTAGGAGCTTCTCCTGTGAAGATCAAGAAAGTATCTGCTCCAGCGCCACCGGTAATGACGTTATCTCCGCCATCTCCGACAAAGAAATCATCGTCACCCGCGCCACCGATCGCGCGATCGCCAGTACCCAGGAAGAAGCTGTCGTCACCGGCTCCGCCGTACAAGCGACTGCCACCTTCGCTGAGGGTTGCATCCAGGATGTCATTGCCGCTATTACCAAAAGCGCGATCGCCGCTAGCCACGATAATTTCGTCGCCATCGCCGGCCCCGTAGAGGCGATTGCCGCCATTGCCCGCAGAAGCATCGAGAATATCAGCTCCCGACCCGCCAAAAGCGCGATCGTCAGTTCCGACAATGGCTTCGTCGATACCAGAGCCGAGGTAAACCCGGTTCTGACCAAACAGAGAAGCGCTGGTATCAATCAAATCTGCACCAGCTCCCGCAAACAGCAAATCCGCTGCGCCGTCAAAGTCAGGGGTAATTTCGGAATCGATAACATCATCGCCATCACTGCCAAACACGAGATTCTGCTCGGCCACCGCTTGGGGCGCAACCCCAAACAAGGTTTGGAAGAGAATGTCGTAGATTTGGGTGTTTTCGATGGTTGCAGGCAGTAGGTCAGCATTGAGACCGTAAGACTTGGCAACGATACTGCCCGGATTGTCCGGGGTGCCAGTCCAACCCACCAGGAAGTTGCCCACTTCACCATCCAAGCTCGGTTGAGAGGCGAAGGTAGTCACCGGAGCGATGCTACCATTAACACCGTCCAGAGGAATATTCAGCGCGGGATCGGCAGAGGTCGTGGGGTTCACAGGAATATCTGTCCGTGCGGGGTCAGTTTCCACCGCTGCCAGAGCCGGTGCAAAGGGGGTCGGTTGCCAAACCTGCAAGCCACCCGCATCACTATCAGCCGCCGTCAAAATCAGGGTATTGGGGTCGATGTTGTTGACGTAATCAATCGCCACACCAATGGCTGCATCGGCCCGGAGAGCCGCTTCGATAGCACCAGCCGCGTTGTTATCGTTGGAGAAGTTGTCCGTACCCTCTTCTTCAACTACCGCAAAGAAACCATCAGGGTCTTGACCGATGATTTGCAGCGCTGCTGCCAGCATTTCAGCAATGGTGGGAGCGGTCTCAACGTACAGGGGGAGTCCTTGGGCCGCCAGCACTTCCTCTGGCTGGTCGTTGAAGGTATGGTTGAGTGCAAAGACACCAAAGAGTCTTTCCGGCAAAATAGGGCCAGAAAGGGCTTCATTGAGCTGTTCTTCGGTGAAGACTACGGTGTAGCCCAGGGATTCGGCCAGTTCTACCAGGTCAGTGGTGGGACGCTCTATGGGATCGGTGCTGAACGCATCAAACTCTTCTGCCGTGCCGTGGAAGCCATCGGTGCCAATGGGGCGCAGGTAAACTTCACCGCCACCGAGAATCACATCAACGCCAGAGCGGATGACTTGCTCTGCGATGGTGGCAACTAGATCTCTGCCATCGACATCACCGATGGTTGGTGTTGCGGCAATGAAGGCAGCAGTTCCCGGCTCGCCGATATGGCCAGACTGAACGAGTGCGGTTCCTTTACCGGCTAAAATCGCCTCTTCAAGGATGGTCACTCCTGTGTTTCCAGAGGCAGGAACGATGATGTTGTTGTCTTCATCAAGGCCAAAGGAGTCCCCAAAACCGCGAACCCCGTTAGCGTGGACAACGGCGCTGCCATCGGAGGAACCCGTGAGCTGGTCTGACAAATGACCGAGATAAACCCCAGCGTTGCTCAGATTGTCCCAGTTAAGGCGACCATCGGGGCCCACGGAGGTGAAGCGTGCCGCAGCGTAGTGGGCTGGACTAGCGCCATCGGGGTGAATAAAAATGGCATTGCCGGTTTGGGCGGTCGGCGTAGGCGCAACGGGAGGGGCAGGGTTACGGGACTCTAGCTCAACGTCAAAGAGGGTTTCGTAGAGGATCTCGTAGATACCAGTGTTGTCTACCGTCGCGGGTAGACGCTCAGAGTTGAGACCGTGGGCTTTAGCAACGATGGAGCCTGCAAAGTCAGGGGTTCCCACAAAACCAACGCTGAAGGAGAAGGCGTTGCCATTTTCGTCGGGAGCTGCGACAAAGGGTGTGGTTCCCCGTCCGGTGGTGCCGTCGTAGGGGTTTTGGAAGGAGTTAGGGCCGAAGGGAATACCGGTGGGGTTGGTGTTGACGGTGTCTGCGGTGGGATCGGTAGATGCTTCGTCCCGAACTTGCAGACCACCGGCATCGCTATCGGCTGCGGTGACCAACAAAGTGTTGGGGTTGGCTTCAATGAAGTCTAAAGCAACTCCAATGGCACGATCAGCCCGCAGGGTGGCTTCAATGGTTCCGGCGGCGTTGTTGTTGTTGCCAAAGTTGTCGGAGCCTTCTTCTTCTAGGACGGTGAAGGAGCCGTTGACAAAATTGGGGTTGCGCTCCAGGATGGTCAGGGCCGCGTCTAGCAGCTCGCCTACGTCCGGTGCTGTTGATACGTAGAAGTTGCTCGGATCGGAGATGTCAATACCGAGGTTAATTAAGGTTTCTTCAGTGCGATCCAAGAAGGTATCTTGAACGGCAAAAATTCCCAAAACTTGGGTAATTGAAGGGTCAGCTACCACCGCGTTGAGCTGCTCTTCGGTATAAACAACTGTATAGCCTTGAGCGATCGCTAAATCGATGAGGTTTTCGCTGGGACGGTTGGCCGCATCGGTAACGGTGTTGAGTTCGTTGGCAAAGGGTCAGATTCTAGGAGTTCGAGAGCACCTTCGGGGACGGGAGCACCCACGGGGAGGTAGTTGAGCAAACCACCACCCAGGATGACATCAACGCCGGAGAGGACGATTTCTTCGGTAATTAGGGCAAATTGACCCCGGGGAAAAGCAGCAAAATTGGGAATCGGGGCGCATCCAGGGGGATATCTACCTGCCCAACCTGAGACGCAAAGGCGCCGGTTCCGGGTTCGGCAATGACACCGGAGTTGATGAGCGCAGTGGCTTTATTGGCTGCGACCGCTTCTTGGAGAATGGTTTGGTTAACCGCGCCGGAGAGGGCAACGATGTCGGTCTCCACGGGACGTCCGGTGGCGGGATCGATGACAAGATTACCATCGGCGTCACGAACGGCCTCGAAACCGAAGGATTCAGCATAGACCTTGGTACCAGTGGCGTGGGTGACGGCCCCGGCATTGGAGGTTCCGGTGAGCTGGTCTTCTAAGTGGCCCAGATAAACACCGGATTGGTCTAGATTGTCCCAATTTAAGCGGCCGTCGGGGCCAACGCTCAGAAATCGGGCAGCACCGTAGTGGGAGGGCTGGTTCCGTCGGGATGGATAAATATGGCGTGGTTATTCATGAAGCTTCTCAACTAAGGTGTCGCTATCTAGAGCTGATGTACAGAATAAGCATCAAAAACCTAAACCTTCTAACAGGCGAGAATTTCAGCTCCCAAGAGCCATGATTGTGTTAAGTTTCTGAGAGCTTTGCAATGCCTGTTTCTGGCTCTGCTTACCCATCAGCTCTTCAATTCTGTTGGCAATTATGCTTAACAATGATGCAAGCTTATTGACACCTATAGGCTCTCCTGGAAAGGTTAACAATTAAACATCGTTTAATTAATCCCACTTTAAATTCTGGCAATCAATACTTAAAAAGTATTCTCAATAACCTGGGTTTTTTATTTTGATTAATAATTGTGTCTAAACTTAACGGTAAATATAGAAAAAAATAGTTTTTGTTAAAAACGTTGGGACTAAATTCTGAGGATCTACACTTCCTGAAGTCATTTTTTCTGGAAGGGTAACAAAGCTGACTTTTCCGCTGAGTCCTGAAAAGCCCTTGCTGAGCCTAATGTCAGGACTGAATCTTCCCTTCATCACGTCTACCAAGTTCCCATGCTCGCTGTGTTCAGCTTTGGAGAGTCGTCAGCAGCAAAGATTGACAGGGGGGACAGCGCATGAACGGCAACAGGCAGTTTTCAACTTTAGGAAACCTAGGAAACTATTGACGCCGCCCTTCCCCCAAGCTCACGCTCCGAGTCCTGATAGTTAGGTTTAGTAGAGCCGTGATTCATTCGGTTTTATTGTCCTGCTTCGTGGTGGCGATCGCTAACTTTACCTGCTTAATCTGGCGCAAGTCGTCCATAACACCAACAACGCGCCCGTGAGCAACGGCTTCATCGGCATTAACGATTACTAAGGTAGGCTTTTGAGGAACTATTTGCTGCCGCACCCGCTTCTGGAGATTTTCTAAGGTAATAGACTTCTGATTTAGAAAGATTTGACCATCGGCGGCAATCGTAACCGTAATTTCAGTGGAAGGCTGAGGTTGAGAGGTTGAAGCTTGAGGCAAATTTACGGAAAGCCCTTCTGAATGAGTTAAAAACAAAGTTGAAATTATAAAGAAAGCTAAGATTGAAAAAATTATATCAATCATCGGTACAATATTAATCTCAAAGGGTTTATCCGATTCTTCCGGTAGCTGCATCAATAGATCCTCCTCAATTAATTAGAAGCTTAGTTAACTACTTTGCCATCACTGATTGCCCTTTACTCTCCATTTGACGGCGGTAAAGTAACTCTAGTTGCCCGCCATACTCCTGAATTAACGCCAACTGTCGCTGGTAAATTCCGCGAAAGAGATTAGCAAACATTAAAGTAAAAATTGCAACGACTAAGCCCATTACTGTTGAAATCAGAGCTTCGCTGATTCCTCCCGTCACCCCGACTGCATTTTCCCCACTCACTTGACCAATTTTCAAGGCTGAAAAAGAACGAATAAGCCCCAAAATTGTGCCTAATAAACCCAAAAGAGGCGAAACAGTAATAGTTGTTTCAAAGGCGACACTGAAACGTTTGAGGAAGGGAATTTCTGCCTGAGCGGCACTTTCCAGGGCGAGGCGAAATTCATCAGGATTGGGACGATCTAGTGCCAGCGCTTCCAGAAAAATCCGTGCCATTGGCAAGTTAGCCTGCTGTTTGAGGCGGTGAATCGCTAAATGGGGGTCTTCTGCGTAAATTTTCAGGACATCGCGAATGAGGCGTGGTTGATGGGACTGAATTCGCCACCAAAAAACGGCTCTCTCGGCAATCAAGGCAATGGAGAGTACGGACAAAATCAGGAGCGGGTAAGCAACAATCCCACCAGCAATGAAAAATTCGAGCATTGGCATAGCCTCTAGGAAATCCAGTAAAAACCCGCCCACCTGCTAGCATTGGGCCGGATTTGCCTGCTGGGAGCTGAGTGAATGTCCTCCATCCTATCAAACAATTGCAACTAGCTGTCAAGTAACTGGATTGAGCAGGAAACCCTCAGCCTTGAAGTTTATCAGTATTTTTCTGCTGAAAAACCCTGGAAATCGCGTCTAAAGGACTAAAGTGCAAGTTACTGTTCATGGCTTGACTGGGGAAGTGGCTCGCTATAAAGTGAAAAAACTTATTCATATTAATTCTCAATTTTTGGAGATCAGCTTGAGCCGTGCCTCCGATCGCCGATTGCTGCTGATATTACTGCTGCTCCTGGTAATTCTAGGCTTTTCGCTGCTGGCCAGTGTCAGTCTGGGAGCGGCGGACATCGCACCGAGTCAAGTGGTCAAGGCGCTCTTTGCCTTTGACGGCTCGCGGGAACATCTGATTATTCGTACCGTTCGCCTGCCCCGATCGCTGATTGCCGGGATGGTAGGGGCAGCCTTAGGGGTTGCTGGAGCAATTATGCAGGGAATTACGGGCAATCCTCTGGCTTCACCAGAAATTTTGGGCATTGAAGCCGGTGCGGCCTTAGCGGTTGTCGCTGCCACGGCTGTTTTGGAAACGTTTCTGTGAGTCTCTCTGCCTGGTTTGCCTTGGGTGGAGCTGCCCTCACGGCGATCGCCGTTTACGGGTTGGGATCGATGGGGCGCAAGGGGACAAGGCCCCTGAATCTGATCCTGGCAGGCGCAGCGGTAACCACCTTACTGGCTTCCCTGACCAGCGGCATTTTAATTGTTAGCCAGCGCACCCTGGACGAAATTCGCTTTTGGCTGGCTGGTTCGGTTGCCGGGGGCGATATTGCCTTACTGGGGCAAGTCCTGCCTTATTTTGCCCTGGGATTGGGGTTGGCTTTGACCCTGGGCCGGCAAATTACTGCCCTGAGCTTAGGAGAAGAGGTGGCTCAAGGACTGGGACAAGGGACTGCTAGGGTCAAAATTGCTGCCGCTCTCAGCGTTGTCCTCCTGGCTGGGGCTAGCGTGGCGATCGCCGGGCCCATTGGTTTTGTGGGGCTAGTGGTGCCGCACCTGTGTCGTTTCGTGGTCGGTAGTGATTATCGCTGGCTTTTGCCCTATGCAGCGGTTTTGGGGGCGAGTTTGCTGATCGTTGCCGATATTGGCGCTCGCTTACTGCTTCAGCCCCAAGAGCTGCCCGTCGGACTGGTGATGCCCCTGCTGGGCGCTCCCGTGTTGATTTATCTGTTGCGCAGTCGCAGCAAGCATGGCTATGGCTAAATCCTGGCTCGTTCTCGACTTAAACCCCTTGCCCTTGGTCTGGCGTTTGGATCGCCGGGTTTTACCCACGCTCCTAGTGCTGCTGTTGCTGGTGGCGATCGCCCTTTTGGTCAGCGTCGGCTTGGGGGAATATCCGGTTCCGCCACTGGAGATCACTAAAGCCGTTTTGGGCTGGAAAACCAGCAATCCCGATTATTTTTCATTGTTAATACCCTCCGCTTGCCGCGAACCCTGGTGGCATTTTTTGTGGGTGCGGGGCTGGCGATCGCCGGGGCGATGGTGCAAACCCTAACCCGCAACCCCTTGGCTGAACCCGGCATCTTAGGGTTCAATGGGGGAGCCTCTCTGGCTGCGGTCACCTTATTGGTGGCTTTTCCCGCTGCTCCGCCGAGTTTACTGCCTGTTGCTGCCTTTGTCGGGGCTTTCATCGTGCGATCGCGGTTTATCTTTTGGCTTGGAATCGGGGAATTACGCCGTTACGGTTGGTTTTGGTGGGGTTGGGCGTTAGTTTTCTGTCCGGTGCCCTTACCAACGTCATGATTACCTTTGGCGAACTTAACAGCGTATCCCAAGCCCTGGTTTGGCTGGCAGGAAGCGTTTACGGACGCAGTTGGGAACATTTGTTAACGCTGTTGCCCTGGATACTGGCGTTTAGTGCCGTGGCGATCGCCGCCAGCAGAGACTTAAATGCCCTGAGTTTCGGCGATGACTTGGCGCGGGGGTGGGGAATGGCCCTGGAATGGCGGCAGGGCGGACTCCTACTAACCAGCGTAGCCCTAACGGCTGCTTCCGTGGCAACGGCAGGCTCCCTTGGCTTTGTTGGGTTAATTGCTCCCCACATCGGTCGATTTCTGGTCGGGCCAGCCCAGGAAGGACTTTTGCCCGTAACGGCCCTATTGGGCGGATTATTAGTAATTTGCGCCGATTTAATCGGGAGATTGCTCTTTGCCCCCCTGGAGCTACCCTGCGGCATCGTGACTGCCATTATTGGCGTTCCTTATTTTCTTTATTTACTGGCCCGCGAACGATGACGGAATTGAAAGCACAGCACCAACTTCAAGCGTCTCAGCTTACTCTGTCCTACCAAGCGCCTGTAGTCTGCGACCTAGATTTCACCCTTCCTGCCGGGAAAATCACCGCTTTAGTCGGCCCCAACGGCTGCGGCAAGTCAACGTTGCTGCGGGGCCTGGCGCGGCTGCACAAACCTCACCGTGGCGCGGTCTATCTGGACGGCATCTCAATTTTGGAGCGCTCAACTAAAGCCGTAGCCAAACGCTTAGGACTACTTCCCCAAAGCGCGATCGCCCCCGAAGGACTGACGGTGCGGCAGTTAGTGGCCCAAGGGCGCTATCCCCATCAAAGCTGGTGGCAGCAGTGGTCATCCCAGGATGAAACGGAAGTAGAGACTGCCCTGGAGATTACGGGAATGCGGGAGCTGGGCGATCGCCTGGTGGATACCCTGTCGGGAGGACAGCGCCAACGAGCCTGGATTGCGATGGTTTTAGCTCAAAACACCGATATTTTGCTGCTAGATGAACCGACAACTTTTCTGGATCTAGCCCACCAAATTGAGATACTAGACTTACTGCACGACCTCAACCGCCGTCAGGGAAGAACAATTGCCCTGGTGCAGCACGATCTCAACCAAGCTTGTCGCTACGCCGATTATCTCGCTGTCATGAAAAACGGCCATCTCTATGCCCAAGGAACGCCCGCTCAGGTCATGACCGAAACAATGGTGCAGGAGGTTTTCGGGATTGGCTGCCGCATCATCTGCGATCCCGTCAGCGAAACCCCCCTGTGTATTCCCATTGGTCGCCGCGCCGTTCGTCTCACCTAACCTGATCCCTAGCAATGCTGAGAAAACTGGCACTGTATCTTGATATTGACAGCAGCCTGTTTTAGAATTGGAAGTTAATAAAAATCTTTTGCAATAATTATGGCGATCGCTCTAACGGCAATGTTTGCTGTATGGAGTTTTCGGCTATGGATCTCGCTGAGAGAAAATGACTGATTATGAGTATTCATTACTATTGTCAAGAACAGCGCCAACAAGACCAGCAAAACCGCCAGCGTTTTTTAAGGTATGGTTTGTTGGGTTCAGTGGTGCTGCACCTCTTAGCGGCCTATGGACTTAGCCTGGTGATCCCCTCAGCAGCAGAAGTGATCGAAGACCCCATAGAAATTTTGATTGTTGAAGAACCGACGGTTGAACCGAGTCAAGAGCCAGAACCGCCGCCCGAAGAGCCGATTGTTGAAGAAAAACTCGTAGAAGAACCGCCTCCCCTCCCCACGGTTTTGCCAGAACCTGTCACAGAAAGTTTGGAACCGCCTGATGCCATTGTTCAGCAGTCCGCGCCCTCCCCACAACCGCAGCCAGCGGCAGTGAATCCCAGCCCCGAACCTATCAGGGAAACGGAACCGCCAATCCCAGACCCACCGGTTGAACCGTTGCGGGAAACCCTGCGCCAACCCCCCAGCCGCGATCGCAGAAGCTGAAAACCAGACCCTACCGGAAACCCCGGTTGCCCAACCCTCAGAACCGACCCCACCGCGCGTCACGCCTCAACCCCTGACAGCCCAAGAGCCAAGCCAACTGCGCTCAAATCTCCAGTCTCGCGCTGTAGCGTCCCCCCAGGAGCCGAATTCTAACCAAGCTGCCCCAGGAACCCCTCAAGCCACCGCTAACCGTTCCCGACCGGGGCGCCGGCAATAGAACCGGGCCCAATCGCTGCTTCTGGAAGGCCCAGCCAACTGGGTCAAGGTTTGCCAGGCGGCAATGGAACCGGGCCAGGAAATTCTGCCGGGGCAAATCCGGGGACAGGAAATTCCGGCCCTGTGGCTGCTCGCTCCCAACCCACCCGACCGGGAGGAAATTCCCCATTGCCCCTTTCTTCCTCGGCAGGCTGTAGTGCGACTCGCAAGCCTAAATTTCCTCAATCTCTGGCTAATCGGGGCATTGAAGCGCGGCCAGTGGTAGAAATTGTCACCGATCCCAGTGGGAAAGCTGTTCGTTCGGCGATCGCAACCTCCAGTGGCTATCCCGAACTAGATCGCGCTGCCTTAGAAACAGCCAACAGCGTCACTTGTCCAACCCAAGGAGGCAGTCGCCGAGTGCGATTGGCGATCGCCTTTGTGCAGGAGGGCAGCAATTTAGAACAGGAAGCATTGCGCCCGCCAAGAATGAGTTAGAACGGCAGCGACCAGGCCTAGAAGCAGAACGACAACAGCAGGCTCAAATTGGAGCAACAAAGACGAGGCCGAAA
>JAAUTE010000134.1 GCA_012031815.1 Chloroflexaceae bacterium
GGTGATTGTCTATTTTCGGGTCATGGATGGCCGGGTCAAAAAAGGCGATCGCGTGCGGTTGATGGCGTCGGGCAAGGAGTACGAGATTGACGAGTTGGGTGTGCTCTCGCCGAGCCAGATTCCGGTAGAGGAGCTCCATGCCGGAGAAGTGGGTTACTTCGGAGCGGCGATCAAGGCCGTGGCCGATGCGCGGGTTGGGGACACGATTACCCTAGCGGGGGCAGCGGCGCTCCAACCTTTGCCGGGTTACACGGAAGCGAAGCCGATGGTGTTCTGCGGGTTATTTCCCACCAGCACCGAGCAGTACGAAGATTTGCGGGATGCCCTGGACAAGCTCAAGCTCAACGATGCGGCCCTCTCCTACGAGCCGGAAACTTCAACGGCCATGGGATTTGGCTTTCGCTGCGGCTTTTTGGGCTTGCTGCACATGGAAATCGTCCAGGAGCGCCTGGAGCGGGAGTATAACCTAGATCTGATTATTACGGCCCCATCGGTGGTTTATCGGGTGACCTTGGTGGATGGCCAGGTGATCCAAATCGAGAACCCCAGCGAACTGCCGCCACCCCAGAAGCGTACCCTCCTAGAGGAGCCTTATGTCAAGGTGGACATTATTACCCCAGAAGACTACGTGGGGCCCTTGATGGATCTCTGCCAAACGCGGCGGGGAGAATTTAAGGATATGCGTTACTTCACCCAAAGCCGGACAACTCTGGTGTATGAACTGCCTCTGGCGGAGGTGGTGACAGACTTTTTCGATCAGCTCAAGTCGCGATCGCGGGGTTATGCCAGTATGGAGTACCAATTGCTGGGCTACCGCGAAAATGAGTTGGTGAAGCTGGATATTTTGGTAAATGGGGACGGGGTGGATTCCCTCTCGACCATTGTGCATCGGGACAAGGCTTACCACGTGGGCCGCGCTTTGGTGGAAAAACTCAAGGAATTGATTCCCCGGCATCAGTTCAAGATTCCTATTCAGGCGTCGATCGGCACCAAAGTTATTGCCAGTGAACATATCCCGGCACTGCGCAAAGACGTGTTGGCGAAGTGCTACGGCGGCGACATTAGCCGGAAGAAGAAACTGCTGCAAAAACAAGCCAAGGGTAAAAAAACGCATGAAGGCGATCGGAACGGTGGATGTGCCTCAAGAAGCGTTTATGGCGGTGCTGCAACTCGATCAGTAGTTGGGCGGCGACTCGTAACGGCTCCGCGATGGGAGAGTCTGGCCCGGCGCGGGGCTTGTCGTTTAACGCCGATGGAGAAAAATTCTTGGCCCTTCGAGAAAATTTATATAACGTTTTACAAAAAAGCTCGGCCTTTCGAGAAAATAACTCGGCCCTCCGAGAAAATAACTCGGCCCTTCGAGAAAATAACTTGACCCTCCGAGAAAAACTCCTGGGCAGGGTTGGGGCGATAGGCGTTTTCAGGGCGATCGCCTAAAGTAGAGGCGTAACGGCACGCGGGCTGGCAAAACCGTCATGTCTAAAGAAGTTGACGTTTTTATCTCCTACTCTCGCCAGGACTCGGATTTTGTCCGCAAACTTAATCAGGCCCTGCGGCAGCGCGATCGCGATACCTGGGTAGATTGGCAAGATATTCCCCTGACGACTAAGTGGTGGCAAGAAATCGAAGCGGGCATTGAGGCAGCCAATACCTTTGTGTTTGTGATCAGCCCCGATTCCATCAAGTCAGAATATTGCGGCAAGGAAGTGGAACATGCCGTTACCTTTAGCAAGCGCTTAATCCCTCTGGTTTGGCGGGATGTAGACCCAGAAATCTGGCAGAAAACCTCCAACCGCGTTCGCAATCACCTCACGGCCCACCAATGGTTATTCTTTCGCCACAGCGATGATTTTGGGGCGGGCCTGGAAAAACTCCTGACGGCCATCGACACCGATGTCAGATACGTCCGCAACCATACTCGCCTACTCATGCGGGCCCGGGAATGGGAAAGCCACCAGCGCCATCGGGATTTTTTGTTGCGGGGCAATCAACTGGGCAAAGCCAGGGAATGGCTCACCCAAGGATTATCCCAAGCCAAAAAAGCCAACCCCCGCTCCCCTGCACCTGGAATTTATCAACGAGAGTAGCAAGGCTGAATCCCAACGACAGCGCCAAGTCATGCTGTTTGGGACGGGGTTAGCCACGGTTTTGGCCATCTCAGGCTTTTTAGTGGTTTATTCCCAGGAGCAAACCATTAGCAACATTGCCGCCCTCCTCAACCACAGCGAATCTCAATTTACCTCCCGTCAGCAAATTGAAGCCATTGTCGCCAGTCTGCGGGCCGCCCAAGAATGGGAGCAAACCCGTTTGACTGTCCTACCCTCCAGCCGCGAACGGTTGCGATCGCGCATTGCTAGCGCCCTGCAACAGGCGATTAATTGGGGCACGCCCAATAATTTTATTGCTGCCCACGAGGGAACGGTTTATAGCCTCAGTTTCAGTCCCGATGGGCAATTAGTCGCCTCGGCCAGTGAAGACAAAGCCGTCAAACTTTGGACAAAAGGCGGCAAATTATCGCAAACTCTTCAGCATAATGACAGTGAAGTGACGCGGGTTTTATTCAGTCCCGATAACCAACGCTTAGCTGCTGCCAGTTCAGAGGGAACCCTCACCATCTGGGCAAGGGACGGCCAATTGCTCAATAAGCTGAGAGCCCACGGCGATCGCATTATCAATCTGGATTTCAGTAGCGACGGACAATATCTGGCCTCGGCCAGTAACGACGGCACGGCCAAACTTTGGCGCAACAACGGCACTTGGCTAGCAACCTTACCCCACGATTGCTCGGTGGGCAATGTGCGCTTCTCCCCCGACAAACATGACCCGCTGCTGGCCACCACCGATTGCCAGGGCAACATTAAACTCTGGCAGCTCGACGGTAAATTACGGGCAACCTTAGTCGGCCACCAAAAAACCGTTTTAAATTTGAGTTTTTCTGGCGATCGCACCTTGCTGGCTTCGGCGGGATTGGACGGCAAAATTAACCTTTGGACGACGGCGGGCAAGCTGCTCAAAACCCTGGACGGTCACGATGGCATTATTTTCGACTTAACCTTTAGTCCTGACAGTCAATGGCTGGCTTCGGCGGGTTTAGACGGCACGGTGAAACTCTGGCAGCGAGATGGGACGCTCTCCAAATCCTTGAGTAAGCATCGGGAAGCCGTTTATCGCATTGCCTTCAGCCCCGATGGAAAAACCCTGGCATCAGCAGGGGAAGACCGAACGGTGAAACTCTGGCGCTTGGATGGAACCCTGTTGCAATCCCTGGAAGAACATAGCGATGGCATTATCAGCATTGCTTTTTCGCCGGACGGTAACCTCTTGGCTTCTGCGGGTTACGACCAGGGAATCGTGCTGTGGCAACTCAACCAGCGGCCGGTACAGCCCTTCAGCCGTCCTGACAAGGTTTCTGCGGCTCAATTTAGCCCCAATGGTCAAGAAATTGCTCTGGCCGGGAAAAAGGGTCTGCGCGGCGAAATTTCTCTCTGGAAACCCGATGGCACGCTTCTCAAATTCATCGAAAGCGATCGCTGGATTAAGGATTTAGCCTTTGCCCCCAACGGAAACTATTTTGTTGGCGCTGCTCAGGATAGTACGGTTTACCTCTGGCAGCGGGCAACCCTAACTTCGCGGTTGTTGCCGGGCCACCAGGGAGAAGTTCTAGCGGTTTCCGTCAGCCCCGACAGTCAACTGATTGCCTCCGCCAGTCGCGATCGCACCGTCAAACTCTGGCGGCCCGACGGTAGTTTAGTGGCAACCCTGGGAGGACATCAGGGCGCAGTGGAGCGAGTGAGTTTCAATGGGGACGGTACATTGCTCGCCAGCGCTAGCGAGGATAAAACCCTGCGACTTTGGCGAAAAGATGGCAGCTTACAGCAAGTTCTCAACCATACCGCTCCAGTTTTAAGTCTCAGCTTCAGTCCTGACGGTCGATGGTTAGCCTCTGGGGATGCCCAGGGCACAATTAAACTCTGGCGCGCTGACGGAACTCTGGCAAAAACCTTCAGTAATGGCGGCTTTTCCGTGCTTAGCCTGGGTTTTAGCCCCCAAGGTCACCTTTTAGCCGCGGCGGGAGACAGTACCACCATCGATCTCTGGCAATTAGACGGTCTCCTCCTCCTCAGCCTCAAGGGCCACGCCGCCGCGATCGCCCAAATTAACTTCAGTCCCGATGGTCGCTTCCTCATTTCCGCCAGCGACGACAAAACCGCGATTATCTGGCAGCTTCCCCAGGCGATCGCCACTGCCCACCCGCTCAACCGGGAAGAAATTCTGAAGGAACAGATGGGCCGGGGCTGTCACATCGTTGCCGACTATTTGGATGCCCAACTCAGCGAAACCAGCCTTCAAACCAGCAGCGTCCTCGGTTCCCCGGAAAGCGATCGCCAAAAAGAACTGCAAAGCCTGGCCCAATTCTGCCAGGATCGCCATTCGGAGCGCAAAAAGTGATTCTTTCTTGGCAAGGAGCATTAAGCAGCAGGAGAGAAGAAAACCTGACCAGAGCCACCTGTGATGAGCTTTATCAACGGCTGGGGATTCCTGTGGGATCGGGGAATGTCGAGGCTAAAATCAAGCCGGTTGGGTTGCTGCTCGCGTTCAACTTTCTAACTGGGATGCACCCGCGGCGATCGCCTCACCAACGGATTAAGATCGAATTCAAGTAAAGCGCTCTGGCTTGCGCAGTTTTAAGAAAAACTGAGGAGAAATCTATGTCATTAAGCATTGAAGTCGAGTTAAAAGACATTTTGGCACAAATGAACCAACGCCTAGAGCGCATGGAAGCTCAAATGAACCAACGCCTAGAGCGCATGGATATTCAAATAAATCAACGCCTAGAGCGCATGGAACAGAAGACGGATGACCTACAAATTGGAGTAGCTCGACTCGAAGAAAAATTTGAGCGCCTTGACGAGAAGATAGACGCAAAGACTGAAAATTTGGCAGACAAGCTGGAAAACCTGAGCAAGCGTATCGATTCTCAAGAATTTGTCAGTCGCGGCATCCTCATCGGTCTAATCGTTGCGATACTGGGCGGTTTAGCTAAGCTATTTGACATCCCCGGAAATCTCTGATCTGCGATCACCGTTGATACAGCCACGACAGAAAGGGCGATCGCTCTTCTGGTAGAAGTGCGGGGGTGGGGATAGGAGTGGCTTAAGGATTAGTTGCAATCATTGAGTCAGTCCCCGTGCAGTGATGGTGCGTTGGTCGTTGGTCTGCAAAATTAAGGTGCCGTCAGCACTGATTTCAAACTGCTGGATATTCTTGAGAACTTCCAGGAATAACTGCTCCTGGTTCATCAAGGCAGGGGTACAGGCTTTTAAGGTGGCAGCAGCTTGGGAAATCGTCAACCCTTCCCCAGTTAAGGAATAAGTGGTGATGTAGTTATTACAGGAAGCCATGCCCACTAAACGGTTTTCTTCGAGGAAATTCAGGGTCACGCGAGAGCGATCGATGATGCCTTTACCGTTAATATCTTCAACCACCCATTCCGCGCCTTGCAATAGCGCCAAGGACTGGTCGCCGCATCCATGCAATTCTCTGCCATCGAGAAGCACGACAACCGTTTGCAGACAAAGGCGATCGCCAATCTCCACATGCCAGCCCGCTTCATTGCCCTTGGTACGGAAGCCAATCAATTCTTTTTGCACCGATGTATTACCTGGCGCTTGGGCAGTTTGAGCCATCATCGACGACAGCAAATTCCCAGACAATAACAGCGTAGCGATCGCAGCAAGCATTTTCAGTTATCCCAACTAAACCTGGATTTAGCCTAGCATTCCTGCTGTTTACTCTCTTTTTCGTTACTTGATTCGATACCATTTTTCCCCAGGGCGATCGCCCCAAGGATAAGGCAAGATATAAACAGCCTCCAGCACCGCCAGGCGAGGCAATGCCCCCTTGAGTTTAAGCTGGTCGCGGGCCGATTATTTGCTCGTCAAATCGATTACCAACCATGCCTACCTACACGGGAATTTCTAGCGAAGCCTTTCGTCATCCCCTGGATCGCCAAGCGGAGGAAGCCCTACGCCAGGTTCCTGGATTCGATCTCGTGGCTCGCAGCTTCATTGAATACCTCTACGAACGCCCGCAACAGTTGTTTTTGCTGGGCAACAATATTAAAGCGGGGCCAAGGCAATATTCGACACCATACGGAATTTTTCGCGAATGTGTCCGCGATCTCGATGTCTATCCCGAACCAGCCCTTTATGTCGCCCAAAATCCTTCGGTTAATAGCTACGCCCTCGGCCAGGAAAAACCTTACATCGTTCTCAACACGGGCTTACTCGATCTCCTCAGCGATCTGGAATTGCGAACGGTTCTAGCCCACGAATTGGGGCACATTAAATGTCATCACACGATTTTAATTCAAATGGCGCTCTGGGCAATGGGGGCGGCGTCTTTACTGGGGGAGATGACCCTAGGCTTGGGTAATCTCATCAGTACGGGCTTAATTTTTGCTTTCTACGAATGGCGGCGCAAAGCGGAACTCTCTGCCGATCGCGCTGCCCTGTTAGTTATCGACGATCTCGAAGCGATCGCCCAAACCCTGATGAAATTAGCTGGGGGCAGTCAGAAATATTCGAATGAATGTAGTTTGCGAGCTTTTAAACAACAAGCCGCTGATTTTCGCGATTTAGATAACGATGGACTGAATCAGCTCTATAAATTTCTCATTTACAACGGCGGCAATGGGGCGTTTTTAACCCATCCTTTCCGGTGGAGCGGCTCCATTATTTGCAAAACTGGGCAGTATCTGAGGAGTTTGAGCAGATCCGCCAGGGTAATTATGCCAGAGCCAGCGAGGAAGGCTCCGTGGACACCACCGCTACAGAAACAGAAGCCGAAGCTCTGCGCAGCAGAATTGAAGCACTCCGGCGGGAAATTGAGCGCCGTTCCCGTCAATAAACCCAATAACCGCCAATTTCTTAATCCTTTGCTTTGAGATTGAGGTGGCGCTGGATTGACCAGGCCAGAACCGCTGGGATCGCCTCGGCCACAATGCTAATTAAGCGAAACCAGGCCAAGCCGCTGAGGAGGGGGCCAGCCGGAAACCCTCGCAATAAAGCGATCGCCGCTGCCTCAAAGACGCCCAAACCCCCCGGCGCACCGGGAACCACCAATCCCAGCAACCAGGCCCCGCTAAAGGCGCTGAGCAGGGGGAGAATTTGACCCGGCGGCACGATCATCAGCGATCGCAGGGTGAAGATAAATCCCGCCCCCCGCAGCAGGAGAAAGCCAATTTCACCCAACAGGGGCCCCAGTGGGTATCGCTGCAAAATAACGGGCTTTGCGGCTGGTTTCTGCCCCTTCAAGCCATCTGCCAGGCGATCGCCCATTGAGAAACCGGGGAGTGCAATCCCAGCAGCACGATAGCCAGGCCTAAAAACTGCCAGCTCCAGGTGAGACCGCCAATTTTCGGCAAAAATCCGCCCGGTTTGGACAATATCGCCACCAGTAACGCCGCCGCCGCCATCAGTAACGGTTCCAGCAACACGCTCAAACTCGCAACCCCCAGGGAGCCACCCGCCTGTACCACCACTGCCAAGCGTCCGCCAAAATGTCCGACATTTCCCGGCAAATATTTGTAAATATTGGTGATTAAATAAATTCTCCAGGCTTGCCAGCCCCCTAGGGGTTGCTTAAAAGCTTTGAGTATCCAGCACCACACCCACCCCGACCATCCGTGGGCCAGCAGAGTGACGAGCAGCCCCACCAGCAGCCAACCGCTCCCCTCAACCTGGACGGCGGCCACTTCCTGCCAGCGCTCCTTGAGGGTTTTCAGCACAAAAAACAGGGTTGCACCGACGATTAGCCAACTGATATAGGGTTTGATCGCAGCTAATGCCGATTTCATGGAATATTTTTTAAACGATCTCAAAATTACAGGAAAAATTGCCCCGACTAAATCCCCAGTTCCGCCAGTGCGGCAATGACCTGCTGGTGAATCGAGCCACAGGTGGCGACTATACCGCGATTCTGGCTAAGTTTCGGCCCAATCGTAAAATCTAGAGGCTTTCCGTCTAAATCTGTCACCTGCCCCCCTGCTTCTGCTAGCACAATGGCTCCTGCTGCGTGATCCCAAATATTCTCGCGATAGTTCGCTGCATATTGCGCTAGCGGAATCCTCAAAAATAAATCTGCCTCACCCCTGGCAATAATTCCATATTTCGCCAGGGAATCTAGCGCCACGGGCGTCCGCTGAATGTCCAAATGAGCGGCTAGGGCCTGTTGTCGTGGGCGATCGCTGTGGGTGGATTCCAAACTTTCAATGGGCTGCACTTGGGTGATGTCTGTAACTGGGCGCGTTTGAATTCTTTGGAACGCTCCCCCGGAAAGTGGACGAATTTGGCTGCCTCCGCCTGCAACTGCCATAAAGACAACGCCAATCTCAGGATTTAGCTGATTCAGAGCCATCGGCAAGGCTGGAGCGGCGATCGCCCCCAGTTTGATCTGCCCTTCTTCAATTAAGGCCAGGGCGATGGCGTATTGGTCGCCGCGAATAAATCCTTTGGTGCCATCAATGGGATCGAGCGTCCAGTAGCGCGGCCCGAGCTGAGCGTTGCCGCCATTAATCCAGTCAATGACGGCTGTCGCAGTCGCCTGGGGTAAGAACGGCTTCACAAAGTCAGTTACGTCCCTTAATAGGGAAGCATTCTCTGGTTTTTGCAGAATATCAGCGCTTTCTTCCCCCACTATCGGATCTTGGGGAAACGCGGCCAATAAATGCTGACAAACAAGGGCCTGGGCCCCTAAATCCGCCAGGGTTACCGGCGAGCGATCGGCTTTGGTTAGGGTCGAAAAATCTGGCTGGCGGCGCACATTTTGACACAATTGGGCGGCCATCACCACTGCGGCCAGGGCAACCTGTTGTTCCTTTTCGTAATTCACAATTGATTGATCTTGATTCTGCCTACAATCAACGTTATACCGTTGACAGCCGCTCCCAGCGTAAGAATCCTCCCAACGCCAGCGCAATAAAGTAGCCCGCTGTCCCACCCTCAATCCCGGCAGCGCGATCGCCGTTCGGGGAGCCTCGGTGGCCATTAAAATCCCCTGTTCTAGGGTGCAAAGTTCCCCATTACCAAATTTTCAACCCCGACTAACAACGGCAGCGTCGTCCCGGCTAAGGTTCCATCCAACAGGCGAGCCGTGCCATTTTTACCTCAATTTCGCGGGAATCCCAGGGATAAATCCCGTCGGCCAATCCCAGCGGAGCCAGGGCATCACTGACTAGAAAATTCCTGCTCAAACTGACTGGCCCCCAGGAGAATTTGCATCATCAGCGGCGCTACGTGCTGGCCGTCGGCGATTAAACCGCAATAAACCTGAGAGTTGGCGATCGCGGCCCCCAATAACCCCGGTTGACGATGGTGCAACGGCGGCATGGCATTAAAGGCATGGGTCACCAGGGTTGCGCCCTGCTCAAAAGCTCGTGCTGCTTCCTCTGCCGTCGCCAAAGAATGGCCCAAGCTCACCCCAATTCCCTGCGATCGCAAATAGGCGATGGCGTCCCCCGTCGGCTCTAATTCCGGTGCAGGGTAATAATTTTGACAATAGACCCGTAATCTCCCAAAACCTGCCGAATCGTTTCTAAATTCAACGGCAACAAATACTCCGCCGGATGAGCGCCCCGTTTTTCTGGGTTCAGAAACGGCCCTTCCAGATGCACCCCTAAAATTTGCGCCTGACCCCACTGCAATTCCGATGGCATGGCCATAAATTTGGCGATCGCGGCCAGAGACTGCTGAATCTTGGCAACACTCGTCGTTACAAGGGTCGGCAAATAGGCATCAACCCCCTGTTGCCAGAGAAATTGATTGATTTTTCGCAGGATGGGGAAATGATCCAGGGTTAAATCCGGGAAAGCCAATCCCAATGCGCCGTTAATCTGTAAATCCACTCCCCCCAAAGAAATCCAGTCTCCGGTCACATCCAGACAAGCAACGGCTGCTGATGATAAGGCTGCTTGCATGGGAGCAATTTCGGCAATTTTTCCCGCACCATCGATTGCAATGCGATACAGCGATTCCCGGTGAGGTAGGCGAGCATTAAGAATCTCTATGTTGATAAGTGCTGTCATTGGCGGCAATTAAGCGCGGAATTACTGCCATCTTAGCCCCATTTTGTCTCATTCCTTAGGAGGAGAAGACTGCTGTTTTTCCTGCTCAATTTCGGCTTGCAGTTTGGCTAATTCATCGGGAGATAATTCTTCGTAGCGCTTGCGGAGAACGGCTTCTTCGTAGTCTTTAATTTGCTGGTTGTAGGTCATCTTGTGACTGAGGACGCGCAGTAGATAAGTCGCCGTCCAGCCCACTAAACCCACCACCAACAGTAACTGCGTCCAAATTCCCGCCGTTAAATTATCTAGACCCGCCCATTGCAGGATTCCGTAGGCTAGCCCTCCCGCTACCAGCACTCCCAAGGCGATCGCGATGGCATCAATTCGTCGCATTAGCTGCTGTTCCTTATCAATTGGAAGGATTTAAGCTTTAAGATTGCGAGGTTTGGGACGCAAGTTGAGAAAAGGGCTGAGCAACAACAGTCCAGGAAAGAAAAAGAACACCAAAAAGTACATGAACGTGCGCTCGACCGAACTGACATTATACCAGCGCTGTTGCAGATAAAAATAAATTACGGCAGGCGCAACCAGCAGATAGAGTCCGCTTAGGCTTAAATACAACAAGGCGAGGAGGGTGGTTTCTGGAATTGGCATGATTTTTAAATTCAGTGCACAGAGCTTACAAACGCCACAGCAAGCGACCCCGCCGTGGGTAATTCCTGTAAATAGTCTAGCTTAGAGTTTTCCCTG
>JAAUTE010000135.1 GCA_012031815.1 Chloroflexaceae bacterium
CAGCATAGCCGAGCCAGCAGTCAACAGTCAGCGCTCAGAAGCTTAATTTTCTGAGTTTCCTGGTCTTAAGAGGGGTGAAAGGGGAAGCTAGTTTAGTAAAGTGTCAGCTAGTTTTACGTTGCTAGAAAGCCTGATTTGCCTATGCCCGTACCCAAGCCAACCATTACCGACGAGCAGTTTGTCAAAATTCGCTGCGGCCTTGAGGGAAAAACCTATTATTTTGAAGCCACTGGGGCCATGTATGCCCATCCCTTCGATGATGACGAACCCCAGCATTTATTTGATTTTTTAGGCGTAGATATTTCTCGCTGCCTTCAAGACCCCGCTAGCTCTCAATGGGTGCTGCTCAGTCGCAAGCTTTCTCTCTATCTCGACCCCAAAACCGGCGATCGCCTGCGGCATTGGACAAATCCCTGGACGGGAGAAACCTTGAATGTCATGCACCGCTCCTACGATTATCAGGAATTTATGATTCCCAAGGAACTCCCAGCCCACATTGCCCCGGAAATGTCCGCTGTGTCCCTGGATGTGAATGGGAAATTACCGAATCCCCTGGCAGCTAATCCCAAATACGCCGCTTATTCTCCGGAAAAATACCTCCAATCCGCCGACGCCTATAAATTTATTTTCCGACGGCGTTTTTGGCAGACACCGCCCCTGGAGTTAGCGATCGCCGGGCCGTGGTTTTGTCCTACTACCGCTTGGGGCCCTGGGAACCCTGGATGAAAATGCAAGGCAAACCGGGATTTTTTAGTCCTCAACTACACTGGCACGAAAACCCCCCCATTTCCCCGAACTCAACCCCCAACTTCAAACCTTAATCAGCCAAAAACTGCCTCTATTCCGCGAAGCCCCAGCCCAACGCCTTTCGCGATCGATTGCCACCAGTTGGAGCCGTTTTGACGAGAAATTTGACGCCTACCTGCGAGGAGAAGAATTTCCGCTGCCCGCTCCCCTGGGCGAAGACCCCCCGCCCGCAGTTGATTGAAGGCTGTCCCCACCCCCAACTGTGAATCTCCTGGAATCCCGGCTATTTACGCCGAAATTTGACTAGTCTTACCAGGGACTGCCGATGATGGTGAAGGAGGCCCAGTAGAAAGGATGGGTCAAATTTTCTGCATCCGTATCGGTACTTTCGGGCAGAGCTAGCATCCCCCTCGTTGTATTGAGTTGCGTCCCCTCCTTCGTCACAGAGCCATCCAGCAGCGCTAGTTGAGCCTGCCGCAGAGCTTCCGCTTTGATGGGTGCGTCCTGAAGCTGGCGATAAAACTCGTTCATCAGGGCCAAGGTGCCCGTGTCGCCAATGTACCACAAGCTGGCCATTACGGTTTTAACCCCGATCTGAGCCGCTAAGCCCCCAAATCCCAACTCCGCTTCATAATCTCCAAAGGCAGAGCGACAAGCAGAAATGGTTAACAATTCCACGGGCGGATTATTCAGGCTGAGCTGGCGAAAATCTTCGAGGGTAATTTTTTGGTTGTAGAGCTGGATGTAACTATCTTGAATCGCCCCCGGCTGGAAGTCAGCGTGAGTCGCCAGGTGAACGATGGGGCGGGGGTTCGCTTGACGGGCCTGGCGCAGTTGTTCCAGGGTAAATTCCCGATCGAGGAAAAATTCTCCCTGGCCGATTTCGGTGGCAATCAGCGGCACTTCAATGCTGACAGCGGGCAGGGGCGACTGATTTTCATCTTCCTCAAAAGAGGATGCTCCCAAGGCCAAGATGGAGAGTTCCTCAATTTTGCGATAGGTGGTATCGACGAGATTGAGGCTGGGCGCAAAGCCAGAGCTGTACTGCTGGGCGACATATTCTTGGGTTTGTGCATCGTAAAGTGCGGCGATCGGAACGAGGCGCAATCCTAGGGGCATGACAAATACCAGATTTTCGACTTCCTGCTGTACCAGCTCCTCCCTCAAGGGGCGAATCAGCCATTCGTAGAGTTTTTCGGCTGGAGGCAGGTAATTATCGCCCAAATTCGAGACTTCATCGTAGAGCCGGGCCGCCTCTTGGAGGACTTCCCGACGGGTAGCCCCTGGAACCCGGATCAGGGTTGTCTCGCCTTTGCTGGTCACTAGGAGCAATTCCAAAATGTCGGTGTCGGCGGGGGGAACCGATAGGGACAGGGGCGCTTGGTTGGTGGGCAAATTCAGATATTCTTCGTACTCTCCCGTCACAGCCGCTTCTCGGCGAGCGTAGTCTCCATCGCTGTTGACTTCCGGTGGCGTAAAGCTGACATAAATTAAGGCTGGTTTGACCCCAGTTTGTTGGGCGATCGCAAGGAGTGCGGCTTGGGCTTGCTGTTCTGAATTGATGGTGAGGCTAGACGGCTCAACGGGTAGGATTGTCAGGTTTTTGGGCGGGGTGGAGAGAAAGTCGCCAGGGTCGGAGGGAATTGGGTCAGGGTCGTCGGGAATTGGGTCAGGGGGAGGCGGGGCGGTGATGGAAAGCAGGGAAATATTGCCTTGAATGGTCGTGAAGGGGAAGGCTGTCTGGGGCAGCAGTTGGGCAGATCCGGTGTTAATTGCCCCCGCTGTTCCGTTGATCGTGGCATCTCCTACCGTAAACGGGATTGTCCCCTGACCGCCATGGGAAATCTCTACAGACCCCGCCGTTTCGGCAGCAGCAGAAATGCTAGCGTTCAATCCTTGTTGGTCGATGAAAGTTCCGCTAACACGCACCAATCCCTCGGTGGCGATGGTGACATTACCGCCCTGGCCAGACGCTAAGCTGCCTTGGGTGTTGATGGTGGCAACTGCGATATCTTCTTGGGCTTGTAGCGTTACATTGCCGCCATTACCCGTCATTGAACTGGTGGCGATCGCCCCGGTGGTAAGGCTGCCTGCCTGGGAGGTTACCTCAATGTTGCCTCCACTGCCCGTATTAATGGCGCTCGTATTAATATCGCCCGCTTGAATGTTACCCACGGCACTGGCCGTAATGTTGCCACCATTGCCGGCGATCGCACTAGTATCCAGGTTTTCGGTCACAATCGAGGCGCTGCTGGTCAGGGTGATGGTTCCAGCCTGGATGTTGCCCGTATTGATGCCGCCGCCACTAATGGTGACCCCAGAGAGAATCTGCTCGCTGCTGCTCGCGCCAATATTTCCGGTGGTTACGGAACCTGTTCCTCCAATCAGCACCACTTCCGGCTGGGGCAGCTCAATAGAGATGTTTCTGACCTCAAACTGATAGCGGCCCAGTTGGGTACTGTTAAGACTGTTATTGGCCAGGCCCGTGGTGGGATTGCTGTCGAGGAAGCCACCATTAGTCGCCGAACCCGGCAGCTCAAAGAAGGTTCCCGGCGCGCCTGTGCCGTTGGAGAAGCCAGCGCGAGCCGATGAACCGCCTAAGCCGCCAACCCCGCCGCTAGCATCCCCCGTTTCCCATTGAATCTGGTTGTAGTTAAACTCAATGTCGAAGTTACTAACCCCGGTATCGCCCCGCTCAATCAAGACAATCTGGAAGCTATTGAGCAAATCGGCGTTGGAGCTGAAATAACCAACATTTTCGTAGTTGACCCCAAAGGCTTGGCGATCGCCCACCGCCCCAGAACCGAAGGTAACCACCTCGGATTGGGGATTGCGGGTATCCACATCGGCAAAGAAGGCAGCGATAATCTGCTGTTGAGTGCTGGTGAGAGGGAAGGGGGTAAAGGTAGAAAGGGGCGCGTCAAAGGTGATATTGCCGTTGTTGTTGACAAATAGGGACTCAAACAGTTCGCCAAAGAAGTTGACGCTAAAGCCGATAGGCACTAATCCCGTGGAACCATCATCGTTGCGAGCGAGGAAATTGCCATCAAAGCCGGAACGAATCGCCCCGCCTTCACTGGTCTCGAAAGCCGTCAATTCTGGCCCGCCCGCAGCCAGTTGAGCAAGCTCATCGCTGACTCGCTGGGTCTCGACGTCCAAGGGTGAACTCAGGACGAGTTGGATATCGCCGGTGACAATGTTGCCGCCATTGCTGGTAATGGTTAAATCGGAAAGCCCTGGCAACGAAAGATTAATCGGGCCGCCCTGGAAGGTGATATTGTCGCCGGAGCTGGTAAAGGCGGTCGAACCCCCCGCCAGGTTAAAGCTGTTCCCCGCGCTGTAGGTTTGCTCGTTGGCGTTGTAGGTATTGCCCGTAAAGAAGATTTCTGCCGTTGCCGTTGCCGTCAGGGGGCCGCTGATGCCGGGATTGCTGCCGCCCACGTTGGCGATCGCGATGGCGTTACCCGTGAGAGCCAAGCTGCTCAGGGGAGTTGCGGTACCGATGTCTCCTTGTAGGACGATGCTGCCATTGTTGGCGCTGAGGATAAGGCTGTTGGCACCGTCGATCGCCCCGGCGATACCAATACTGCCGCTGTCGGTGGTTACGGTGACCGAATCTCCCAGTAAAACCGAGTCTTGCAGGAAAATATCGCCTTCAGCCGTGGTAATGTTCGCATTCAGGTTGGTGGTTGCGCCAGAACCAATCAAGGTCACGCTAGCATCGCCGCTGCCCACAATCGCCCCATCGACCGTAATGGTTTGCGATCGCAGCACGATGGGAACGTTAAATTGCACGGGGTTGGCAACCTGCAAAATGCCGTCCGCCTGACCAAAGAGCAACTGACTAAATCCATCGGCCAGCGCCTCTAAATCCTCGGCGGTCAGGTTGAGGCTGTTGCTATCTTCGTTGGTCGCCGCCCCAATTTGCAGGAGGCGAGCAGCCGTCGCGGGTTGCAGGGTTAAGTTCGTGCCGTTAACCGTTGCCGGGCCGCCCAGTAAATTAATTTCGTCGCCAGTGAGGGTAATCTGTCCCCCTGCAATTTCTGCGGCTTCAATCTGGCCGGCTCCGTCGATGGTAATATTGCCTGCCGTCCCCAAGGAGCTGGCATTGAGACCGCTCACTTGGGTGGTTTCGTTAATGCTCAGCGGACTGGTGGCGATCGCGCTAATGGCCGTGGCGCTGGTTAAACTGATGTTCCCTGCCACGCCGCCGCTACCGTAGGTTCCCGTGGCAATGGTTCCTGTAGTAATCTCGCCAGGAGCATTTAGCACCACAGTCCCGCCCGTGGAGCCAGTGAAGGAACCGGAGAAAATAATGCCCGTTTCCGTTGTTCCTGCCAGGATGAAACTGGAGGAAGTGGTGTCAATGTCGCCTCCCGTGCTAGTCAAGGAAATGTTGCCGCCTTGGCCGCTGACGGAGCCGGAAACCAGGGAGCCAGTGTCAATGTCGCCCGCCGCTGTGAGGGTAATACTGCCGCCCTGACCGGCCGTGGAGCTAGAAAGGATAACTCCCGCCGTGGTCGAAAGATTGCCGCTGATGCTATTCAGGAAAATCGCGCCGCCATCGCCATTATTGCTGGCAAAGGAGGATAAAATTCCCCCGGGATGAATAATATCACCCGCCGCCGTGAAGGTGATGCTGCCCCCATTACCCAAGTCTCCTCCACTGTCTACCTCGCCGGCGCTAGTGTCGATGCTGCCCTCGCTACTGGTTAAGGCGATCGCCCCGCCGTTATTGCCGCCATCACTAAATACCTCTCCAGTGACAATATTGCCGGTTGCCGAGAGGGTAAGGGAACCGCCGTTGCCGTTAGTGCTGTTAGCAAAAATATCGCCTGTAACAATGGAGTCACCTGCCTGTAGAACCACGTTGCCGCTGTTGCCGTCCTGGGCAGCGGTGTTAATGATGGCCGTGCTTTCGACCGCATCTACCAGAGAAATTTGACCGCTACTGCTTTGCAGCTCGATGTTGCCGCCATTGGATAAACCCGTAGCACTGGCATTAAGATTGCTTGCGGTAATGTTCCCGGTGGCAGTGAGGATTTGGTTGCCGCCGTTGCTGTCGAGGCTGCTGGTATCGATGGTTTCAACAATAATGCTGGCGGCGGATAGGGTAATGGTGTGGCCCGGAGCTTGAATGGTTGTGGCATTAAAGGTTCCGTTTTCATCTCCATCCGCGTTGGCCTGAAAGCTCGTGTCGCCTGCAACTTCCAAGAAACCGTCAAAATCTTGACCATTGACGGTAACAACTGTATTGCCACTCAGGAAAATACTAGCCGCGTCAATTTCCAAGCTGTTTAACGCCGCATTGCTGCCGATCGCGCCGCCAAGGGTTACGGCTTGAGAGCCAGCGTCAAGATTTAAATTGCCCACTCCTGGCTCTATTCCATTAATTTCGCCACCAATGATGATTGCTGCGCCTAATTCGTCTGTTCCAATCGTGTCAATCGCTACTTCACTACCAATAATTACGTTGCCGTCAATCGTAACTGGCGTGTTGTCGGTGATGATGCTGGCGTTGAGCGTGGTGGTCGCGCCTGAACCTGTGATGGTAATTGCTGCGTTATCCGTTCCTGTTAATTGACCGTCAACGATGATGGTTCCTGAAGGAACCAGGAAAGTCACTGGATCGCTAAAGTTTGCTGCCGTTTCAACCGTTAGCGTGCCGCTGGCGTCATCCCGACCAATGATAATTTCACTGAAGCCATCGCCCAACGCTGCGATCGCCTGTGAGGTCACGCCATCAGGAGAAGAAATCGCAAAATCATCGGCAGGATTGATGGACTGGAGTTGTAATTGGGCATCTTGACCGACAATACTACTTGTTCCGCCCGTAAAGTCAACACTGTTAGCCGTGACGGAGATATTGCCGCTGGACAGAGAACCCGTTGCATTGATGCTGCCGCTCGTGACCGCAGGAGCAGTTAAATTAATGTCTCCACCACTACCGCCGATAGAGCTGCTATTGATGTCTGCGATCGCAATAGATGTTCCGCCGCTGAGAGTGATTTGACCGCTGCTGCCAGCAGTGGAAGAGCTATCCAAACCGGAAACATTAAGCGTCATGCCACCCAGACCTAGCTCCAGTGGGCTTATTGCCGTTCCATTGATGATTCCGCCGCTGGTAACTGCAATTGTTCCAGCGTCGCCCGTACCGAGAGAACCAGAGAAAATTGTGCCAGTATTGATGTTGCCTGCTGCTTCTAGCTGTACCGCGCCGCCCGGCCCTTGCCCAAATCCTGAGAGAAGTATGCCAGTTCCTGTAGAGATGTCTGGAGCCTCGCCGCCAATGAGGTCACCTAGAGGCAAAGTTCCCAAAAATGTGGTGTTTACCGACCCGCCAGTGCTGATAATCGTCAAATCGCCGCCTTGAGCGTTAGCTGATGCGGAGACGATGGTGCCAGTGACAATATTCTCTGCTGCTTCCAGCGTAACGTTACCGCCATTGCCGCCGATGGAGCCAGAGAGGATAAAGCTGCCGGGATTATTGGTGACATCAATATTGCCGCCGCTAGTTAGTGTAATCTCTCCACCGCTGAAGAATCCGCTCGCACTGGAGCCGCTGTTAAGATTTCCGGTGGCAATATCTCCCCCGATTGTAGTCAGAGTAATCGCGCCGCCATCGCTGACATCGCTGCTGGAATCGAGGTCGCCCGTTGCGATTATTGCCCCTGCCGTAATTTCGATGCTGTTGCCACCAGTTTCGATATTCTGGGTGGTTACGTTACCATTCGCCACCAAGTTAACGTTACCGCCATTGTCTGTCTCGCCGCTGGTGTTGATGTTGGCGATCGCAATCTCGTTTGCTGTTACAGAAATCGCTTGTCCGGTAGATTGAATGTCGTCTGCTGCAAAACTTCCCGTGCCGTCGCTATCGCTGTCTGCTGTAAACGTAGTGGAAGCCGTGACTTGAATATCGCTGTTGAAAGTTTGGCCGTTCGTTGTGGTTACCGAGCCACCATTAAGTTCAGCTAGATTGCCGTTAACTTCCAAGCTGCCAAGAGCTGTATTGCTACCAATTGCCCCATTTACCGTTAAATTCTGGTTACCTGCGTCTAGAGTAATCTGATCAGCGCCCAAGCTAGAGCCGTCTACCGTGCCCAGAATTGCGATCGCCGCTCCCGCATCACCATCGTCAAGGGTTGTATCGATGGAAACATCTCCGTTGACAATGACGCTATCGTTTATAGTAATCGGCTGACTGTCGGTAATGATGCTGGCACTTAGTGTCGTGGTGTTGCCAGAGCCATCAATGGTAATCGAAGCATTGTCCAACCCAGTTAATTGACCAATAACCTCAATTTCTCCTTGAGGGGCTTGGAAAGTTACCGGATCGCTAAAGCTTGCTTCTCCAATCGTTAAAATACCGCTACTGTCAGGTCGGCCAATGATAATTTCACTGAAACCGTCTGTTAGAGCCGCTAGATCGCTGTCCGTGAGATTCAATGCACCTTCACTCTCCTCAAGACCTCCCAGGGCGATCGCCAACGTCGGAGTCAGGGGTTGAAGTTGGAGTTGCCCTGGGCTGCTGATAGTACTTGTCCCGCCAATAAGATTGATTTCGTCTGCTGTTAACTGGATGTCTCCTTCAATTGCCGTACCGCTAGTAGCCAGGGTATTGACGGTCAAGGTATTGACGCTTAACCCAGCGAAAGTGTTAGCAATAGCGCCATTGAGGAAAATCTCTCCTAAACCGACAACGCTACTGCCAATCTGCAACAAATTGCTGTCTAAAGCCGTAATTCCAGGGATTCCACTTCCTGCTGTTACCAATTCCGAGAGGGTGGCGATCGCCCCGGTAAAGGCATTGGGCAGATTCTCCGGATCGCTCAGGCTTAAGGTCAAGTCAGGATTGAGCAAGGTTTGACCGTTAACACTGACAATTTCCAGGCGATCGCCATTTAACTGACCCGTACTAACTACTGTGCCGCCGGAGAGTTGTAGGTCACCGGGAATGCCCAAGTTAGCACCATTGATAATTGCGCCCGGTTGAGAAACCGTAAAGGCAAGAACGCTGGGAGTACCGTTGAGCAAACTGGGGTCGAAAAGTCCGCTGGCACTAAACCAGGCGCCTCCAAATAGAATGCCATTGGCGGTGGTGGCGGTGAAGGCGGCGGGAACATTGAGCTGTGCTGTATCGCCAAAAACAATCCCCGCTGGATTAATCAAGAATAAATTGGGTGTACCGCCCGTAACTTGAATCGTGCCCCGAATTTCCGACGCATCTCCGCTAGAAACCCGTGCTAGCAGGTTTTCTAACCCTGGGGTCGCAACGATGAAATTGGCGATCTGCTCGGCTTCCGGCAGGTCAAAGCGACTGAAACTGTGGAAAAGATTCAGATTATCGGCAGACAGCAACCCGCCAGTAATATCAAAGGTGAAGCTATCAATGGTGTTGATTTGTGACCCTGTGCCGTCTTCGGCGGCAATAATCGGCGGCAGAATGGAAACGGCTTCCGTCAGAATTTGAATGGTTTCGCCTGGTGAGGTAAAGCTAGCGGGGAAACTCTGCAACGGCGTTAAGGTTTCCGTGCTGGTTGCGATCGCCCCTGCCGTACCGTTGTTGCTGGGGTCGCCGACAGTGAAGGGTGAGGCATTGTGGTTAATGGTGATATTGCCGCTACCGGCGGCGGTGGAAAGGCTGGCATTGTTGCCCTGAGCATCGGTAAAAGTTTCTGTAGCGCGGAAAACTCACTCGCATTGATGTCAATGTTGCCTTGGGCATTGATCAAAGTTACGGTTACGCTCTGGCCTTGAACGATTAGTCCTCCCAACGGGGTTACATTGCCCGTATCTCCTAAAGTGACCGCTCCCGTGCCAGCGGTTAAGCTCAGCGTCCCCGACCCGTTAATGGTTGCCGCACTCAAGTCGATGTTGCCGCTGCCTGCTGTGCCTGTGGTGACAAAACTGGTTGGCTCGATCACCAGTAAATTGCTACCGAAGATGATGTCGCCGCCCGTACCAGTGTTAGCGGCGGCATTAATCCCCAAAACCGAGATATCCCCGTCGCTGGACAAAGTTACTGAACCTGCTTGACTAACTGGATCAGGGGCAAGGGTCAAGCTGTTAATAATTCCGGTGACAATCCCGGCAGGAGCGGAGAGGCTAATCGTACCGCCGTTGCCTGTTTGCGAGGTTGCATTGAGGTTGTTGGTTGCGATCGCCCCTTCCGTAGCAATAATAGTAATATTGCCGCTGTTTTCAACGCCGCTGGCGTCAAGGGAACTGGTATTGAGGGTAATATCCCCCACAGTGGCCGTAATAATGATATCGCCACCCGTAGTAGCGCCGCTATTGAGGGCAGGAGTAATTCCCGTATCCGTTTCACCAATGCTTGTCCCCGTAATCGAGATGATTCCGCCGTTGGTTGTTGAATGTTGCTTAGCGGGTAAGTTGATGATCGCCGCCGGCTGGAGAGGCTTGAAATTGCCGCCGCCCGTGTTTACGGTGTCACTTAACAACGAGAAATTAGCGTCCCCTGCTGCCGTCAGGTTGAAATCGCCGCCGCCCGTGCTGACATTGCCTGCGATCGCCACAGTTTGAGGAAGGTTTTCGCTGCCGATTGTAATATTGCTGCCGTTAGCGGTTAATCCTCCGCTATTGATGTCTCCTGTTGAATCCAGGGTAATTTGACCGTTTTGGGCAGCTAAGTCGCCTGTATTAATGTTGGTCGCGGCATCAAGGTCAATCAAGCCGCCGGAATTGATGCTGCTTGCGTTTAGTCCGATTTCGTCAGTCGTAGCGGTAATCGTGACATCTCCACCACTCCCGCCCGTGGTGTCAATTACCGTTGAGTTACCAGCAACAGTCTGAACGCTAGCTCCGTTGATAATGAGATTGCCTCCGGTCGTGAAAATGCCACCTCCAGGAAGCGAAACATTGCCATCTGCTGTTAATTGAACATTTCCGCTCGATGTGCTAATAGTTGCCTCGACTAGGCTAAATTCAATATTTCCTGCACTGTTCGTCGCAAAATCGCCGCCACCCGTGCTGACATTGCCTGCGATCGCCACAGTTTGAGGAAGGTTTTCG
>JAAUTE010000136.1 GCA_012031815.1 Chloroflexaceae bacterium
CGTGTAGCCCCAAATTAAATCCAACCCCAAGGCCGCGATCGCCAAGGCTAAAAATCGGCCCAACAGCTTGAGGCGAAAGGGCTGCAAGACCAGGGGCATGAGAATTCCCAACGCGAGGGCAAGGGCGATCGCAATTGCGGCTTCTAGAATCAACTTGCGCCGCCGCTGGCGCTGAATTTCCTTAAATCCCATGGTTTCTTCAGCCATCGCTAGCCCCTTGGCTCCTTATGGTGCTAAATTTCGACGCCCCGGCCTTTTTGGGGGAAGATTCCCGCGGGCTTGAGCTGGAGAAAAACAATAATTAAGGCAAAGACCATCACTTTCGCCATGCTAGTGGTGGCAAAAAAGGTGAATAAATCGATGAAAGACTGGGGTGCTTTCAGGGAAACTAGCATCAAGGCCAGCACCCCCGATCCGATCAGATAATTGAGAATGCCAATAATCAATGCCGCCACCACCGTTCCCAGCAAATTGCCCACGCCGCCCACCACCACCACCATAAAGGTATCCACAATGTAGTTCTGTCCCGTATTCGGGCCGACTGACCCCAACAGGCTAATGGCGACCCCCGCAATCCCCGCCAGTCCCGACCCCAAGGCAAAGGTCAGGGCATCTACTTTGGCGGTGGCAATGCCCAGACAGGCACTCATGCTGCGATTTTGGGTGACGGCGCGAATCCGCAAGCCCCAGGCCGAGCGGTTCAAAAACCAGTAAGTCCCCAGCAAGCACAGCACCGTCAGGGTAATAATGAACAACCGAGCGTAGGGCAACTGAAACGTCCCAATGGGCAATCCGCCCCGCAACCAGGCTGGCGCCGTCACATCCACATTACGGGTGCTAAACCAGGGTTTTCCCAAATCCCCACTGCCTCCCACCAGAAAACCCGCCAAGGCGCTGATGCCCAAAGACAGCCCCAGCAAAATGGCGATCGCCGTTCCTTTGATCCGCGGCCAGTTCCCTTGCCGGGCCAGCAGCCACCAGCCCCCAAAAAACAGCAAGCTAAACAGCACAATCCCGATGAGCAACGCCCAATTAGCGCTGCGAACCAATTGGCGCAAAATCAAACTCACCCCCCAGGTAGCCAGCAAGGTTTCCAAGGGTCGCCCGTAGAGAAAGCGAATCACCCCCCGCTCCAACACCAACCCCATCAGGGCCGCCACCACAAAGGCCACGGGCAGCGCCGCCACAATGTACAGGCTAAACCAGGGTTCCCCCAAGGGTTTAAACCGTTTTGCACCACGTAGGTCGTATAGGCTCCCAACATCATCAGTTCGCCGTGGGCCAGGTTAATCACCCCCATCAACCCAAAGGCGATCGCCAATCCCAGGGCCGCAATAAGCAGTACCGAACCAATGCTAATCCCGTTAAATAACCCTTCTAATAGCGCCAGCACGAGTTACTTTCCTGTAAAAAGCGGATGGTAGAAAATAGGGCGAACCGCGTCCGCCCCCGTTGAACAGTTACTGACTTAGGCTTGCTTAAATTTGCCGCCTTTGTTGGGGTCGCTCCAATCGCAGGCAAAACCTTTGGTAGCTGGCACGAATTGGTTCCAGGGAATAGGATCGACCGGGCCTTCCGTAGACCAGACAATATCAAATAGTCCCTCTTCATTCACCTGACCGATGCGGACAGTCTTGGAAATGTGGTGATTGGTCTGCATGGTCACCTTACCGCCAGGAGCATCAAAGGTTTGTCCGTAGGCGGCCAGGCGAATTTTTTCGAGATCGTCGGCGGTTCCAGCCTTTTCCACAGCTTGCTTCCAGAGGTAAACCATGATGTAGGCCGCTTCCATGGGGTCGTTGGTGACGCGATCTTGGCCGTACTCTTCCTTGAAGGCTTCGACAAACTTCTTGTTTTCAGGGGAATCGACGGTTTGGAAATAGTTCCAAGCGGCGTAATGTCCCTTGAGGAATTCTGGGCCGATTTGACGGACTTCTTCTTCAGCAACGCTCACGGACATGACCGGATACTTGTCCGGGCTGAGACCAGCACCCTGCATTTGCTTGAAGAAAGCAGCGTTGCTGTCGCCGTTGAGGGTGTTGAAGATGACGCCACCATTGGGGAGGGCAGCCTTGATTTTGGTGATAATCGGAGTAACTTCGGTGTTGCCCAGGGGAAGATAATCTTCGCCGACAATTTTGCCGCCCTTGACTGCGACCTGTTCTTTGATGATGGTGTTGGCGGTGCGGGGGAAAACGTAGTCCGAGCCGACCAGGAAAAATTCTTGGCCTTTATTCTCCAGCAACCAGTCTACGGCCGGTTCGATCTGCTGGTTGGGAGCCGCGCCGGTGTAGAAAATATTCTTGGAGCATTCCTGCCCTTCATACTGCACCGGATACCAGAGCATGTGATTTTTGGATTCAAACACGTCTTTGACGGCTTGGCGACTGGCGGAAGTCCAGCAGCCAAAGACCGTGACAACTTGATCTTGGTCGATGAGTTTGGTGGCCTTTTCGGTAAATGTCGGCCAGTCCGACTGCCCATCTTCCTCAACGGCCTCAATTTGCTTGCCCAGGACGCCCCCGGCGGCGTTAATTTCTTTGATGGCCAGCTTTTCTGCATCGACGACAGTGGTTTCGCTAATGGCCATCGTGCCGCTTAGGGAATGAAGAATGCCAACTTTAACGGTTTCGCCGCTACTGGCTGGGGTGGCTGCTGTGTCGGTAGCTTCTGGTGCTGGGGCTTGGGTGGTGTCGGCGGGCTGGTTCGTAGCACAGGCTTTTAGTAGCAAGCTGGCCCCTAAACTGGCCGATCCATAAATTAGAAATTTTCTCCGTCCGAGTCCTGTCATGGCGTTTTATCAACCTCAATTGGTGTTGGATGGTGTCTAGCCGCAAAAATAACAGCACAATCAGGTGTTGTATCTTACGCCGATCGCCCTCTGGCAATTGTTGTTTAGGCTACCGAATTCTTGCCCTTTGGCACTTTTAGGCAGACGCCAGGGTTCACAGGAAAAGAGGGGGGCAAAACAGTCAGCATGAGTGCTCGGTTTTCTGGAAACGTTTCCTGGAGAGGGTTTCCCGGCCGACTACTGTTGTTGAACTGCCACGGATGAAGCTGCGATCATCGCAATTGAAGCGTGAGTTATGGCAATTGAAGCGTGAGTTGTGGCAATTGAAGCGTGAGTTGTCGTACCCAAAGCCGGGTCACTAACCGGGAGGCAAGGGAGGAACGGTTACAATTCGCCCCTGTTGCTGGAGGGATTGACTCAGACAAGTAAGGATTTGCACCAGTTCCGCGCCGACCCAACCAGAGGAGTCATCAATGGAGGTGGCCGTCGGGTTAGCAATGGCCGCCAGAAAGCGATCGCACAATTGGCCCAAGGGTTCGGCGGGGACAAACTCGATCGCATCGCAACCCAGACCCGCCGGGAGAAACTGGCTAGCAGGTTGCTCAAAGTAACCCCGGTGCAACTTCAGAGGTGGCCCGGCCAGTTCGTCGAAAACCAGGGTTCCCTGACTGCCCACCACAGCGAGGCGGCGCTGTTTATCGGGATTGAGCCAGCACAGGTGCAGCTCCGCACAAAAACCACTGGGATAAATTAGGGTCGCCCAGACCACATCGGCTAAGCCCTGGCTTCCTAACTTGCGTTCCGGCTGCAACCAACCGTTCCCTCTCGCCTGAACGCGATCGGGGGTGGCTCCCAACCAGGTATTAAAAATGGCAATATCGTGAATGGCCAAATCCCAGAGGGCATCCACATCCTGACGCACTGGCCCCAAATTGGTGCGGCTGGCGTAACCGTAACGCAATTCCCCAAGCTGCCCTGCTTGTATAATTTCCCGGCCCCGTGCTACGGCGGGATTGAAAGATAGGTGTGATCCACCAGCAAAATCCGCTGCTGTTGCTCTGCCAGCGCCGCCAGGGCCAGACTGGTTTCCACTTCTAGGGTTAAAGGCTTTTCGGCCAGGACATGATAGCCCTGGTTCAGGGCCGTGGCAATGATTTCATAATGGGTCGCCGCCGGGGTGACCACGGCGATCGCTTCTATGGCCGGGCAGGTTTGAAAATCTTGCCAATCCTGGGTGAGCAGCACCGCCTCACTTAACCCAAACTGCTCGCGACAAAAGGCCAACCGCTCCAGGGACGGATCGGCAACGGCCAACAATGTCGCCTGGGGATGCTGGGAAAAATTGCGTACCAAATGAGCGCCCCACCGACCCGCTCCAATCACTGCCACCCCAATTTGAGAATCCGTCATCACCGCTTACCCTCACTGCTGCGATTAAAATACCGGATTCCAGGCAACTCAAGCAACCAACTCCTAAAAAAACAGGGGGCATCGGTTGCGATCGCCTGTGGTCAAGTAGGAGAAGTGCAATCCTGGCAAGGCGTGTTTTGGTATCTCAACCGTTTGCTCTTAGAAACCTTGCTGGTTCCCAGGGAATTATTGGGGTTAACTTTGCCGCTGAGATAATGGATGGCCGGATAGTGAGCGATGAGAACGGTTCTGGTTCCTTGGGAGTAGGGTGGCTCTACCTGGGCAGGGGCAACCCAATGAAAAACCTGGTTATCATGCCATAACAACGCCTGTCCTTCTCCTAAAAGGAACGGATCTATGAGTGCCCGTCGTCCCTTCAGGTCAGCATAAATAGCATTTTCGGCTCCCCTAATATTTTCCCGCTCCAAACACACCAGAATAGCCCGATCGGCTCCATCAGAATGAATCCCCTGTCCCGTCAAACATTTACCAGCATCGTTCGGACGTATCTGACTGGTTTGAACTTGAACTAAGATGAGTTCGCCATCGGGAATATTGTAAGCTGACTTAAAAGCAAAAAGGACTTTTGGGTCGCCTCGCAGGCCAGAAACGTTGCTGGCATTTCCTGATAACAGCGCTTATAGCCGCCGGAAAAATCATTGTAGCGATCGGGTTGAATAAAACAGCTCGCCCGTAATTGGAAACACTGTCCCTGAATAAACATCACATAGGCAACGTTTTTAGTGCGCTCAACAAAATGTTCCGAACTCGGATCGATCCCCAATTCTCCACAGGAAGCAATTAAGTCCCGTGCCTCAGATTTGCTTAGCAATGGCAGGGTTGTGGCCACAGTATTCTCTAAATTCAGTTTGTTGGGAATTGGCAATGATTGTAATTGCATAAAATCTCCTCTTCGTTAAACTTTTTATCCCCTAATTCGTTGCCGATTCTGCAAGCCAGTCGGCAATTAAAGAATTTAGCTTGTTTGGGTTTTGACTATACCTCCAGACGATAGGGAGCGATTCTGAGAACTAAGCCTGGCAACTCTGAGAACTCCCTGAAGAGTCAACTACAGGCTGAGGTTAAATCTCCGACAAGTCTTTATTGTAGAGTTAGCGTTTCAATTCTTGGTTTCCATGTTTAATTCCAGTCAAAACCAATCTTCAGTTCCCAGAACCGCTCCCTTGGCTTGGGGGTTAGGATTAGCCGCTGCCACCCTAGGGCTAACCCCGGCGATCGGCTCAGCCCAAGTCGAAACCCCCCAGTTACTAATCGCCCAGGGCGCAATGATTCAGTCCACCAGCGCTCAACGAGAAACCCTCTATCTCAACAACGATCGCACCTACGCCTACAACCTCATCGCCGCTGAGAGGGCCACCATCGACGGCATCACCATCCCCGCCGGAGCCACCATTGTCGGTCGCTATGAACCTGCCCCTGGCGGCCTGCGCTATGTGGCGACAGCAGTCACCTACGGCAATTACAGCTATCCCATCAGTGCCACCTCTGGCGTTTTGGAAGATGTGAAAGACCCCCGCGACACCTCCGCCGGGGCGATCGCTGGCGATGCTGCCATTGGGGCCGCTGGCGGCACGGTGATTGGCGAAGTCTTTGGGGAAGCTGGGGTGGGGGAAATCCTGGGAGGAGCCGCTGCGGGAGCCGTGGTTGGCAATGTTACCGCCGATCGCGTAGTGGTCATCGAAAGCGATCGCCCGATCGTTCTCTACGATTAAGCCACAATAGGAAGAGCTATTCTCCCTTCCTCCCATGACCGCAACCGTTACCCCTACCCCCGCCCTGCTCGGCAAATCCCTGGAAGAACTGACCGAGTGGGTCAAACAACAGGGCCAGCCCGCCTACCGAGGCAAACAGCTCTACCAGTGGCTCTACCACCAGGGCGCTCGCTCCCTAGAGAGCATTACCGTCTTTCCCAAGGCCTGGCGCGAATCCCTGGCCGACTATCCCGTAGGGCGATCGCAACTGCACTACCAAAGTTTGGCCCCGGACGGAACGCGCAAGTATCTTCTGCAACTCAGGGATGGACTGATTATCGAAGCCGTCGGCATTCCCACCGCTAAGCGTTTGACGGTCTGCGTTTCCTCCCAGGCAGGTTGCCCCATGGACTGTAACTTTTGCGCCACCGGAAAAGGCGGCTTCCTTCGCAACCTCAAGCGCCACGAAATCATCGACCAGGTACTAGCAGTACAGGAAGATTTCCAGCGTCGCGTCAGCCATATCGTTTTTATGGGCATGGGCGAACCGCTGCTGAATTTGCCGGAAGTTGTGCCAGCTATCCATTCCCTCAATCGGGACGTGGGCATTAGCCAGCGAGCCATGACCCTCTCCACGGTGGGCCTCCCCGGCAAAATCCGCCAACTGGCCGAGCATCACTTGCAGGTTACCCTGGCTGTGAGCCTCCACGCCTCCAACCAAACCCTGCGCCAGGAATTAATCCCCAGTGCCACCAAATATCCCCTCCCCGTCCTGCTAACCGAGTGTCGCGATTATGTTGAAATCACGGGGCGGCGTCTCAGCTTTGAATATATTTTGCTGGCCAGGGTCAACGATTTCCCGGAGCAAGCGCGAGAACTAGCCCGCCACTTCCACGGCTTTCAGGCCCACGTTAATTTGATTCCCTACAATCCCATCCCCGAAGTTGACTACCAGCGACCGAGCCAAGAGCGCATCGAAACCTTCCGCCGCATCCTGGAGCAAGAACGGGTTGTGGTAAGCGTACGTTACTCTCGCGGTCTAGAAACCGATGCCGCCTGCGGTCAGCTCCGGGCCGCAAAAAGTCAGCGTCAAGACGCTTCAGCCGCTTCAAATCCATAGCCAAAATAGGCCAGTTCTTTGCCCCAATATTTCTCCACCAAAGCCCTTGCTTCCGGGCTGAAATAAGCTTGATAGGGCTTTTTGCCCAATGTAGGATTCTTTTGGGGAATTTCTATCCATTCGCGCCGTCCAATGGCTCCAGCGTCTTTGAGAACCTTATTAAAATCCGACTCCAGGGACTCATAGCGAATCACCCGGTCGGCCCCATAAATTAAGGGGTAAACCCGTGGCATGTAGTAAGTAGACCGCAAAGCGGCGATCGCCTGCCGCAATTTATCGTAGGGAGAACGCTTGGATTCAGTTTTCAGGGCATACTTCAACCAGTCAACAAAGGTTAAACTTCTAGCCCACTCTGCTTTCTGTTGGGTTTTTTGGGAGAGCCGCTCCAGGGTAACTCGCTCTTTTTCCGTGGTAGCCGCCGCTGCCCGCCGGGCTAGCTGTTGGGCATATGTTTCTGTCCAGCCGCCCACGGCTCTTTGGTAGTCCGTCGCTAGGCGATCGAAGGGATTGCGAACCGTGGCAAATTTCAAATATAGGGGCAGCTCCCAACGAGACAGTAAATTGTATTGCACCAGGCTCTTGAGATCGTTGTGTTTTTGGCAGACCACCCGCCGGCCATTTTCATAGAGATTGGTTTCGGGAAGCCATTCTCCTTGGAATTGTTCGAGCAGGACTTTACCGATCGCGGAACAGCCTGTCCCTGGAACCATGAGAAACAATAATTTGTGATTCCGACAAATAATCGCCATAGCTAACTCCCAAACCGTGCCGAAACCGTGGCAACCGAAGCTAGAGGCAAATCTTAGCGAACCCCTGTCCAAGAAACATCAGACCTTGTTAGGAGGGCAACTTCTCCCATTGGTTGGTTGCTCCCTAGGCCCCCAGGAGAAATTTCAGCAAGTAAGGACAATTGCGCCACCGAGCTTTGAGGTTTTTGAGTCCGTAGGCCACCAAAAACAGGAGCAATAGCAAGCTGCCATAGAGTGCCACAAATCCGGGAAAAGTCAGCAAATTCTCCCCCAGCACTAGAACCACGACATAGGCGATAATGGCGTAGTGAAAAACGTACATAAATAAACTTGACTGCCCCAAAACTTGCAGCGGTGGATACAGGGGTAAAGATGGCCGAGCATCTACGACACAAAACAGCAGCAAAATTTAAGGCGAATCGCCACCAGACAATAGCCCAAAGTTGGCGGATAAAAGAGTTCGCTGTAGCCATTACGGGTCAGAAGGGGGCCGGGGCGGGACGCCCAAACGATTGTGCCCGCCAAAAATAATCCTCCGCTCAATAGCCAATGAGCGCGGCTAGCAAAAGAGGTGTGAAAGGGACGAATTTTGGTGAAATAGGCTCCCAAGAACGAAAACCCCAGCCAGGGAAACACCGGAAACCAACCATCGATCAGCCAATGCTTGAGAATAGCCCCGAAACTGACCCCAACGACTTCACCATCCGGCAGTAAACTTATTTCCGTGGGCGGACTACTGTAGCCTAAAACCGATTGCAACAGGGGCGTCACCATAAACATCCCGGCAATGACCAATCCTTGCCAAAATCCTGGCAAGCACCGGAAAAAATAGGCCGCAGGCAGAGATAGCCCAATCAGGTAGAGAACATCCACCGAGACAAAGGGATATAATCCCCAGAGGCCAATATCCACCAAAGCGGCGATCGCCAAAACCAACAGGCCGCGCTGGAGATAGTGGGAAAAGCCGTAGTGTTTGCGCTCGGCTGTGAACATAACCAGATAACCGCAGAGAAAAATAAACAGCGGAGCAGCCCAGGTGCCAAAGAAGCGAAACCAGAAAGGATGGGGTTCCCTTAAGGCAGAAGCCGCTAGATTAGCAGCAAGCATTGTCAAAATGGCAATGCCGCGCAGGGTATCCAGGGTTGCATCTCGTTTGGGTGGATTTGATCTCAATTTTTTGACCATTGACCGACAGCAAAGGGGATTAAGGCCAGGTTATTTCTCTTGGGCGAGACTGGCAAGCCGGTGGCTTCAGTATGATGCGAAAGAAGCGAGTCTAATTGGTAAAAGTAATGTTTTTAAAAGACAAACAGACCCAGGATTTAATAGAAATTCAGGAACTAGAGGCTTTAATTAATCCGACCCACGATCGCGTGCAGGGCCAAGTCCAAGCGGGACAAAATGAACAGCCCCCCAGTACCTTTTCCAAACAAGACCTGAGCTTTCCCTCTGGTGAAGACCTACCCCGCTGTTGGCTAGACGCGGATTATCGCCTCAAAGCTGCCCCTCACTAAGGGCGATCGCCCTGGGTAAATTGCGTTGGTTTTCGAGAATGTCGCGGAACGGTTGGCAATAGACTACTGGGGAGAAAATTGGCAGAGAAATAATGATTCAATGATAGAAGCGAGTTTTGTATCTCTCCTGCCATGAACATCGCTGCCTTGCCCCATTGTTCTGTACTCAATTTGCCCGTGCATCTGAGCGCTGACTATCCTGATTGGTTGCTAGGGCGATCGCAGCAGGGAATTAGCAGCCATGTGGTGACGCTCAATGCCGAGATGGCCATGCTAGCCCGCAAAAATCCCACCGTTGCCCAGGTAATCCGCCAAGCCGACTTAGTCATTCCCGATGGAGCCGGAGTTGCACTGTATTTGAAACTGCGGGGTTACTCCCAGCCCCGAACTCCCGGCATTGAACTGGCGGAAACCCTCCTACAGCGCCTGGCCCGCCCGGAAAATTCGTCCCTGGTGGCTTTTTTCGGCGGTAAACCGGGAGTAGCCCAACGGGCGGCCCACAATTGGCAACAGCGCTGTCCGAACCTGAAAATTTTAGTTAATCATGGCTATCTTTCGGAGTCAGAACAGCGGCAATGGCAGCAAACCCTGCAAAATCAGCAGCCTGCGCTGATTCTGGTTGGTTTAGGGGTGCCTCGCCAAGAACATTGGATTATCGAACATCGCACCCTCTGTCCCCAGGGGATTTGGATTGGGGTTGGGGGCAGTTTTGATATCTGGTCTGGCAGTAAAACCCGCGCCCCTCGCTGGATGTGCAATAACAACCTGGAATGGCTCTACCGACTTTACCAGGAACCCTGGCGCTGGCGACGCATGTTAGCCCTACCCCAGTTTGTCATTCAAGCACTCCTAACCCGGAATTAGTAACTTGTGTTAGCTAACTGATGAAATAGCCCTAAAAAAGGGGCGCAAATTGCACCCCCATTCCTGCTTAAACCTTGAATTTAGCTTAGAGAACCGCGATCGCGCCTGCTAGGGCCGCCGCACCCGCCGACGCCAGGGCCGTAAAGAATAGCCACCAGGCAGCAGAGGCAGCCGCTTTGCGGGTTTCTTCGGCCTGTCGTTGGGCTTCCCGCTTGACCTGCTCCACGCGATCGAAGGCGGCTTGTTGAATCCGCTCGGCCCGCTGGAGGACGCGGTTGCGAGTCATTTCAATCTGGTCGATGATGCGGTTAACATCGGCTTCGGAAATGTCGGGACGAGAGCTTAAAATCGCCACCAGGGTTCCTCGATCGACCTGGGAGAGGCGATCACGCATGGCCTCAAACCCGGCCTTGGGATCGTCAAGCAACAGGCGAACGTCCTGGCGGATGCTGTCGTAATTCAGCTCCGGTCGCTCCAAATTGTTAAGGTAAGTGCGAATGCGATCGAACACCTGCTCGATGGCGGTTTCGAGCTGGAGTTTGAGGCTCCGCACCTGGGCAGCAATCTGGTCGCGCACGTCCAG
>JAAUTE010000137.1 GCA_012031815.1 Chloroflexaceae bacterium
ACAATCACCAATCACGGATTTTTTATCACGGATTAAAAAGGATTGCACGGATTTTTAATTACCCATTTTCCGTGAGGGTTTGACGCACTAGATTGGCGTAATCCGTCAAATAAACCTGGAGAATCGGCTGCTCTAGGGTACCTCTAGGGGAGAACAGCTCTCTCGTCTCATTCTTCTCAGCCAGGGACGGTTCATTTTTCGCGGCCCCGATCGCCCCCTGCACTGCCGTTAACTCCCCAGCGACGATTAAGCGATTGTCAAGGATTGCCGTATAGAATTTGCTGCCCCGATCATCCACCAACTCCGTGATGCCAACCCCCTGGTAGTCCTCAATGTCCCGCTGCTGTACTTGCCCTTGATTTTGCAGCTTCTTGAGAAATTCCAGGGCTTTCAACTGGTTTTTAATGTCAACAATTCCTAGCAAACTACTCGGCCCGCTGTCTGAGGCCGGGATGAGGGCGATCGCCACATTACCCAACCAGGGCTGAATGTCACCTGCATAGGTTAACTGGGTTTCTTCGCTAAACTGCGCTGATAGTGCCTGAAAATTGTCTTTAATTAACTGTCGAGCCTCGACAGTGCCAAATTCCTCTAATTTAGCCCAGTGTTTGGGGTCACTCGAAAGATGGGCGCTCAGGAGCGCGTCGTCGGGAATCATCTGGGCTGCTGCCAGGGGGGTTAATTCCTGCCGTCGCCACCGCCACCACACAAATGCCCCCGTTCCCACCAAAATTGCCAGTATGGTGAAAACAATTCCGGCGAAAATTCCGTTTTGTTTGCTTGCCATTGCCCGTGAAGCGCTCCTTAAACTGCCTTTGTGAGCAAATCCAGCATAATCAATGGGGCAAATTTTGTCACAGGTTCCCCAAAATTCGATTCCGGCTGGGTTGAGAGGCTTGCCTGTGACCGTGGAATACGGGCAGGGTGGCGATCACGATGGCGCTCCTTCTAGAGACCACGCAACTACAGTTCTTCCAGGTCTTTGACTTTCTGGATAGAACGCCGCTTTTGAAACTCTGGCAGCTCCAGTAACTCTTTTTCCCGAACAGTTTTGGGCATCAGCATCGGCAGCGGTTCTGGTTTCTCCAGCCAGTAATTAGAGATGGGAAGGGTATGTTCGAGATCTTCGAGCAGACGAGGAATGATCATCACCGCACTCAATTCGCCGATCCGCTCTGCCTCCTGCATCCCGGCATCGATCGCCACCGCCACATTAGCCACCGTGCCGCGAATAATGGCCGTACACAAACCATCGCCAATCTTTTCATAGGAAGCCAGTTGCACGTCCGCCGATTTAAGCATGGCATCAGCAGCCCCCACCATTGCCGGAAATCCTCGTGTTTCTAGCAGGCCAATGGAGCGATTGCTGAGGCGACTATAGCCTCGCTGTTGTTGAGCCAGTTGTACCAGATGGCTGCCAATGGGAAAAATTGCCTCCAAATTGGGCATCGGTCGCGCAATAATTAGCTTGGACACCAACTGCCCGAACTGCTCGGCGGTTTTGGCCCCCTGCTCCACCGCCAGGCGCACATCAGCAATGTTGCCGCGAACAATTGCACAACAGTAGCCGCCACCAATCTTTTCGTAGCCGACCATCGTGACCCCAGCGGACTTGAGCATCATGTCTGCGGTGCCGACAATGGCGGGAAAACTGCGGGTTGACACCAATCCGAGGGCACTATCGCTAGCTAAGGCCCGTTGCGATCGCGATTGCTGCTGGGAAAGGGACTGGCGTTGAACAGGTAAGGTCATAGAAATTGTTACAGTTTGGGGATGCCAGTAGGCAAAGACGCTCCCCACTGTCACTAGGGCTGAGATTGGGATATCTTTGTCTCTTAGTTCCTAGTTTATCGGGTAACTCTAAAATAAAACTTAAGGAATGGTTGGGGACGAGATATTTTTTACTAATGCACCCTATGAACGATTTTTTGGAGAATTCTGCGGCTACACTTTCGGAGGCGGAAATTACCCATCTGCTCAAAGCGTTGCTCCATAAGGAAGGAAGCTGGGTTGATTGGGGCAAACATTGTCAGCAATTGCAACAAGCGGGCTATCCCTCCCAAAAGATTTTTGAAGAGACAGGATTTCAGGCGGTTCAGCAAAATTTGGTCATTGTTGCGGCACAGGTTTATGAAAGCATCGCCATAGGTGGGGCATCGCCGGAGTTGCTGGCCTATTTGCGGGGGCCAAAAAGCGATGTGCTCTACGAATTTCGCACGCTCAATCAAGAGAACGCTTAGCCGCAGCCCCCCTGATTCAGTCGAATAACCTGGAAGCTGACAGCGCTCGGGAAGTGGCTAGAGCCATTCGGGATTTCTGGCGTTTGGTACAACTTCCCGCCGGTTTTGAGCGCAATTCAGGGGATGCCGTCGCCTATCAATCCTGGAAGCGGGCCAGACAGACCAAAGACCTCGCAGCCCGCTCGCGGGCGATTGCCCAGGGGTTGAAGTTTGCGGAATCGGCCACGGCCAGAGCCGAAATCGAGAAATTACTGAGTGACTTTACGGTGGTTCCCGCGCGCCCCGCGCCCCTGCTGCCGCTGTATCGTCTGGAGAGCGAGGAAAACTTACCGCGCTTGCTGCCGGTTGCGGGTCAGTTTCCCCTAACAAAAGCCGATTTTCTAGGGGTAAAGCCCTTGCAAGTCCAAGAACCTTTTGCCACGGTGTCCATTTCCGAGACAGTCACCTTGGTTCCTGTTCCTAGCTGGCAGGGGATTTTGGCGGCAGGTTTTCCGGTAGGCATTTTCTGTCGCAGCAACGAGCTGCCGCGGATGGATTCGAGCTTGGCAGAAACGGTCTTACTGGTGGTCGATCGCCAATTTGAAAGCTGGAACAACAGCCACTACTATTTGGTGGAGGAAGAGGGGCAATTGACCGTGCGCTGGTTTGAAACAGAGCCGGAGCTGGAGCTGGTGGGGGAAGTTATCCTAGTTTTGCGCCCGAAGCACATCCTCGACGAAAATAACCTTGCCGAACCCTGGCAGATGGATGATTAATCCTCTGTTTTGGCGATCGCACTGCCAATGCTTATCACAGCGGCGATCGCTAATCTTCCCAAGTGGAAGAAATGGCCTCTGCCAGGAAAATTTCTGCAACCGCCAAGAAAAAAGCTTGGTCTTTCGAGAAAATTTGTAAAACGTTCTACAAAATAGCTTGACCGTGGGGAAAAAAGCTCGGTGCAGCAAGTGCGATCGCATCCGGTTGGGACACGGGGTTTAGGTGGGGCGTCCGGCTTTTTTATCGAGTCACTCAGTTTTATTCCCGAAACCTAAAATTCTGCTGGCAATAGTCAGATTTCATGAAATGACAGCAATGTTGGCTAAACCGGTAGAATTGGCTGATTAATTAGCGGATTGGATGCCTCTCTGCAAAATTTTTAAATTATATCCTAGAGATTTTACCTCATCACCATCGTATTTCTGAATCAAGCGCTCTAATAACTCATTCAACTTGAGGAGAGTATTTTGTTGAAATTTTCTACCGATATCTTGTCCGAGTAAATAAATACTGGCATCTAATAAATTAATCTCTCCACTGGCTAGCTGTTGTGATAGCTCCTCATAAGCTCGTTCATCATCTTCATACCTTGCCAAAATAAGCTCAATATCTTCAAGGTCTTTATTAGTACGTTCTCCGCGATCGCCCCAGGCAAATACTTTTAGTACAATGAATGAAGATATGTTGACTACTCTAATTGCAAAATCATCACTAAGTTGTACTGATTCGGCTTGTGACATTGCTTCAGAAAAGCCTAGAACATTCATTAAATTGCCGCTACATGGCCAGACAATTTCTTGAGATGGCTCACCAATTTTGCCAAAAGGAACAATATCAACCGTTATTTGCGTCGCAACGTGTTCAAACCTATGTAAAATCTCTGTGGTTTTAAAGCAAGGAGAATTCCCTGCAACTAAAGTCTCGCAAAGTGTTTGATAATCCTGCCAACTTTCTAAAGGTATTGCCACATCCCAATCCTTCGTTCCTCTACCTTCAACTTTAAATCTTAGATCGAAAATCAAGAACCTTGCGCCAGCACCAACCAAAAGCACCGTTAAATCTAAGCTTTCAATGATTGCTGCTAAGTCGGCTAGTGCTTGCTTTTCGCGATCGCCAATCATGCGGCTAAAATCCTATCGATGTAGCGGTCATAAATAATCTGGGCAACTTCTTTCAGGCGACTGTTGCCCTCAAAGGTAAGTTCAGCGTGAATCAGCAAAGGATGCGCTAAACTCTCGCCAAATATCTCGTAATGTCCAAAGTTTTGCAGAAATATAATTTTGCCTTCGGGATCGGGTTTGAGTTTGAGCTTAACCGCTAGTTTCTGTTCTTCATTGCGATCTTGAAGGTGTAATGTCGCCCCGATTGGTCGAAGGTAATCGGTTATGATTGCGGCTCCAAGCTCTCCACCAATTAAGTAGTCTCCTGCCTGAGCTAGTTCTCTAATTTTCGGTTTGGTTTCTTCAAATGTTCTTTGGGCGATCGGGCTAAACGTTCCAATAAGCAGTTTGGCGCGTAATTCTTCGAGGTAACCAAGCTCCCATCTTTCCAAAAGTTTGACATAATCAATAATTTCAAATCCTTGGGTCTTTCGCCTGATGTAGTTTAAGCCCTCAAGTTCCTCTAAGGTACTTTTGACGGTTCTGAGGCTAATTCCTGAGAAATCAGCGATCGCCTTCTCCGTGCAAGTTACTAAGAGTTCAGGCTTGTTAAGCAAAGCGTATATGACTTGCAAGGCATCTGGCGTTATTTCTGAAGATTTTTTGGCTTTTTTCTTTGAGTTTTGGCTCGCGAACCAAAATATAAATCCCTGGACTATTTAAATAAACGTTGCCTTCCACATCGATAAACTCAATATCTTCATCCAAAAGGCGATCGACAATCCAATTAGACAGGCGGCGCGTAATCAGTAACGGTCGTTCTCCTGGGCTTAGTTTTTCTTTTAAATAAAAGAAATATTTAGCAACGTCCTCAAAAGTTTCATCCGTGAGTTCTGTTTTTATCTCACAGACATAATTTGCGCTTGTATTAAACCTTTTAAGCGTCAATTGTCCATCTGCTGCTACGTTACTCGTTAAATAAGGTTCACCCGCAATCGCCGCCTGGATATGGGGCAGGGACTCAAGATAAGCTAGACATTTCTGAAACAGAGGATTTCTAGGCTTCATGGCCAGCTAGCTACTTTGTAGCGATCAACTAGGCAAATCACAGGAATTGTTGTTTCTCAGTCTATATCGAATCGCAATATTTCTTGTGTTCTCCTTTGCCACGGTTCAGCGATCGCCTACTGTTGCCGGGGGATTTTCCTCTTTGTCCACAAATCGAGCTTGATTCTCGTTTTTTGTCCTTACGATCGCCACCATCCCAGAAAATAGCTTGACGGTTCGAGAAAATAACTCGGCCCTCCGAGAAAATTTCTGCAACGGCCAAGAAAAAAGCTCCGCCTTCCGAGAAAAAGGCTTGGCACTCCGAGAAAATTTGTAAAACGTTATACAAAATAGCTCGGCGCTCCGAGAAAAAGGCTTCGCCTTCCGAGAAAATTTCTGCAACGGTCAAGAAAATAACTCGGACTGTCAAGAAAAAAGCTCGGTGCAGCAAGCGCGATAAGCCTTCGGCATGGCTTCGCTTACCGCTCAACCATCCACCCCGCCCAGCCGCGTCTATGCTCCTTAACATTATTGGCCGGAGACTTCGGTTAAGATCCGGGTAAATTTAAGTAGCCCATTTCCCCATGAGTGACGCTGTTCTTGACGTTCGCAACCTGCAAGTCCAATTTTTGAGCGAATCTGGCCCAGCGATCGCCGTTGATGGCATCAGTTTCCGCCTCCAACGGGGCCAAACCCTGGGAATTGTCGGCGAGTCAGGTTCCGGTAAATCCGTCACGTCACTAGCCATCATGGTCTCGTCCCCCATCCAGGCGTTATCTCCCAAGGCGAAATTCTCTTCTCTGCCGCTCCCGGTCAATCCGTGGATCTCCTCCGCCTCAGCGAACGCGATCGCCGGCGCTATCGAGGGGGCCAAGTCGCCATGATTTTCCAGGAACCGATGAGCGCCCTCAACCCGGTTTATACCATCGGTTTCCAAATTACCGAAGCCATCCGCCTCCACCAGACCGTCTCTCCCCAAGAAGCCCGACGCCAGGCCCTCTCTCGCCTCCAGGAAGTTAAACTCCTCCCCAGCGACGACCAACTCCGCGAGCAATTCCGCAGCGAAACCACCGGCAACCTCAGCGATCGCGACCTCAGCCAGCAAATCAACGACTACAAACAAGCTTTCCTCAAACGCTACCCCCACCAACTTTCCGGCGGCCAGCTCCAGCGGGTGACCATCGCTATGGCCATCTCCTGTAATCCCACCCTGTTAATTGCCGACGAACCCACCACTGCCCTAGATGTAACCGTCCAAGCCGGTATCCTCGATCTACTGCGCCAGCTCGCCAGCGATCGCCAGATGTCCACGGTGTTTATCAGCCACGATCTCGGCGTCATTGCCGAAATTGCCGATGCCGTCGCCGTCATGTACCAGGGCAAAATCGTCGAAGCGGGCCCCATCGATCGCCTCTTGCATCAGCCCCAAACATCCCCTACACCAAGGGTTTACTGGCCTGTCGTCCCCGCCTCGATCGCCGCCTGCGGATCTTGCCTACGGTTGCCGATTTTATGGAAGTGAAAACCACCCACGGCCAGCTCGAAAATTTGCGATCGCCCCGATGCCCCAGTTTTAGAACAGCAAGCCACCGTCCCACCCCAGGAACTAGAAGAGCGTCTCGCCCGCCTCCAGACCCAAGACCCCTTAGTCAGTGTGACCAACCTGCGGGTCGGTTTCCCGCAAAAAGGCATCTTTGGCCAAACCAAACGCTATTTTATGGCCGTTAATGATGTTTCCTTTGCGGTGTATCCTGGCGAAACCCTGGGACTGGTAGGCGAATCCGGCTGCGGCAAATCCACTCTGGCCCGCGCCATCCTACGCCTCCTCGATGCCCTCGATGGCCAAATTATCTTTCGCGGGGAAAACATCAGCCCCTGGCCATCCAGAGACCGCAAACTCCGAGCCATTCGCCGGGAAATACAAATTATTTTCCAAAACCCCTACAATTCCCTCAACCCCCGCCTCACCATCGCCAAGGCGATCGCCGAACCCCTGGTCATCCACCGTCAGGGCGGCAACCCTCGCAAGCGCCGGGAACGGGTGGCTTACCTGCTAGAGCGGGTGGGCCTCGATCCCAACTGGATGAACCGCTATCCCCACGAATTCTCCGGCGGCCAGCGTCAGCGGGTCTGCATTGCCAGGGCCTTGGCCCTCAATCCCCAGTTCATTATCTGCGACGAATCGGTTTCCGCCCTCGATGTCTCCGTCCAGGCCCAAGTCCTCAATCTCCTCAAAGAACTCCAAGGCGAATTCGGCCTGACCTATATTTTCATCTCCCACGATCTGAGCGTCGTTAAATTTATGAGCGATCGCATCATGGTGATGAACCGAGGCAAAATCGAAGAAATTGGCCCCGCCGAGCAAGTCTACCGCCAGCCCCAAAGCGACTACACCCGCCAACTGATTGCCTCCATTCCCACGGGCGGCCTGGACGCCAAACCCGCCTTTAACGAGGAAATCACGGCCAACCTCAACTAGATTGACAATCAAAAAAATCTGCCCTTAAACCATCAATGGCTGGGCAGGATTATCTGAGATTATCTGTCCGCACAGCTTAGCAATGAGAACGCTTGCGGCAAAATGAGTTAGTTGTTGCTGACACCGTGGAATAAAGTGTTACACCATCGGCATGTTCGGCATGTCCATTCCCATCATGTCACCACCGGGAACCATGATGTCGGGAGTAGCAATGATGGTGAAACCTTCCAGATCGCCGCCATCAACTTCGGCAAGGGGCGCGCCACCCAGGGTAACGTTGCCTAACAGCTCAGCCGCACCAGTGCTGGTGTCTACAGAATATAGGTTGCCATCTTCTGTAAAGGCAATGAGCTGATCCTCGGAAGTGAAGCCAAGACCAGAATCAGCGTCGAAATCCGTCGCTCCATCGGCGGAAAGCGGGCCAACGGCTGTCAAGGCGCCAGTTGTTACATCAAGACTGTAAAGCGTATCAGCGCCAGAGAAATCAACGGCAAAAGCGCCCGCCGAGCTAATGGCCAATCCATCAGCAAAATTGGGAGACGTACCGATTTGGGTTGCAGCACCCGTTAGGGGATCAACACTGATCAGGGTGCTACCGCCCTCGGCATCGGCACGGAGAATAAACAAGGAACCGGAATCGAAATCGGCACCGACTTCATCTCCGAAGGGAATGGCAGGATCGAGAACCAGTTCCATCGCAGCGATCTGTTGGTCGGGGGCGGCGGCGGTGGGGGCTTCAAACACCAGTACGTCTCCAGCCGACTCCGGCGCTCCGGTTGCGGGATCTGCTGCAACGGTTTCCTCAACCGCATAAATGGTGGTTCCTTCACTACCCAAACCTTCTAAGTCTTGGGGAGCGAGGGCAGATAAAGTACCGACATTTTCTGCCGTCAGGGTTTCGAGATCGATCCGATAGACATTGAAGGTCGTATCAGAAATGGTGTATCCAAAGTCTGCCATGATATATTATCTCCAGTTTCGACAAATGCTGATATTGTCCAAGTTGTTCGGGGCAAGCTAGGGTTAACCGCTCTTAAACTCCTGATTTTACAGAGGGTTTTCTATAGGCTTTTTAACACCCCGAATCAGCTCTCGGACAAGTCAGCTTTCCCCAACACCTTCGCACTGCTACGTCATTAAAAGGTTAAGAAAAGTTTTCTTGACGTTTAAAGCTTTATGCTATGTTTTTATACAAATACAGAGTACTCCTCTCGGAGGATGATAGCAGGCATTATTCCCCAGGGGAAGTCATATTTTAAGCGCCAGAACCGTCAGAATTTTTGAGGCCATCGCCCCTAGTTTGACGCCGCGATCGCTGGGAACAGTCAGCGTGTTGAGTAAATCAGGATGTTTACGATTTGAATATTTGGTCAAGCTCTGTTTAAATGCCCAAGTAAATCAATAAAAAAAGCAAATATGTCCTTCCATTAATCGGAATACCTTGCTAGGGACTGATGGCAGAAAATTATTAGGCGATCGCCAAGCCAAAAAGCAATACATTTTTCAGGAATCCAAAAACTATCTCTCCTGATTGGTAGAGTTTTGTATTTCACTTGCATAAATTATCTCTTTTGAATGAAGCAGGAGAAGGGACTGGGAAATTAGATTAGGAGGGTTGGGATCAGACAAAAACTGGTTTTAGCAAAGGGAAAACTAACTAACTTAGGAGACATTCAATAACATGAGTGCAGAAGATAGAGCTAAAGCAACCGCCAAAAATATTGAAGGCAAAGTCCAAGAGGCAGCCGGCAACGTGACGGGCGACCCCCAAGACCGCGCTGAAGGCAAAGCCAAGCAAGCTGAAGCTGAAACCCGTCATGCCGCTGAAGATCTCAAAGACAAGGCTAAGCGTGCCCTCGACTAGGTAAAAGTTGAGGATTTTAGGTCTAGGTATTCCCCCGATTGCCTGGGCCTAATTTTTAATTGGAATAAACCTACCTTGAAAACTACCTGAAAAATTTATGAGCGATGAACGCCCCAACCAAAATCCTCTTCCTTCCTCGGACAAATTTGGTCAAGATCATTCATTTGGCGATCGCTATTTGATTAATGAGGAAGATTTAGAGAACAGAGTTGATAATATTCCTACCTCAGCCCCAACAGGAGGCGATTGGGATGCCAATCAATATCAAGCCGAAGTTGTGGGAGAAGAAGCGGTAGGAGGACAAACCCCAACCCCCGGTCAGGTTGATGTCGATCGCCTCGGTCAATCAATGGGAATTGAAATGAGGGATAGGGAGGTAGTGGCCGGCGTCGATAAACTCAACCGTCGCGACGAAAATCGGTGGGAATTAGACCCCGATTCGGTAGATCTGGAAAATTACTAATTTAAAAGAGCATAACCAGAATATTTGCCCATGATTTTCGCCAGTTCTGGCTAGTTCGTGATAGCTTAAGCCTCAGTGCTACTGGATAACTCGCCATGACTGAGCGTTTAATCCCCCGCTCCCCGGCTCAGCGTCGCCCCTGGTCGTGGATGCGGCAAAACCTCTTCAATAGTTGGTTTAATAGCCTTCTGACCTTCGTTAGTTTATCCCTGGCGCTCTGGCTGGCGATCGCAATCTTGTCTTGGACGGCAACCGTTGCTCAATGGGAAGCGGTTACGGCAAATCTAAGGCTGTATTTTGCTGGACGATATCCAGTGGAATTACTGTGGCGCGTTTGGGCGAGCCTGGGCTTGATTGTGACGCAAACAGGACTTTCCTGGGGAATTTTAACGCCCGATGTTTCTTTATTTAACCGTGGAGATTTGCTGATTTTTGGCATTCTCGCCCTAATTTTTATTGGTTTAACGCCAACCATCGGCACCACCGCTGCTGTAATTCTAGTGGCAATGTTAGTACTATTGCTGCTAGGTCGGAGCCTCGGCAAAAACATAGCTCAAAACCTTCCCCAGCTAGCCAAAAACCGTGTTTTTTGCCTGGTTAATAGTTTATACCCTGGTGCTGTGGTTGCTACAGGGCGGCGGCTTTTTGACCCCCGTAAGCCTCGATAACCTTAGCGGTCTGGTTTTAACC